>NZ_OZ217340.1:528412-884325 GCF_965111685.1 Streptococcus oralis
CATAGAGATGGCGAAGTAAATGTAATTGGTGTTAGTAATGCCAAAAGTAAAGGTGTAAAAGACGGAATTATTGTTGATATTGAAGCAGCTGCTTCAGCAATCAAATCTGCAATCACACAGGCAGAAGAGAAAGCTGGTATTTCTATTAAGTCTGTTAACGTTGGCCTTCCAGCAAACCTCTTGCAGGTTGAACCAACACAAGGAATGATTCCTGTAACTTCAGATACCAAAGAAATCACAGATCAAGATGTTGAAAATGTTGTCAAATCAGCTTTGACAAAGAGCATGACTCCTGATCGTGAAGTGATTACCTTTATTCCAGAAGAATTCATCGTGGATGGTTTCCAAGGAATCCGTGACCCTCGTGGTATGATGGGTGTCCGCTTGGAAATGCGCGGTCTGCTTTACACAGGTCCTCGTACGATTCTACACAATCTTCGCAAGACAGTTGAGCGTGTAGGTATTCATGTTGATAATGTGATTATTTCACCTTTGGCAATCGTGAACTCCGTTCTCAATGAAGGCGAACGCGAATTTGGTGCAACTGTCATTGACATGGGTGGAGGTCAGACTACTGTAGCGACTATCCGCAACCAAGAATTGCAGTTCACTAACATCTACCAAGAAGGTGGAGATTACGTTACAAAAGACATTTCTAAAGTCTTGAAAACATCTCAAAAAATTGCTGAAAGTTTGAAACTGAACTATGGTGAAGCTTACGTTCCACTTGCAAGTAACGAAACTTTCCAAGTTGAAGTAATTGGTGAAGTAGAACCTGTTGAAGTGACAGAAAGCTATTTGGCAGAAATTATCTCAGCACGCATCAAACATATCTTTGATCAAATCAAACAAGAGTTGGAAAGAAGACACTTGTTAGATTTGCCAGGAGGTATCGTCCTTATCGGTGGAAATGCAATTTTACCAGGAATTGTTGAATTAGCCCAAGAAGTATTTGGTGTTCGAGTAAAACTTCACGTACCAAACCAAGTGGGAATTCGCAACCCTGCATTTGCTCATGTGATTAGTTTGTCTGAGTTTGCTGGTAAATTGACTGAAGTCAATCTTCTTGCTCAAAAAGCAGTTAAAGGAGATGAATTCCTTCGTCAAAAACCAATCAACTTTGGCATTCCAAATCAACGTTTGAATCCAGTAGCGCAACCAAGTCCAGCACAAGCAGCTCCAGCTGAAACTGTGCAGGAAGTTCCAGTTGCTCCCAAGGAAGAATTCCAAGCAAGTTCTCAAAGTAAACCGAAGCTAACAGAACGTTTCCGTGGTTTGATCGGAAGCATGTTTGATGAATAAAAGAGGATAAGAAATTATGACATTTTCATTTGATACAGCAGCAGCTCAAGGCGCAGTTATTAAGGTAATTGGTGTCGGTGGTGGTGGTGGTAACGCCATCAACCGTATGGTTGACGAGGGTGTTGCTGGTGTAGAATTTATCGCAGCCAACACTGATGTGCAAGCTCTTAGCAGTACGAAAGCAGAAACCGTTATCCAACTTGGGCCAAAATTGACTCGTGGTTTGGGTGCTGGAGGACGTCCGGAAGTTGGACGTAAAGCTGCAGAAGAAAGTGAAGAAGCTTTGACGGAAGCTATCACTGGAGCGGACATGGTCTTTATCACTGCAGGTATGGGTGGTGGATCTGGTACAGGTGCAGCCCCTGTTATTGCACGTATCGCTAAAGATCTTGGTGCACTTACAGTTGGTGTCGTGACACGTCCTTTCGGATTTGAAGGAAGCAAACGTGGCCAGTACGCTGTAGAAGGAATCAACGAACTTCGCGAGCATGTTGATACTTTGTTGATTATCTCTAACAACAACTTGCTTGAAATTGTTGACAAGAAAACGCCACTTCTTGAAGCACTTAGTGAAGCAGATAACGTTCTTCGCCAAGGTGTTCAAGGGATCACTGACTTGATCACTAACCCAGGATTGATTAACCTTGACTTTGCTGACGTAAAAACTGTGATGGCAAACAAAGGGAATGCCCTTATGGGTATCGGTATCGGTAGTGGTGAAGAACGTGTTGTTGAAGCAGCTCGTAAAGCGATTTACTCTCCACTTCTTGAAACAACTATCGATGGTGCAGAGGATGTCATCGTCAACGTTACTGGTGGTCTTGACTTGACTTTGATTGAAGCAGAAGAAGCTTCAGAAATCGTCAACCAAGCAGCTGGTCAAGGTGTAAACATCTGGCTTGGAACATCGATTGATGAAAGCATGAAGGATGAAATCCGTGTTACTGTTGTAGCGACAGGTGTTCGTCAAGAGCGCGTGGAAAAAGTAGTTGGAGCTCGTAACAACCAACCAGTTGGACGTCCATCAACTAAAGCTCCACAAGCACACACATTTGACCGTCAATTCGACTTGGAAGAGACAGCAGAATTGCCTAAATCAAGTCCTCGTCGCTTTGAAACAAACCAAGCGTCTGCTTTTGGAGACTGGGACTTACGTCGTGAGTCTATTGTTCGCCAAACAGATCCAGTTGTTTCACCAGTAGAACGCTTCGAAACACCAGTTTCGCAAGATGAAGATGAATTGGATACACCTCCATTCTTCAAAAATCGTTAATCAATGAATTTGAAAAAAAATACTGAATTAGTTTTTCAGCAAATAGCTGATGCTAGTCAAGAAGCCAACCGTGCTCTAGATGCTGTTTCAGTAATCGCAGTGACAAAGTATGTAGATGTACAAACAGCGGAAGCCTTGCTTCCGCTTGGTGTCCGTCATATAGGTGAAAATCGAGTTGATAAATTTTTAGAAAAATATCAGGCCTTGAAAGATTACCCAGTTACTTGGCATTTAATAGGAACACTACAGAGACGGAAAGTTAAAGAAGTAATCCCATATGTGGATTACTTTCATGCTTTAGACTCCCTAAAGTTAGCCCAGGAAATTCAAAAGAGAACAGATCATGTTGTCAAGTGTTTCCTGCAGGTCAATATTTCTGGGGAAGAAAGCAAGCATGGATTTTCAAAAGAAGAATTGCTAGAACTTTTGCCAGAATTGGCTAAGTTAGATCAGATTGAGTATGTTGGTTTAATGACCATGGCTCCTTTTGAGGCAGACAGTGATGAATTGAAAGAAATTTTCAAGGATACGCAGGCTCTGCAAGCAGAAATTAGAGAAAAACAAATCCCTAATATGCCGATGACAGAGCTAAGCATGGGAATGAGTCGCGATTTTAAAGAAGCGATTCAGTTCGGCTCAACCTTTGTTCGAATCGGTACAGCATTTTTTAAATAGGAGAGAGCTATGTCTTTAAAAGATAGATTCGATAAATTTATAGATTATTTTACAGAAGACGGAGAAGAAACGACTAACTATCAGACTCAACAAGAGGAAACAGTTAGCCCAGCCATCCCATCTTCTAAAGAATTACCAGCACCTGCTCAGTCAGGATCAGCAAAAGATGCAAATATTACTCGTCTTCATGCGCGTCAGCAAGAATTGGCGATGCAAAGTCACCGTTCAGATGAGAAAGTGACGATTGACGTTCGCTATCCAAGAAAATATGAAGATGCAACTGAAATTGTAGATTTGTTGGCTGGAAATGAAAGTATTTTGATTGATTTCCAATACATGACAGAAGTACAAGCCCGTCGTTGCCTTGATTACTTGGATGGAGCTCGTCATGTCTTGGCTGGAAACATGAAAAAAGTTGCGAGTACGATGTATCTATTGACTCCTGTCAACGTTATCGTAAATATTGAAGATATCAAACTTCCAGACGAATCACAAAGCGCTGAGTTTGGTTTTGATATTAAACGAAATAGAGCAAGATAATGATTTTCTTAATCCGTTTAATCCAAAATGCGGTTAGCATTTACTCGATCATTCTCGTTGCATTTGCTCTTCTTTCATGGTTTCCAAATGCCTATGAAAGCCAGCTAGGTCGCTTAGTCATCAGACTTGCTCGCCCAGTTATCGATCCCCTTCGTAAGCTCAATTTGCAATTTGCTGGTCTTGATTTTACGGTTTGGGCGGCCCTGATTCTGATTCAGTTTGTTGGAAATATCTTAACACGACTAGTACTATTACTATGACAGCAAATCGAGCCATTTATCAACATTTTTCCCAAGATGATATTCCCTTTATTGATAAGGGATTAGAGTGGATCAAGCGGGTAGAAGATACCTATGCGCCGGCGCTTACTCCTTTTATCAATCCCCATCAGGAACAGATCTTGAGGGTACTAGCTGGGACATATGAACTTGGTTGTCAAAGTAGCAGTGATTTTCTTCCGACTGAGTCGGTTCGTGTTCTTCTCTATCCAGATTATTTTGAACCGGAGATGTCAGATTTTGAAATGGCCTTGTTGGAAATTTGCTATCCGAGTAAGTTTGAACAACTGAGTCATGGAAAAATATTGGGAACAATCATCAACCAACTAGGAATTGACCGTAAATTATTTGGTGATATCTTGGTAGATGAAAAGAGAGCACAGATTTTTGTCAATCGTGATTTCATTCCTCTTTTTCAGGATGGAATAAGAAAGATTGGCAGACTTCCCGTATCGCTGGAGGAACGTCCTTTTACCGATAGGATTTTGTCTAAAACTGATTATAGAGAACGAGAAATTTTAGTTTCGAGTTTTCGATTGGATGCCCTCTTATCAAGTGCCTTGAAATTATCTAGAAACCAAGCTAGCCAACTGATTGAGAAAAAATCTGTCCAGGTAAATTATCATGTTGTTGAAAAATCTGATTACCAGATTGCAGTTGGAGACTTGATCAGTGTGAGAAAGTTTGGTCGTTTGAAAGTTGTCAAAGACAATGGACAGACAAAAAAAGACAAGATAAAATTAAGCATTCAATTATTATTAAGTAAGTGAGGAAAAGTATGCCAATTACATCGTTAGAAATTAAAGATAAAACCTTTGGTACAAGATTTAGAGGTTTTGATCCAGAAGAAGTAGATGAATTTCTGGATATCGTTGTTCGTGATTATGAAGACTTGGTTCGTAGCAATCATGATAAAGAGACACACATCAAGAGTTTGGAAGAGCGTTTGTCTTACTTTGACGAGATGAAGGATTCCTTGAGTCAGTCAGTTTTGATTGCTCAAGATACTGCTGAGCGTGTCAAACAAGCTGCTCAAGAACGTTCAAACAATATTATTCAACAAGCTGAACAAGACGCTCAACGTTTGCTTGAAGAAGCGAAATACAAGGCAAATGAAATTCTCCGTCAGGCAACTGATAATGCGAAGAGAGTGGCTGTTGAGACTGAAGAGTTGAAGAACAAGAGCCGTGTATTCCATCAACGCCTCAAGTCTACGATTGAAAGTCAATTGGCTATTGTTGAGTCATCTGATTGGGAAGATATTCTTCGCCCAACAGCTACTTACCTTCAGACAAGTGATGAAGCCTTTAAAGAAGTGGTTGGTGAAGTTCTTGGTGAATCAGTATCTTTACAACCAGAGGAAGAACCAATTGATATGACTCGTCAATTCACGCCAGAAGAGGTTGCTGAATTGCAAGCTCGTATCGAGGCTGGCAACAAAGAATTAGCTGAGTTTGAAGCTCAACAAAACCAACAGACAGAAGAAATTGACCAGCATGAAGAGTCAGTTGAAGTAGAAGCTACTGCGACAACTGAGGGTGATGCAAATAAAGAATCTGTTCTTATCCTATAAAAAATGTGAGAACAAGATCGAACCAACTATATTTTCAGCGAGCGGGAGATGGTGAGAGTCCTGCAATCCCTAGTGGTTAGATTATCCTCTCAACAAATCCAGTCCGAAAACAGTAAGACTGGACGTCCCCCACGTTACGGGAAAAGAGGAAAAGAGACCCTGTCTTTTTTCGAACAAAGGTGGTACCACGATTTTCGTCCTTTTTGCGAATCGTGGTTTTTATTTTGTCAGTTTAAATTAAAGGAGTAACAATGAAACTTAAAGAAACCCTCAATCTTGGGAAAACAGACTTTCCTATGCGTGCTGGTCTTCCAACTAAAGAACCAGTTTGGCAAAAAGAATGGGAAGAAGCAAAACTTTATCAACGTCGTCAAGAATTGAACCAAGGAAAACCACATTTCACCTTGCACGATGGACCTCCGTATGCAAACGGAAATATCCATGTTGGACATGCCATGAACAAGATTTCCAAAGATATTATTGTTCGTTCTAAATCTATGTCAGGATTTTATGCTCCTTATATTCCAGGTTGGGATACACATGGTCTGCCAATCGAGCAAGTCTTGGCAAAACAAGGTGTTAAACGCAAAGAAATGGACTTGGTTGAGTACTTGAAACTTTGCCGTGAGTATGCTCTTTCTCAAGTTGATAAACAACGCGAAGACTTTAAACGTTTGGGGGTTTCTGGTGACTGGGATAATCCTTATGTAACCTTGACTCCGGACTATGAAGCGGCTCAGATCCGTGTCTTCGGTGAAATGGCTAAAAAAGGCTATATCTATCGTGGTGCCAAGCCAGTTTACTGGTCATGGTCTTCTGAGTCAGCCCTTGCAGAAGCGGAAATTGAATACCATGACTTGCTTTCAACTTCCCTTTACTATGCTAACCGTGTCAAAGACGGAAAAGGTTTGCTTGATACAGATACTTACATCGTTGTTTGGACAACAACTCCATTTACCATCACTGCTTCTCGTGGATTGACTGTTGGTGCGGATATTGATTACGTAGTTGTACAACCTGCTGGTGAATCTCGTAAGTTTGTGGTTGCTTCAGAATTGTTGAACAGTTTGTCTGAGAAATTTGGCTGGGCTGATGTTCAGGTCTTGGCGACTTATCGTGGTCAAGAATTGAACCACATCGTGACAGCTCACCCTTGGGATACGGCTGTAGATGAGTTGGTAATCTTGGGTGACCACGTTACGACTGACTCTGGTACAGGTATTGTTCATACGGCTCCAGGTTTTGGTGAGGATGACTACAATGTCGGTGTTGCCAACGGTCTTGAAGTTGCTGTAACAGTTAACGAACGAGGGATTATGATGGCAAATGCAGGTGCTGAGTTCGAAGGTCAATTCTATGATAAGGTTGTACCAACTGTTATCGAAAAACTGGGCGATTTGCTCCTTGCTCAAGAAGAAATCTCCCACTCTTACCCATTTGACTGGCGTACCAAGAAACCAATCATCTGGCGTGCTGTTCCACAATGGTTTGCCTCAGTTTCAAAATTCCGCCAAGAAATCTTGGATGAAATTGAAAAAGTGAAATTCCATTCAGAATGGGGTAAAGTGCGTCTTTACAATATGATTCGTGACCGTGGCGACTGGGTTATCTCTCGTCAACGTGCTTGGGGAGTTCCACTTCCTATCTTCTATGCTGAAGACGGAACACCAATCATGACTGCTGAAACGATCGAGCATATTGCTCAACTCTTTGAGGAACACGGTTCTATCATCTGGTGGGAACGTAATGCCAAAGACCTCTTGCCAGAAGGATTTAGCCACCCAGGTTCACCAAATGGCGAGTTCAAGAAAGAAACAGACATCATGGACGTATGGTTTGACTCAGGTTCATCATGGAATGGAGTAGTGGTCAACCGTCCAGAACTCAAATACCCAGCAGACCTCTACCTAGAAGGTTCTGACCAGTACCGTGGTTGGTTCAACTCATCATTGATCACATCTGTTGCCAACCATGGCGTGGCGCCATACAAACAAATCTTGTCACAAGGTTTTGCCCTTGACGGTAAAGGTGAGAAGATGTCTAAATCTCTTGGAAATACCATTGCTCCAAGCGATGTTGAAAAACAATTTGGTGGGGAAATCTTGCGACTTTGGGTAACAAGTGTTGACTCAAGCAACGACGTGCGTATCTCTATGGATATCTTGAGCCAAGTCTCTGAAACTTACCGTAAGATCCGTAACACACTTCGCTTCTTGATTGCCAATACATCTGACTTTAACCCAGCTCAAGATGCAGTGGCTTACGATGAGCTTCGTTCTGTTGACAAGTACATGACCATTCGCTTTAACCAGCTTGTGAAGACCATTCGTGATGCTTATGCTGACTTTGAATTCTTAACCATCTACAAGGCCTTGGTGAACTTTATCAACGTTGACTTGTCAGCCTTCTACCTTGATTTTGCTAAAGATGTTGTCTACATCGAAGGAGCCAAATCACTCGAACGCCGTCAAATGCAGACTGTCTTCTATGACATTCTTGTCAAAATCACCAAACTCTTGACACCAATCCTTCCTCACACAGCAGAGGAAATCTGGTCATATCTTGAGTTTGAAGCTGAAGACTTCGTTCAATTATCAGAACTACCAGAAGCTCAAACCTTTGCCAACCAAGAAGAAATCTTGGATACATGGGCAGCTTTCATGGACTTCCGTGGACAAGCTCAAAAAGCCTTGGAAGAAGCACGTAATGCAAAAGTAATCGGTAAATCACTCGAAGCCCACTTGACAGTTTATCCAAATGAAGTGGTGAAAACTCTTCTTGGAGCAGTAGATAGCAATGTGGCTCAACTTTTGATCGTGTCAGAATTGACCATCGCTGAAGGTACAGCTCCAGAAGGCGCAGTTAGCTTTGAGGATGTTGCCTTTACAGTTGAACGCGCTGCAGGTGAAGTTTGTGACCGTTGCCGTCGTATCGATCCAACTACTGCAGAACGTAGCTACCATGCAGTTATCTGTGATCACTGTGCAAGCATCGTAGAAGAAAACTTTGCAGACGCTGTCGCAGAAGGATTTGAAGCCAAATAATCAGATTAGAAATATGTCTTCTCATAGTTTAAGATGAGATAAAAAGGAAAAAGAGAGAAAGTTATTTCTCTCTTTTTTGCTGGAAAAGGCTTAGGACAAAGGGGGTAAATCTAACATTTTTAGGAAGAGATTAAGTTGATTTTTGAGATTTTTTAAAAAGAGGAGTCGTGTTTTGGTACTTTTCAAAAGCATGTGTTGCTTCTAAAAATCGCGACAAATAATTTGAATAATCAAGTGAAATCATGTAGAATAGAAAGGATTGAATAACATATTGAAGAGGAAATTTTGAGAATGAAACATCAATTTTATGGAGAAAAACGACAGCGTTTTTCTTTCCGCAAGTTGTCCGTTGGGCTCGTTTCGGCGACTATTGGAAGCTTCTTTTTGAGTGGGCAAATAACCGGGGGCTTGACTTCTGTAAAGGCAGCAGAAATTCAAAGTCAGCAGTCTGCTCAGGTCAAATACCACTACGTAGTGGAGTCTGAATTGACAGAGGCAGAGAAGAGTGCCTTGATAAAGGAGATTCCAAAGTATGTTGAGGATGCTTCAGAGACCTATTACTTAGTTTATCGTCCAACTACTCAAGGGGATTCATCTGGAGTATTGCCTAAGACAGGTCACTCCTGCCTTTGGGAATCAACATTTACAGCGATGGGTCTTGCATTACTAGTACTTGTAGTTGTTAGAGGCAGAAATGGGAAGAGGTATTTATCTTCGATCTTGTTGGTAACTGGAATGGGATCCATACTGCTATCTCAAACAGTCTTAGCAGTGACGAATGTCGAACTCGCAGCATATAATCAAAGTCTTAACTTGGGTCTCGGAGAATCCCTTCCAGCGCCATTGAAAATTGACGGTTATGACTATATCGGTTATCTAAAGAATGAAGAACAAAATGATAGTCATTTAGCTCATTCTACTCAGAAGGAAAATTCGACACTTGATTTGGAGAAAGAGAAGGAAAGAGAGCTAAAACCGAGTGAAACAAATCTTGATATGAAAGAGATCGTTTCAGATAAGGATGATGCTTTAACTGTGGAAGAAAGAGAAGCTATAGCCGCTAAGGAGAGAGAATTCACAAGCTCAACTCCTATTTATGACTTGCCAGAACTAAAAATTAGCGAGCAGGAGTCAGTCCAAGAACTTCCTTATCAGACAAAATACCAATATTCAGATGAATTGGCTCAAGGGCAATCAAAAGTTATACAATCAGGTGTTCGAGGTCAACGTACAGTTGTGACTCGTCATTATCGTAAGGGTCAAGAAATCGTGAAAAGCGAAATGATTTCTGATCAAGTGACGGTTGAACCTGTTTCTGAAATTATTTTAGTTGGAACAGCTCCAACTAACTCGATACCAAAAGAAACTCCAGTTCACGAAGTTCCAGAATTGTCAGAATATGGTACAACTCCAGAAACAGCGCCAGTTCATGAAGTTCCGGAATTGACAGAGTATGCCACCAGTCCTGAGACAACTCCAGTTCAAGAGATTCCAGAACTGACGGAATATGGCACAACTCCAGAAACAGCACCAGTTCACGAAGTTCCAGAACTGACAGAATATGGTATAACTCCTGAGACAACTCCAGTTCACGAAGTTCCAGAATTGGCAGAGTATGGCACCAGTTCTGATACGCCTCCAGTTCAAGAGATTCCAGAACTGACAGAATATGGGACTAGTTCTGATACAGCTCCTATTCACGAAGCTCCAGAACTGACGGAATATGGTACAACTTCTGAAACATCCCCAGTTCACGAAGTTCCGGAATTGACAGAGTATGGCACCAGTCCCGAGACAGCTCCAGTTCATGAAGTTCCGGAATTGACAGATAATGGCACCAGTCCTGAGACAGCTCCAGTTCATGAAGTTCCGGAATTGACAGAGTATGGCACAACTCCAGAAACAGCTCCTGTTAACGAAGTTCCGGAGTTGTCAGAGTACGGAACCAGTCCCGAGACAGCTCCAGTTCAAGAGATTCCAGAATTGACGGAATATGGCACAACTCCTGAGACAGCGCCAGTTCATGAAGTTCCAGAACTAACAGAATATGGCACAACTCCAGAAACAGCGCCAGTTCATGAAGTTCCGGAATTGTCAGAGTACGGCACCAGTCCCGAGACAGCTCCTATTCATGAGAATTCTGAGTTGGAATTGACTACAAATGATGAGGTTAGAATAGAAAAGATTGATTTTTCTATTGACGAGCAATATACAGATGAGATTCCAGGAGGAAGTCGTCAAATCGTAACACCAGGTGTTGAGGGAGAGCGCACGATTAAGATTCGCGTCTACAGTTCTAATGGTCAAGAGGTTGACCGCCAAGTGTTGTCTAATGAGGAAACTCTAGCTCCCGTAACGCAAATTGTTAAGGTCGGCACGGCTAAACCGACCATGGTACCGAACGATTCACCGCAAGCAGACGCCCTTCCAGAGTTTCCGTTGACTTATACTGACGAAACGCGCGTAGAGAAGATTAACTTCACCACTCTTGAAGAAGAAACGGATGAATTGGTTCGAGATGCTCGTCAAATCGCGACTCCAGGTGTCCAAGGCGAACGGACTATCAAGACTCGTGTCTACAGTTCCAATGGTCAAGTTGTTGACCGTCAAGAGTTGTCTAACGAAGAAACCTTGGCTCCGGTAACACAAATTGTCAAAGTCGGCACGGCTAAACCAAGCATGGTGCCAAATGAAGCACCAAAAGCAGATGCTTTACCAGAGTATTCGCTGACATATACAGATGAAACCCGCGTAGAGAAAATAGCCTTCAATATCGAGGAGCAATATACGGATGAATTGGTTCAAGATGCTCGTCAAATCGCGACTCCGGGAGTCCTAGGTGAACGAACTATTAAGACTCGTGTCTACAGTTCTAATGGCCAAGAGGTCGATCGCCAAGAACTTTCGAATGAAGAAACCTTGGCTCCAGTAACACAAATTGTCAAGGTCGGCACGGCTAAACCAAGCATGGTACCGAATGAAGCACCAAAAGCAGAAACTCTTCCAGAGTATCCGTTGACTTATACTGACGAAACTCGCGTTGAGAAGATTAACTTCACCACTCGTGAAGAAGAAACGGATGAATTGGTTCGAGATGCTCGTCAAATCGCGACTCCAGGAGTCCAAGGTGAACGAACTATCAAGACTCGTGTCTACAGCTCTAACGGTCAAGTAGTTGACCGTCAAGAGTTATCTAACGAGAAAACTCTAGCTCCAGTAACACAAATTGTCAAGGTCGGCACGGCTAAACCAAGCATGGTACCGAATGAAGCACCAAAAGCAGAAACTCTTCCAGAGTATCCGTTGACTTATACTGACGAAACTCGCGTTGAGAAGATTAACTTCACCACTCGTGAAGAAGAAACGGATGAATTGGTTCGAGATGCTCGTCAAATCGCGACTCCAGGAGTCCAAGGTGAACGAACTATCAAGACTCGTGTCTACAGCTCTAACGGTCAAGTAGTTGACCGTCAAGAGTTATCTAACGAGAAAACTCTAGCTCCAGTAACACAAATTGTCAAGGTCGGCACGGCTAAACCAAGCATGGTACCGAATGAAGCACCAAAAGCAGAAACTCTTCCAGAGTATCCGTTGACTTATACTGACGAAACTCGCGTTGAGAAGATTAACTTCACCACTCGTGAAGAAGAAACGGATGAATTGGTTCGAGATGCTCGTCAAATCGCGACTCCAGGAGTCCAAGGTGAACGAACTATCAAGACTCGTGTCTACAGCTCTAACGGTCAAGTAGTTGACCGTCAAGAGTTATCTAACGAGAAAACTCTAGCTCCAGTAACACAAATTGTCAAGGTCGGCACGGCTAAACCAAGCATGGTACCGAATGAAGCACCAAAAGCAGAAACTCTTCCAGAGTATCCGTTGACTTATACTGACGAAACTCGCGTTGAGAAGATTAACTTCACCACTCGTGAAGAAGAAACGGATGAATTGGTTCGAGATGCTCGTCAAATCGCGACTCCAGGAGTCCAAGGTGAACGAACTATCAAGACTCGTGTCTACAGCTCTAACGGTCAAGTAGTTGACCGTCAAGAGTTATCTAACGAGAAAACTCTAGCTCCAGTAACACAAATTGTCAAGGTCGGCACGGCTAAACCAAGCATGGTACCGAATGAAGCACCAAAAGCAGAAACTCCGCCAGAGTATCCCCTAACTTATACCGACGAAACCCGCGTAGAAAAAATTGCGTTCAACATCGAGGAGCAATATACGGACGAATTGGTTCGAGATGCTCGTCAAATCAAAACACCAGGTGTTGAGGGAGAGCGCACGATTAAGACTCGTGTCTACAGTTCTAACGGTCAAGAGGTTGACCGCCAAGAGTTGTCCAACGAGGAAACTCTAGCTCCCGTAACGCAAATTGTTAAGGTCGGCACGGCTAAGCCAAGCATGGTACCGAATGAAGCGCCAAAAGCAGAAACTCTGCCAGAGTATCCGTTGACTTATACCGACGAAACTCGGGTTGAGAAAATTAACTTTAGCATTCGTGAAGAAGAAACCGATGAGCTTGTTCGAGATGCCCGCCAAATTGCAACTCCGGGTGTCCAAGGCGAACGAACTATCAAGACTCGAGTCTACAGTTCCAATGGTCAGGAAATCGACCGCCAAGAGTTATCTAATGAAGAAACTTTGGCGCCCGTAACACAGATCGTCAAAGTCGGAACTGCTAAACCAAGCATGGTACCAAATGATGCACCGAAAGCAGACGCTTTAGAGGAGTTCGATTTAATTTCACTGCATAATCTCTTGGCAGAAGCGGATCAGATTAAAGCTCAGGCCCGTTATTTCAACGATAGTCAGAGTCATCAAGCTAACTATGATGCTGCTTTGACGGCTGGTCAAGTGATTCTGAGCCAATCCCAAGCCAGCCAAGCAGAAGTCAACCAACTGGTGGAACAAATCAATCAAGCCAAGGCTCAATTAAGTGGTCTTGAGGTTGTCAAAACTGCTCTTCAGACTGAGTACGATTTAAATCCAAGAGTTAAAACTTCGGTTAAATATAAGAATGCGGATTCAGAAAAGCAAACAGCTTATACTGACGAATTGACCAAGGCAGAGGGAGTTTTGAACAATCAGACTGCTACACAAGTACAGGTCAACCAAGCTCTTGTTAGCTTGACAGCAGCCAAAGAAGCACTGAATGGAGTGCCTAAAGTCAAGCCGACTGTTTCAATTCTAAGTCTGACTGAGAATGCTGATGATAAGTCGGTGACAGTCCAATATAGATTGGAAGACCAGACAAAATCCTTCCGTTCAGCGACTGCAGAGTTGTACCAGGGAGATCAGCTGGTTCGCACTCTTCCGATTACTAACTTTGCTGGTAGCTTGAAGATTGGCGACCTAGACTATTACACAGGCTACACTCTAAAAACCAAGTTGACTTATGAACTGGATAATGGCAGTTTTACTGAGTTTGAGACAGACAGTCGTAACTTTGAGTTAGAATACAAGAAGATTGCCTTCCGTGATATTGATTCTGTTGAGTTTTATCATAAAGAAAATGACCAATACAAGCGGTTTGTATCGATGAGCTCTATGCCTACGGATCTGTCTACCTACTTCGTCAAAATCAAGTCAAGCGAATCCAAGGAAATTCTCCTACCAGTTCACAGCATTTCTGAAGCAGAGAAAGATGGCAAGGCAGTCTATAAGGTTAATGTAGCCCTTCCTGAACTCGTCCAAGAAAGTGAGACAGGATACAAGTCTGGGCACGACTTTTACATCAGTAAGGCAGTCCCAAGTCAGCAAAATGTCTACACCAGCTTTGCTGGATTGGTAGACGCTATGAAGCGAAATATGGCAGGAAACTATGTTCTGGGAGCTGATTTGGATGCGAGCGAGGTTAACCTAGCTCCTGCGGACTATGTCTATCTTAAAGGGAACTTCACAGGTAGTCTGACAGGTAGTCATAATGGTAAGCAATATGCCATTTATAATCTAGCCAAGCCCTTATTTGAAAACCTCAAGAGTGGTTCTACCATTTCCAATATCGACTTTAAAGACGTGAATATCTTGGGTACCTATGACTCGGCTGCGCTGGCACGCAATGCGGAAAATGCGCAAATTACAGATGTTTCTGTTCAGGGGAGAGTATCGGTAGTAGGCAACGCTTCTAACGTAGCGGGTCTAGTAGTTAATGGAACCAATACGAAGATTACAAATAGTTCCTTTACTGGTACCATCCTATCTAACAATCAACACATCAAAGCCTATAACGTAGGTGGTTTGGTTGCAAGCCTTAAAGGAGGAGAATCTCTTCTCAGCCAAAGTAAAGCAGATGTAACGATTATTAGCGGTGCAAAATCAAATGAACAACGTATCGGTGGTTTGGTTGGACGTCTAGAAAACAACGCTCGAATCACCAAATCTTATGTGACTGGAAAATTATATAATTCAACCACTAACGGTCAAATCGGTGGAGTGGTCGGCTCGAACTACTTTAATGGTTTGGTTGATAATGTGATCAGCAATGTCAGTGGTACAAATGTTTACAGTATTTCTGGGGATCAGGGATACAAGAACGACCGCATTACACAAGCATATAAAGTTGCCAAAAGTGAAACCTTGAAAAACGATCAGTTTGTTACTTCTACCATTACTCAAGAAGAAATGGAAGAAAAACTGACTGCTATGGACATAACAACTAGCCTAGATGACACGAATCTAAATATGCGTTTTGTCGACTATGGTGAGGTAAACAATGCTCAGTTTGACCGCGGATATTCTTATGCAAATATGGAGAAACTGCTTCCTTTCTACAATAAAGAAACCATTGTTTCGTTTGCGAACAAGATTCCGAAAGAGCATAAGTTGAACAAGGAGTACCTACTGGATGTTGTTCCGATGAAGGGCGACCAGGTTATCACTGATATCCATAGCAATAAAACAGCAATCAATCGTTTGATGCTTCACTACATGGACAATACCATCGATTACCTAGAATTATCTTATAAGGGAGATTTCGTAAATCGAGGTATTGCTGAGTATAGCATCAAGGGGCTAGACCTTCTTTATACTACAGAAGCCTTTGTATCAGATTATACTAGTATTCTAAATCAAGTCCTGCCAGAGTTAAACAAGGTAGTTCTTGATTCGCCAGCTATGCGCACAGTTCTTGGTGTAGCAGCAGATACTTCTTTGGATGAACTATACTTAGACACCGCATTTACGCAAGTGAAAAGCAAGCTATCAGGTGAGCTTCGCAAAGTGCTGGCTATGGATAAGGCTATCAATACTGAAGGTGAAGTAGTTAAGGATTATCTTGTTAAGAAGATTCTTGCTGATAAAGAAGCTTTCCTATTAGGTCTGACTTATCTTAATCGTTGGTACAATATCAACTATGATAACTTTAATGTTAAGGACTTATCGGCTTACAAGTTGGATTTCTACGGTAAGAATGATGTTTCGACTTTAGATACAATCATTGCTTTAGGGAAATCAGGACTTGAGAATCTCAAGGCTAAGAACAACTATACAGCTTATGACAATTCGCTCTCTGAAGCAACTGGTAAACGAGGACTCTTCAATTATCTTGAAGGCTATCGTCAGCTCTTCCTGCCTTATAAGACCAATAATGAATGGCTCAAAACCAATACAAAAGCCTATATCGTTGAGGCTAAGTCGGATGTAGCAGAAGCGAGACAGCTTCAGGATGCAGCCGAGGGCAAGAGCAAGTACTCTGTCAGCGTTTATGACAAGATTACTGCTGATAATTGGGAACACAAGGGGATGCTCCTGCCACTCTTGACCATGACCGAGAAAGGTGTCTATGCGATCTCTAATATGTCTACCCTCTCTATGGGAGCTTATGATCGCTATCGTCTTGATGCCAATAACAGGGTGCGCACAGACGCTGAGCTAGCTGAATATGTCGAAGACCGAGTGAGAAAAACAGCTGAATACCAGCGCGACCACTATGATTTCTGGTATAAGATTCTCAGTCCAGAAAGCAAGGACAAGCTTTTCCGTTCTGTTCTGGTTTATGACGGATTCTCATTGGTTGACAAGAATGGTCAAAAATATTGGGCTCCAGCTAATGATAAAAAATCTCTAGCTATGCAGGAGTTCTTCGGACCTGCCGGCAAGTGGTATCCAAGCAAGGGTTATAATGCCTATGCTACGGGTAGTGTAACTCACTTTGATGCTGCTAAATTGTTGGAAGACTATGGTAACTCAGTCTACACGCATGAGATGACCCATAACTCTGACGGTGCTATTTACTTTGAAGGATATGGTCGTCGTGAGGGACTAGGTGCGGAACTCTATGCTCGCGGACTCTTGCAGTCTTCACCGAGCGCAGATGAACCAACTATTACACTCAATACTCTCTTCAAGGTGGACAAGGATTCTAAGACACGTATGCATACCTATAATTTCAAGGAACGTGTTCAAAATGCAGCAGACCTGCAGCACTATGTCCATGGTATGTTTGACATGATTTACACCCTAGATTACCTAGAAGGTACCTCTATGCTGAAGCAGAGTGATGCTGCCAAGTTACAGTGGTTCAGGAAGATGGAGAATTACTATATTACAGATAAGTATGGTAAGGAGATTCATGCTGGTAACCAGACGCGAAGCTTCACTGCTGAAGAAATCAAGCAGCTGAAGACCTTTGACTCCCTGATCGAAAATGATGTGATCACTCGTCGGGAGAACAAGGAAAGCGGAAAATATGGTCGAAATGGCTACCTGAGCCTCAGCCTCTTCTCACCAATCTACTCAGCTTTGAGCAATCCAAATGGAGCGCCAGGTGACGTCATGTTCCGTCGCACAGCCTATGAATTACTGGCAGCCAAGGGCTACCATGATGGATTTGTCCCTTATGTTTCTGGTCAGTACTCTCAGGAAGCCTTCGATGAAGGTAAGAAAACGTGGGACGGATGGTCTGGAAGAGATGTTGGTCTCGTGACGGACCAGAAAGTCTTGGAAAATGTATTTAAGGGTGAATATGACTCCTGGTTAGCCTTCAAGAAGGCTATGTACCAAGAGCGGATTGATAAGCTAACCAAGCTGAAGCCAATCACCATTGAATACGAGCTTAAAAATCCAAACAGTACCAAGAAAGTAACCATTCGTTCTTATGCAGAGATGCAAAGACTGATGGATGCAGCAGTAGCAGAGGATGTACGCAACATTACCAATGCTACTAGCCGTGTTGAAGCTAGCTGGGTCAACCTGCTCAAGAAGAAGATTTACAACGCTTATCTTCGTGAGACAGACGACTTCAGACAGTCCATCTTTGAAAGATAAGCATCTTGCAAAGATAGACATGAAAAAAGAAGATCCAAGTGATCTTCTTTTTTCTGTTATCAAATGACATAAAAAATTTACAAGATATAGTAGTTTTTTCATTCGTAAAATCAAAGCATTTATTTGGGACAAGGAACTCTTTTTATAGTATAATGATGAATGTAAATTACCTATATCAAAATATAATACTAGTTATTTTCTTGATAAAGGTTAAAAAGCGAGAGGATTTAAAATGAAAAAGATTTTTGGAGAGAAGCAGCATCGTTTCTCCTTACGAAAATTAGCAATTGGTCTTGTATCAGCTTCGATTTCAAGCCTATTTTTTGTGTCCATTGCGAGCAGTGGAACTGTATTTGCTCAAGAAAATGTAGCTGTTCACTACAAATATGTGACGGATACGGAGTTGAGTGGGCAAGAGAAAGATTTGATTGTAAAGGACATTCCTAAAATTGCTGAAGATAGTGAGAGCACCTATTATCTAGTCTACCGTATGGATGAGAAAGCACAGCTAGGTCAGTTGCCCAATACAGGTGGGCAGCATAGTCTTACTAGTGTTTTATCAGGTGAAGCGCTAGCTTCGATTGGCCTTCTTATTTTTGTTGTATCCAAAAAGAAAGGCAAAAAGAAGGCCCTCTTGAATGTGATTTTGGTAACAGGGATGGGCAGTGGTTTGGTTTCTTCGGTTCAGGCTATCGAAAATCAACTTTTGCTACAATACAATCAGGAATACCAATTATCCCAAGGAGATAGTCTGCCTTTGCCACGTGCCTTATCGGGTTATACTTATCTAGGCTATATTAAGCAAGACAAAGAGATTAATCAGCAAGAAACTGCTGCTAGGGATCAGAAACTTGACTATACGGTTCAACCTCATTTCCAAGCCAATGAGGGTGGACAAAGGGCAGGAGATGAGCAGAAAAATCCGTCTCCAACAAGCCCTGCAGAGAAGCCAATCCCTTCTCAAGATTCATCCAATCAAAATCCGTCTGGCATTGCTAGTGTGAATCCTCAGGACGAAGTCTTGGCTGGTCGCGTGAACAAACCAGAGCTCCTATACAAAGACCAAGAGATTGTAACCAAACTAGATGTTCCAGAAGTGGTTCAGGAAAATCCAGAACTAGCAGAGGGGACCATTCGAGTCAAACAAGAAGGGCGTGCTGGGAAGAAGGTTGAAGTCGTTCGCATTTTCACTGTTGAAAACCAAGAAATTTCCCGAGAAGTTCTATCAACTAAATTAGAAGAAGCCTTGCCACGTATAGTAGAAAAAGGGACTAAGAAGACAGTTGTACCGAGTGAAGCACCTCAGTCTGCAAGAAAAGGAGAGCCTGAGACCCAGGCTTCCTTACCAGAATATACAGGCGAGCAAGCGGGAGCGATTGTAGAGGCTGAGATAGCCGAAAAACCAGAATATACTGGCACCCAAGCTGGAGCAGTCGTTGAACCAGAGCAAGTTGCTCCGCTACCTGAATATCAGGGAACGCAAGCTGGTGCCATCGTCGAGCCAGAACAAGTTGAGCCAGAGGTTGGGGGCGTCCAGTCTGGGGCTTTGGTGGAACCAGAAACGACTGACAAACCAGCCTATACAGGCGATCAGTCTGGAGCAATCGTAGAGCCTGAACAGGTGACACCAACACCAGAGTACACAGGAACTCAAGCTGGAGCGATTGTAGAACCAGAGACAAGCGAAAAACCAGAATATACAGGTGAGCAATCAGGTGCCATAGTGGAACCAGAGCAAGTCGCTCCACAAGCTGAGTATCAGGGAACCCAGGCTGGAGCAATCGTCGAACCAGAAATCAAGTCTTCCCTACCAGAATATAAAGGTGAGCAAGCTGGAGCCATTGTTGAACCAGAGCAAGTCGCTCCTCTTCCAGAATATACTGGTAATACTGAGCAAGTAAAACCGGAAGCTCCGACAGAAAAACCAAAAGAAAAAGATCCAGAGAAAACGCTTGAGCTAAGAAATGTTTCGGATCTGGAGCTGTATAGTCAGACCAATGGTACTTACAAACAACATGTTTCTTTAGACAGCGTTCCAAAGAATACAGAAACTTACTTTGTCAAGGTTAAATCTTCGTCATTTAAAGATGTCTATCTACCAGTTTCTTCAATAACGGCTGAAACGAAAGATGGTCAGTCAGTTTATAAAATTACAGCCAAGGCTGAGAAACTCCAGCAAGAGCTAGAAAATAAATATGTCGATAATTTCACCTTCTACCTAGCTAAGAAGGCTAGAGAGGAAACGACAACCTTTACTTCCTTTAGCAACCTCGTCAAAGCTATCAACCAGAATCTCTCTGGAACCTATCATTTAGCAGCTAGTTTGAATGCCAACGAAGTGGAGTTAGAGCCTGAAGCTAAATCCTATATCAAAGGCACTTTTACTGGTCAGTTGATCGGTGAAAAAGATGGCAAGCAGTATGCTATTTATAACTTGAAAAAGCCTCTGTTTGAAACCTTGAGTGGTGCCACAGTAGAAAAATTGAGTCTGAAAAATGTCACCATTTCTGGAAAGGATGATATCGGTTCACTGGCCTATGAAGCCCAGAATGGTACAAAGATTAAGCAAGTTCATGTCGATGGTGTTCTAGCAGGTGAACGCGGTATCGGTGGTTTGCTGGCAAAGGCTGAACAATCAAGTATCACAGAGAGCAGTTTCAAGGGAAGAATTATCAACACTTATGAAACGACTGCTGCCTACAATATCGGTGGTCTGGTCGGTCATTTGACAGGAAACAGGGCTTTGCTGACGAAGTCAAAAGCGACAGTAACCATTTCATCCAACACAAATAGTTCAGATCAGACTGTGGGTGGTCTTGCAGGTCTAGTAGACCGAGATGCGAAAATCCAGCATAGCTATGCTGAGGGGGATATCAACAATGTCAAACACTTTGGTAGAGTCGCGGGAGTAGCAGGCTATTTGTGGGACCGAACTTCTGGTGATGTAAAGCATGCTGGAAGTTTGACCAATGTCCTCAGCGATGTCAATGTAACCAACGGAAATGCCATCACTGGTTACCACTATAATGATATGAAGGTGAAGGACACATTCAGCAGCAAGGCCAACAGAGTCTACAATGTCACGTTGGTCAAGGATGAGGTCGTCAGCAAGGAATCCTTTGAAGAAAGAGGAACGATGCTAGATGCTTCCCAAATCGAAAGCAAAAAAGCAGCCATCAATCCTCTCACTCTACCAACAGTGGAGCCCCTTTCAACAAGTGGTAGTAAAGACAGTGACTTTTCTAAGGTGGCCCATTATCAAGCTAAGCGCGACTTGGCTTATAAGAACATTGAAAAATTGCTACCTTTCTACAACAAGGCAACCATCGTCAAATATGGAAACCTAGTAAAAGAAAGCAGTAGCTTATATCAAAAAGAACTCTTGTCAGCAGTTATGATGAAGGGTAACCAAGTCATCACAGATATTGTTTCTAACAAACAGACTGCAAACAAACTCTTGCTACACTACAAGGACCATTCATCTGAGAAGTTCGATCTCAAGTACCAGGCTGATTTCGCCAAATTAGCAGAATATAGTCTAGGAGATACTGGACTTCTCTATACACCAAACCAATTCCTGTATGACCAATCTTCTATTATCAAGCAAGTCTTACCAGACTTACAAAAGGTTGACTATCATTCAGAAGCCATCAGAAAGACACTGGGTATTTCTCCAAACGTCAAGCAAACCGAGCTCTATCTTGAAGACCAGTTCGCCAAAACAAAACAACATCTGGAAGACAGTTTGAAAAAACTCTTGTCAGCTGATGCTGGACTTGCCGGTGACAATCCAGTCACCAAGGGCTATCTTGTAGATAAAATCAAAAACAACAAAGAAGCCTTGCTACTTGGGTTGACCTATCTGGAACGTTGGTATAACTTCAGCTACGGTCAAGTAAACGTCAAAGACCTGGTTCTGTACCATCTGGACTTCTTTGGTAAGGGAAATGCTTCACCACTAGATGCCCTGATTGAGTTAGGTAAATCTGGCTTTAACAATCTTCTAGCTAAGAATAATGTCGATACTTATTCTATCAGTCTTGCTAGCCAGCATGGAACGACAGATTTGTTTAGCACTTTAGAACATTATCGAAAAGTCTTTCTACCAGAGAAAAGCAACAATGACTGGTTTAAATCAGAGACTAAGGCTTACATTGTCGAAGAAAAATCTAATATTGAAGAAGTCAAAACCAAGCAGGAACAAGCAGGTACCAAGTATTCTATCGGTGTCTATGATCGCATCACAAGTGCCACATGGAAATACCGCAATATGGTCTTGCCGCTCCTAACCTTGCCAGAGAAATCAGTATTTGTCATCTCGACCATGTCTAGTCTAGGATTTGGAGCCTATGATCGCTACCGCAATAGCGAGCATAAAGCGGGCAAGGCTCTCAATGATTTTGTAGAAGAAAATGCGCGTGAAACAGCCAAACGTCAGCGAGATCACTACGATTATTGGTATCGTATTTTAGATAATGAGGGACGTGAAAAACTCTATCGTACGATTCTCCTTTATGATGCCTATAAGTTTGGGGATGACACAACCTCTGGAAAAGCCACAGTGGAGGCTAAGTTTGATAGCTCCAATCCAGCTATGAAGAACTTCTTTGGACCAGTTGGCAATAAGGTAGTTCACAACCAGCATGGAGCCTATGCTACAGGGGATGGCGTCTACTATATGTCTTACCGTATGCTGGACAAGGATGGAGCCATTACATATACCCATGAGATGACCCATGATTCCGATCAGGATATCTACCTTGGCGGCTATGGTCGTAGAAGTGGCTTGGGACCAGAGTTCTTTGCAAAAGGCTTATTGCAAGCCCCTGACCAACCAAGTGACGCAACCATTACCATTAACTCCATCTTGAAACACTCAACATCAGATAGTAAAGAAGGCTCCCGTCTGCAAGTCTTGGATCCGACAGAGAGATTCCAAAGCGCAGCAGATCTTCAGAACTATGTCCACAACATGTTTGATCTTATCTACATGTTAGAATATCTCGAAGGGCAGTCAATCGTTAACAAACTAAATGTTTACCAGAAAATGGCGGCTCTCAGAAAAATTGAGAACAAGTATGTGAAAGATCCAGCAGATGGAAATGAGGTTTATGCCACTAACGTAGTCAAAGAATTGACAGCAGAAGAGGCCCAAAACTTGAATAGTTTTGAAAGTTTGATTGACCACAACATCTTATCAGCTCGTGAGTACCAGACTGGCGACTATGAACGAAATGGCTACTATACGATTAAACTATTTGCCCCAATCTTTTCAGCTCTCAGCAGTGAGAAAGGCACGCCAGGGGACCTTATGGGACGCCGGATCGCTTACGAACTTTTGGCTGCCAAAGGCTTTAAGGATGGAATGGTACCTTATATCTCCAACCAATACGAAGAAGCTGCCAAACAAAAAGGTAAAACCATCAATCTCTATGGTAAAGAACGCGGATTGGTGACAGATGATCTTGTACTGGACAAGGTATTTGAAGGCAAGTATTCATCTTGGGCTGCCTTTAAGAAAGCCATGTATAAAGAACGTGTGGATCAGTTTGGGAACTTGAAGCAAGTGACCTTTAAAGATCCGACAAAACCATGGCCAAACTATGCGAACAAGACCATCAATAGTGTGACTGAATTGCAGGATCTCATGGATCAAGCTGTGCTACAGGATGCAGTGGCTCCTCGTTGGAGTGACTATAAGCCAGAGATTGACAGTGCTGTTCATAAGTTGAAGAGAGCAATCTTTAAAGCTTATCTTGACCAAACAAACGACTTCAGAACCTCTATTTTTAAGAAATAAGGGTTGGAAAATGAAAAGGGAGGATCGACAGATCTTCTCTTTTTATGTCGGGCTGTCTGAAAGCTGATATGAGACAGATTTGTGACTGAGAAGGTCTTTTGTTTCTGGAGCAAATATGGTAGAATGATAGCTACGAGAGAAGGAGGTTTTTATGGAGAGAGATAGATTGGTTCGACTCAATTGGAGACTGGGTATGGTGGCAGGCATAACCTTGCTTTTGGGACCTGTCCTACGATTTTTGCTATCCTATACTGGTGCCCTCATCTATAAAGATCCTTCAAAAATGCTAATCGTCACGGTTGCCTTTTCTTTACTCCTGACATTTTTTAAGATTTTGATGATTGCATTAGGAACCTTTATGTTAATCTATTTTGAAGAAGATCAACAACTTCGAAAGTTGCCTTCCATTTTGTATATCCTTGGTGGTGTGATGGGATTTCTTTCGGCGACCGAGTGGATAGGAGGATTTCTAATCATTAAAGGCGCTGTTTCTTTTTCCAAATTTTTGAAAGAAATCTATGGACTTGTCTGATAATTTAGTGAAACAATCCGTTTGAGGGTTGTTTTTTTCAATTAAAGAATTATCTGGTGAAAGAATATGTTAGAGAAATACTTTTTTTATAAGAAAACATGATGTAACTAAGAATACTGATCGTTTAATTGATGCTTTAAATAACAAATAATTGCAATCGTTTCTTGATTGAATATCACGAATTAATAATAACTAGATGAGAGGACACTGTTCTCTCTTTTTAGTTGATTTTAACTAGCTTTTTTGTGAAAAATTGTGTAAAATAGAATAGATAAACGAGGGCAACCTCGAAAAATTAAAGGAGAATCCATCTAATGGTAAAATTGGTTTTTGCTCGCCACGGTGAGTCTGAATGGAACAAAGCTAACCTTTTCACTGGTTGGGCTGATGTTGATTTGTCTGAAAAAGGAACACAACAAGCGATTGACGCTGGTAAATTGATCAAAGAAGCTGGTATCGAATTTGACCAAGCTTACACTTCAGTATTGAAACGTGCGATCAAAACAACAAACTTGGCTCTTGAAGCGGCTGACCAATTGTGGGTTCCAGTTGAAAAATCATGGCGTTTGAACGAACGTCACTACGGTGGTTTGACTGGTAAAAACAAGGCTGAAGCTGCTGAACAATTTGGTGATGAGCAAGTTCACATCTGGCGTCGTTCATACGATGTATTGCCTCCAAACATGGACCGTGATGATGAGCATTCAGCTCACACTGACCGTCGTTACGCTTCACTTGACGACTCAGTTATCCCAGATGCTGAAAACTTGAAAGTGACTTTGGAACGTGCCCTTCCATTCTGGGAAGACAAAATCGCTCCAGCACTTAAAGATGGTAAAAACGTATTCGTAGGAGCTCACGGTAACTCAATCCGTGCCCTTGTAAAACACATCAAACGCTTGTCAGATGACGAAATCATGGACGTGGAAATCCCTAACTTCCCACCATTGGTATTCGAATTCGACGAAAAATTGAATGTAGTTTCTGAATACTACCTTGGAAAATAATCTATAAACAGAAAGCCTAGGAATTCCTAGGCTTTTTTGTATCTAAGTTTAAAAAAAGGCAATTTAGCTAATTGAAAAAGTATAAAATGAGAGGATATAGCTTATGAAATAGTAAGTTGTATGAATTAATCTTCTTTTGATTCGTAGCTCCAGTGTTCGTAGTTATAGGTTGATAAAATTATATCCGTGATTTCTTCCGGTTCTTCTTGCGCTCCCCCAGCAATCCAAAGAGAAATAATCCCTTCAATACTTGATAAGAAGATTTCCAAAGCGTATTTGTGAGGAATTTGGAAGTTTTCTGATAAGAAATGACGAGTCTTTTCTTTTTGATTTTCAGTTAGAATAATGCTACTTAGAAATTCACGAATTGCACCACGAAAGTCTATGTAATGACTTTGGGACAAGGCGTTAATAAGGCGTTCGTTCGAACGTAATATATAGAAGTTGGCTAACATAAACTTTCTAGGCGATTCTCTTTCTTTTTCTAAAAAAATGTAGAGCTGGGAAATAATTTCACTTTTAAAACTGTCAATCATTTGATATTTGTCTTCATAGTGTAGATAGAAAGTTCCCCTATTAATTCCTGCCCGTTTACAGAGTTTACTAATTGATATATTTTCAAATTTATCCTCTGATAGCAGCTGAATCAAAGCTTCTTTGATGTCTTCCTTAGTAGTAGTTTTTCGTTTCTGAACCATTTTTTCTTCCTTCTTCTTAAATCAACACTATGTTTATTTTTGATTATTGCTTTTTGACTTAGCCCATTATATAATATTCGTGATTTAGAATCAACATTTTGTTGATTTAAGAAAACGAGCTTTGAAAAGGAGATAAACGATATGGCTTATATTGAAATGAAACACAGCTACAAGCGTTATCAGGTTGGGGATACGGAGATTGTGGCTAATCGTGATGTGAATTTTGAAATTGAAAAGGGGGAGCTGGTCATTATCCTTGGTGCTTCTGGTGCTGGAAAATCAACCGTTCTCAATCTCCTAGGAGGTATGGATACCAATGATGAGGGGGAGATTTGGATTGATGGTGTCAATATTGCCAACTATAGTTCGCACCAACGAACAAACTACCGTCGTGAAGATGTAGGTTTTGTTTTTCAATTTTACAATCTGGTCTCCAATCTGACAGCCAAGGAAAATGTGGAATTGGCCTCAGAAATCGTGACAGATGCCTTGGATCCTGAGCAGGTTTTGACAGATGTAGGTCTGTCTCATCGTCTTAATAATTTTCCAGCCCAGCTTTCTGGAGGGGAGCAACAGCGAGTCTCCATTGCACGCGCTGTAGCCAAAAATCCTAAAATTCTCCTCTGTGATGAACCAACGGGTGCCTTGGATTACCAAACGGGGAAGCAAGTCTTGAAGATTCTCCAAGACATGTCTCGTCAAAAAGGAGCGACGGTGATCATCGTTACCCACAATGGCGCGCTAGCCCCTATTGCAGATCGGGTGATTCACATGCGCGATGCAACGGTCAAGAGCATGACGATCAATAAGCATCCGCAGGATATCGATACATTGGAGTATTAGTATGAAAAAAACATATCGGAAAGACCTATTTCAGTCAGTGAGTACTTCAAAGGGACGCTTTGTTTCTATCTTAACCTTGATGATGCTGGGTTCTTTAGCCCTTGTTGGTCTCAAAGTGGCCAGTCCAAATATGGAACGTACGGCAGGGGATTATCTCCGTAAAGCCAATACCCTAGATCTGGCAGTGATAGCTGATTATGGCTTGGACAAAGAAGACCAAGACGAACTAAAGGCCCTTCAAGGAGCAAGTGTTGAGTTTGGTTATATGGCAGACCTAACCGTTGAAAATAGTGAAGAAGCGGTTCGACTTTATTCCAAGCCAGAGGGGATTTCAACCTTCCAAGTGACAGAAGGGCGACTGCCAGAGGCTGATGAGGAAATTGCCCTAGCCGACTTCTGGAAAGACCGCTATCAGATTGGGCAGACCATTACCTTTACTAAGAAAGAAGAAGGGAAGTCCGTCCTAAAATCCCAAACTTTTACAATTACTGGATTTGTTCAGTCGGGTGAGATGCTTTCTCAAAAAGACTTAGGGAGTGCTAGCAGTGGAAATGGAAGCTTGGCTGGCTATGGAGTGATTTTGCCCAGCCAGTTTGATTCAGATGTTTATAGTATTGCGCGTGTGCGCTATGATGATTTAAAAAATCTGGATGCTTTTTCATCAGACTATAAGACCAAACGAACCCAACATCAGGAAGAGTTGCAAGACTTGCTAGCAGATAATGGTCAAAAAAGATTGACAGGTATCAAAGCAAATGGGCAGAAGAGCCTGGAAGAGGGGAAAGAACAGCTCCAAACTGCTGAAAGCAACTTTCAAAATGGCAAGAGTCAGTTAGAGCAGGCTGAAAGTCGCTTGAAAACCCAAGAAGAACAAGCGACCGCTTTACCAGAACCGCAAAAGAGTCAAATCACGGAGCAATTGACAAAAGCTAAGGAAGAATTTGCTACAGAAAAAGAAAAACTGGCTCAGACAGAGAGTAATCTAGACAAGGAAAAAGAGAAGCTTGAACAACGTCAGAAAGAGCTGGATGAACTGGCAGAGCCGAAATACCATGTATACAACCGTCAAACCATGCCAGGTGGTCAAGGCTATCTCATGTATAGTAACGCTTCAGCAAGCATTCGTTCTGTCGGGAATATCTTCCCCGTGGTGCTTTATATGGTCGCTGCAATGGTGACCTTTACAACGATGACTCGCTTTGTGGATGAAGAGCGTACCAACGCTGGTATTTTCAAGGCTCTAGGTTACCGGAATCAAGATATAATTGCCAAGTTTGTCCTCTATGGTTTTCTTGCAGGAACTGTGGGAACCCTTATAGGAACGCTTCTTGGACATTATCTCCTTGCAGGCGTGATTTCGGATGTTATAACAGCAGGAATGGTCGTTGGGAAAAGCCAGGAGTATTTTTACAGGTCTTATAGCATCCTTGCCCTAGCCTTGAGTTGGGTATCCAGTGTCTTGCCAGCTTATCTGGTGGCGCGGAGGGAATTACACGATGAAGCAGCCCAACTTTTGCTTCCCAAACCTCCCGTTAAAGGATCAAAGATTTTGCTGGAACGGTTGAGCTTTATATGGAGTCATTTGAGCTTCACTCATAAGGTTACAGCGCGAAATATTTTCCGTTATAAGCAAAGGATGTTGATGACCATTTTTGGAGTTGCAGGATCAGTTGCTCTCCTATTTGCAGGTCTTGGCATTCAGTCATCTGTGGGAGGAGTTTCCGAGCGTCAATTTGAACAAATCCAGCAATACCAGATGATTGTAGCGGAAAAGAGCAGTGCAACGGATCAAGAAAAAGCAGATTTAGAAAGTGCCTTGCAAGCTGAACCTATACATGCTTATCAAAAGATTTACTCTAAATCCATTGAAAAAGATTTCAAAGGCAAAGCAGGACTTCAAACCATCACCATGATGGTTACTAGTGGAGAAGACTTCAATCCCTTTATCACATTAGAGGAAAATGGGCGAGAGATGCAGTTCACTGATGGAGCGGTCGTGAGTCAAAAATTAGCCCAACTAGCAGGTGTTACAATTGGAGATAAGCTGGAGCTTGATGGGAAGGAAATCAAGGTCGCGGCTATTTCTGAAAACTATGTTGGACACTTTGTTTATCTCAACAGAGCGACTTATGAACAAGTCTACGGCACCAGTCCACAAGACAATACCTACCTAGTAAAATTAAAAGATCCAACACCTTCCAATACGGAGAAAGGAGCTGCTGTCTTTATGAAAGAAGCTGCTGTTTCTGGGGTGGTCCAAAATGCAACGGCCATCCATCTCTTTGAATTCGTAGCTAGTTCACTCAATAAAACCATGGCAATCCTTGTCCTTGTTTCCGTTTTACTAGCCATTGTCATTCTCTACAATCTCACCAATATCAATGTGGCAGAACGTATTCGTGAACTTTCGACTATCAAGGTTCTCGGTTTCCACAATAAAGAAGTAACCCTCTATATCTACCGTGAGACCATAGTGCTATCCCTTGTGGGAATTGCTCTCGGTTTGGTAGCCGGCCACTATTTACATCAATTTTTGATTCAAATGATTTCACCTGCCACCATACTCTTTTATCCTAAGGTCAGCTGGGAAGTCTATGCTCTTCCAATCGTCGCAGTGACTGTAATCTTAGCTTTACTGGGGGTCTTTGTCAATTACCACTTGAGAAAAGTGGATATGCTCGAAGCCCTGAAATCAGTAGAGTAATTCAAGCGTTTAAACAGTAAATCAGTTGACAAAGTCCCTGCTTCTTGGTAGAATAAGAACTGTCGTAAAGACAAATAACTTCTTCTTGGTTACAGGCATGCCAACCTGTCACTCGGATGAAGCCAAATAAAAAGGAGAAACATCATGGCAATCTCAAAAGAGAAAAAAAATGAAATCATCGCACAATATGCACGTCACGAAGGTGATACAGGTTCAGTAGAGGTTCAAGTTGCTGTCCTTACTTGGGAAATCAACCACCTTAACGAACACATCAAACAACACAAAAAAGACCACGCTACTTACCGTGGATTGATGAAGAAAATTGGTCGCCGTCGTAACTTGCTTGCATACTTGCGTAAAAACGACGTTAACCGTTACCGTGAGTTAATCAACTCTCTTGGACTTCGTCGCTAATCTGCTTTATTTTCCACTTACATTGCGTTGTCACCTTACCTCGATATACTCAAGTATAATGTTCGGTTACGGTTCCTAGCACTGTAAGGTAAAATAAACCAGAATGATCTCCCTTCGGGGAGATTTTTTGTTTCACTAAAATTTTCGTACAATCTTTGGCTCGTCGCCTAGTCTACAAACGTTTTATCCAGCAAGTCTCATGATGCTAAGGGCGCCAAAAATCCGTATGAAAATAGGGAAACGACGTAGTGTTCGATGAACACAAGGAGTTTCATCTTTTTCACTAGGATTATAGCCCGAGCTCAAATCAAGCTTTCAGATTTCAGAGGGCTTTTTTATTGAGGTTTTATCGGTCACAATTTTGGAGACTACAAAAACCTCAAATAGTATCAGCTAATTACACCATAATGCGCATCTACTCGGCTTGAAAAGTCGAGTAGCTGTCTGCAAGCCCCCTCGGAGAGCCCACACTTTACGAAGTAAAGTATAGTATGTTATACTTTACATGGAAGTAGTCACCGAATTTCAGTTAGAAATTACTTTGTAACTACGTTTTGAGGAGGAGTAAAATGCTTTCCTACGTTCGACATTACCCACTAGCGATAGCTAAATTAATGTGTCTGTGCTCTCCTAAAATCTGCTGATTTATTACTGACTAATACAGGAGGTTTTTATGGGACAGACAATCATATCTGCTATTGGTGTTTATATTTCCACCAGTATCGATTATTTAATTATTTTAATTATTTTATTTGCACAGCTATCACAGAATAAACAGAAATGGCATATTTATGCGGGGCAATATCTAGGAACAGGCTTACTTGTAGGGGCGAGTTTAGTTGCTGCTTATGTCGTTAATTTCGTGCCTGAAGAATGGATGGTTGGATTGCTTGGTTTAATCCCTATCTATTTAGGGATTCGCTTTGCAATTGTTGGAGAAGGTGAGGAAGAAGAGGAAGAAATTATTGAAAGATTAGAACAAAGCAAGGCAAATCAACTGTTTTGGACAGTTACATTGCTGACAATTGCGTCTGGCGGAGATAATTTAGGTATCTATATACCTTATTTTGCTTCGTTAGATTGGTCACAGACCCTCGTGGCGTTGCTTGTGTTTGTAATCGGCATAATTATCTTTTGCGAGATTAGTCGGATGTTATCCTCTATTCCGTTAATATTCGAGACAATTGAAAAATACGAGCGAATCATTGTGCCCTTAGTATTCATTCTACTTGGACTATACATCATGTATGAAAATGGCACGATAGAGACTTTTCTGACCGTGTAGATTTTTTGTTTCACTAGGATTTTAGCCCGGGTTCAAATCAGCTCTCTAATTTTAGAGGGCTTTTTATGTTGTCACTTTACCTCGATATAACCAAGTATAATCTTCGGTTACGATTATTAGCACTGTAAGACCAACTATATTTATTTTTCTCATCTTGTTCCATTGTTGAAAATATGGTATACTTTTCATGAGAATTTTCTAAATTTTTAATTTTGTCTAAGGAGGTTTTCATGCTTTCCAAATTTTCTGGAAGCCGACAAGATTTGCAATTTGTGTTGTTTTTGGGTATTTTGCTAAGTGTTTTAGGAATTTCACTTTTTATAGCTGTTTCTATGGGGTCCGTAGCGATTGATTTAGGAGATACCTATCGAATCATTTTGAGCAGATTGGGATTTCCTCTTGAGATAGGAGAGGTTTCCAAGTCTACTCTTGCCATTGTATGGAATATGAGGTTCCCCCGAGTATTGTTAGGTCTGATAGTAGGGGCTGGTCTTTCTATGTGTGGTAGCGTGATGCAGTCTACAGTGAACAATCCCATCGCAGAGCCCTATGTCTTAGGAATTTCTGCGGGTGCAACTCTAGGGGCAACTTTGAGCATCATTCTTGGTTTAAAATTGGTGATTAGCCTTGGAGCTTTCCTTGGAGCTATTTTGGCAACAGTCGCTGTCCTCATCATTGCCTCTATGCAGGGCAGGATGACGACTTCTAGTCTGATCTTATCAGGAACGGTGGTCAATGCTCTCTTTCTGGCCTTTTCCAACTTTATTATCTCAGTTGGCGCTAATGCGGACAGTGTGATGACCATTAAATTTTGGACCATGGGCTCGCTTGCCGGGACCACTTGGTCTGACTTAGTCCTGCCAACTATAGTAGTAGGATTGGCCTTTCTATTTTTCGCTACTCAGTATCGTGTTTTTAATGCGATGATGATGGGAGATGAGGCTGCTTTAACTTTGGGAATTCCCTTACGCTTCTATTGGTATCTTTACGTGACCGTGGTGGCTGTGCTGACAGCTGTCTTGGTGGCTACTTGTGGGATTATTGGATTTGTCGGTCTGATTACTCCTCACTTAGCTCGAGGGTTAGTAGGAACGAATTACAGGAGACTTTTTCCTGTTGCGACCTTGCTGGGTGCCCTCTTTGTCATCTGGGCAGATGTACTCTCTCGTATCATCATTCCAAACGCTGAGTTGCCGATTGGTATTTTCACAGCCTTAGTAGGTGCTCCCTTCTTTATCTACATTGTTGGAGGTAGGCGAAGGGAGGTGAGGGCCTGATATGGACTTGATTTGTCAGGATGTCCACTTTGGACTAGGAGAGAAAAAAATCCTCAAAGGAGTTTCTCTTAAGGTTGAGGGGCATCAATTTCACACGATACTAGGACCAAATGGAAGTGGGAAAACCAGTCTTCTTAAACTCCTCTATCGTCAGGAAAAGGCGGACAAAGGCTTGATAAGCCTAGATGGAAAGCCACTGGAGCATTGGTCACTCAAAGAAATAGCCAAGCAAATGGCAGTTGTTACCCAGTTTAATCAATTGCAGTTTGATTGTACAGTTGAGGAAATCGTCTTGCTGGGAAGAACTCCCCACCTCTCTTTTTTACAGAAGGAAAAGGAAAGGGATTATGCCCTCGTTCAAGGTGCTCTCGTCAAGGTGGATATGCTTGAGAAGAAAACTCGTCTCTATTCGTCTCTGTCAGGGGGGGAGAAACAACGAGTCTTGTTAGCACGTGCCTTGGCGCAAGAACCGACTCTCTTGCTCCTGGACGAGCCAACCAATCACCTGGATATCAAGTATCAGCTAGACTTGTTAGCCATTGTAAAAAATCTCAAGGTCAATGTTCTAGCTGTCCTACATGATATTCAACTTGCTTGTCGCTATTCGGATTATCTCTATCTGATGAAAGAGGGAGAAATCCTTTACCAAGGGACTCCAAAGGAGACCATCACCCCTGAGTCATTGCAAACTGTATACGGAGTTCAAAGTCAGGTGACTTGGACCGAGGATCAGCAGGCTATGATTCACTATTTATAAGAATGAAAAGGAAAATAAGATGAAAAAAACACTAAGCATTTTACTGGTAACAGTAGCTACCTTAACCATGGCAGCTTGTGGCAACACTACTACAGAAAAAGCTACCACGCAGTCTAGCACAGAAACAAGTCAAAAGGCCAGCACAGAGACGACTTATCCGTTAACGGTTAAAACCTATGATGTTAAGGGAAATGAAGTCGAACAAGTCTTTGACAAGGCACCTGAAAAAGTTATCACCAACAATCTTTCAACAACTGAAATCTTATTGGAGTTAGGCTTGAAGGATAAAATTGCTGGCATGCTCAACCCTGACAATGCTGTAACAGACAAATACAAGGACGCGATTGCGACCATTCCTCAAATCGGTGATAAAAAAACAGTCTCTCAAGAGACAGTCCTTTCTTATGAGCCAGATGCGGTGATGGGTCGAAACATGATGTTTTCAGAAAAATCCTTGGGAACAGTTAGCGCTTGGAATGAAAACAAAATCCCAGTCTATACGCAAAAAGCTTCTCTCTCAACGATTCAGCAAGATTTGGGAAATATCGTAGAAGATGTCAAAAATCTTGGAATGATTTTCAATGTTCAGGACAAGGCTAATGAATACGCAGCCCAATTACAAGCTAAAATTGACGCTGTTAAGAAAGCAAACCCGACAAGCCAAGGTGAAAAGAAAAAGGCTTTGATTATGGTTGCTTACAATGACGAAACCTTTGGTGCTTACAAGTCTGCTTTGCAAGAAAGCTTGTTGAATCAACTTGGTTATACCAACGTTGCAACGGGAACATCAGGCTTGACCTTGGAAAATCTCGTGTCAATGGATCCTGAATTGATTATCTATGTAACCAGTGACCGCAATAAAAAATTGGATACCAACGCAGTAGAGTTGATGAAGGCAAATGAAGTTTTAGAAAACGTTCCTGCAATTAAGAATCAAAAAATCATGACCATTTCTTACGATGAGTTGATGGACTATGGTCCAGCAGTGATTGATTCCCTTGAGAAAATCAATGACTTTATCAATAAATAATGAGTTTGATTGGGAAGGGATCCAAGTCAAAGTCAGTCTTCCTTCGACCTATGACCCTAATCAAACCTATCCAGCTATTCTCTTGAATGATGGAAACTTGGATTTTCTATCTTCCCTTTCAGAATCTGTGATTTTAGTGGGCTTGACCTCTAAAAATCGCCTAGACGACTACACTCCATGGAAGGCAGCTGCTCTGAGAGAGGGAACTCCAGATTTTGGCGGTCAGGCAAAGGTCTATCATGATCATTTATTTGGAGGTCTTTTAGACAGGTTGCAGTCGCTTTATCGTCTGGACAAAAAACGCCTTGCCTATGGAGGGTATTCACTAGGTGGTTTGGCGGTTGTATACAGTCTTTTCCATTTTGACAAGGTCTCCTGTATCTTCTCTATCTGCGGTTCCTTTTGGTATCCTGATTTTACGACTTATTGCAGGGATGAAAAGGTGAAAAATTTGGACTGTTTGCTGTATTTACAGAATGGCCAAACAGAAGGAGCCCATCATACCAATCGCTTGGCTCAAGCACCAGTTTATGCTGAGCAGATCCTTACTAGTCTTCAGAAGCACTATCCGACTAGTCAGTTTGTCTTTGATCCCTATGGGCATCATGAGCAAGTGGCTGAACGATTCCTAGCCTTTTCCAACTGGTTGGCTCAAAAATGGAAAATCGAATAAAAGAATTATCCCTTGGCTTTTGCCAAGGGATAATTGTATTTTTTAACCAAGAGACTCTCTCTTCTTATCTGGATTCCAGATAAAACTTGCAATGAAGGTAAAGATAATCGTTAGGATACCAACAACCACAGCAAGTATGAGGGCTGGGATTCGGACAAACCACCAGAGTGGATTTGGTTTTTGATCATTGTGCCATTGCTTGGTTTCTTCGTCCAAACGTTGGAATTCTGCTTGGATACGGTCTGCAACCATTTCAATCCCTTCATCATTCATTTTCTTGATGTCTGAGATATCGATAGGATTTCCAAAGTTCATATCCACACGTTCACGGCTGACTAAGCCTTTCAAGGTCATGGGACCGGTATAGGTAACCGGCATGATACGGACCTTGGCCATTTTAGCAATCAAGGCTACGCCACCCTTGACATCGTTTGAGTGACGGCTTCCACTTGGAAACATGATGAGAGAGCGGTCGCTTTTTTTGAGGACGTTGATAGGGTACTTTATGGCAGAGGCATTAGGTTTTTCTCGGTCGATAGGAAAGGCGCCACACATACGGATCCACCAGCCAAAGATACGGTTGTTAAACAGCTCTTTTTTGGCCATAAAGATGAACTGTTTTGGCTTGGTCGCAAAGGCCATGTAAACAGGATCCCACCAGGTACGGTGAGGTGCGACGAGGATATAGTTTTCGTCTCGGCTAGGAATTTTATCAGTATTGTGATAGTGGGCATTGCCATTGATGGACCACAAGATCAGCATGACTAGTCCACGCAAATAAGTATAAAACATGAGATCTCCTTCGATTGTATTGCTTTTATTATTATACCTTATCAAAAGACTGCTGGCAAACTTTTTCAGTTATCAGCCAATAGTTTTAGATGGGATTAGAATTCTTTTAAAAAAAATGATATGATAGAACTTATGGATAAAAATATGACAATGGGATTAACCCAAAGAGAAGTCAAGGAAAGACAGGCTCAAGGTTTGGTCAATGACTTTACCGCGTCGGCCAGTACCAGTACTTGGCAAATCGTTAAACGAAATGTTTTTACACTTTTTAACGCATTAAACTTTGTTATTGCTCTAGCGCTGGCTTTTGTACAGGCTTGGAGCAATCTTGTCTTCTTTGCCGTTATTTGCTTTAACGCTTTTTCTGGGATTGTGACTGAGCTGCGGGCCAAACACATGGTGGACAAGCTCAATCTCATGACCAAGGAAAAAGTCAAAACCATTCGTGAGGGTCAGGAAATTGCCATCAATCCAGAAGAATTGGTGCTGGGTGATGTTATTCGTTTGTCTGCTGGGGAGCAGATTCCTAGTGATGCCTTGGTTCTGGAAGGATTTGCAGAAGTCAATGAAGCCATGTTGACGGGTGAGAGTGATTTGGTGCAAAAGGAAGTGGATGCCTTGCTTTTATCAGGGAGTTTCCTAGCCAGTGGCGCAGTTTTGGCTCAAGTTCACCATGTCGGGGCAGAAAACTATTCTTCCAAACTCATGCTGGAAGCTAAGACAGTGAAACCGATCAACTCCCGTATCATGAAATCACTGGACAAGCTAGCAGGATTTACTGGGAAGATTATCATTCCCTTTGGTCTAGCTCTCCTGCTAGAAGCCTTAATGATAAAAGGCTTACCCCTTAAGTCATCCGTTGTAAATTCATCAACAGCCCTTTTGGGAATGTTGCCCAAGGGAATCGCCCTTTTGACCATTACTTCGCTCTTGACTGCGGTGATCAAGCTGGGCTTGAAAAAGGTTTTAGTGCAGGAGATGTACTCTGTTGAGACCTTGGCGCGCGTGGATATGCTTTGTCTGGACAAGACGGGAACCATCACCCAAGGAAAGATGCAGGTGGAGGCGGTTCTTCCTCTGACGGAAACGTATGGTGAAGAGACTATTGCCAGCATTCTGACCAGCTATATATATCATAGTGAGGATAAAAATCCAACAGCCCAGGCTATTCGCAAGCGTTTTGTGGGAGAAGTTGCTTATCCTATGATTTCCAATCTTCCCTTCTCCAGCGACCGCAAGTGGGGAGCTATGGAGTTGGAAGGGATAGGGACAGTTTTCTTAGGGGCGCCTGAGATGTTGTTGGACTCTGAAGTCCCAGAAGCTAGAGAAGCCTTGGAGAGAGGGTCACGTGTCTTGGTCTTGGCACTCAGTCAGGAAAAACTAGATCATCACAAACCACAGAAACCGTCTGATATTCAAGCCCTGGCCCTGCTGGAAATCTTGGACCCGATTCGAGAAGGAGCCGCTGAGACGCTGGACTATCTCCGTTCTCAGGAAGTGGGCCTCAAGATTATCTCTGGTGACAATCCCGTTACAGTATCCAGCATTGCCCAGAAGGCTGGCTTTGCGGACTATCACAGCTATGTAGATTGCTCGAAAATTACGGATGAGGAATTGATTGCCATGGCTGAGGAGACAGCTATTTTCGGACGTGTTTCCCCTCATCAAAAGAAACTACTGATCCAAACCCTAAAAAAAGCGGGTCATACAACAGCTATGACAGGGGACGGTGTCAATGATATTCTGGCCCTTCGTGAAGCAGACTGTTCTATCGTGATGGCTGAAGGAGATCCTGCGACTCGTCAGATTGCCAATCTGGTTCTCTTGAACTCAGACTTTAATGATGTTCCTGAGATTCTCTTTGAAGGCCGTCGCGTGGTTAATAACATCGCCCATATTGCTCCGATTTTCTTGATTAAGACCATTTATTCCTTCTTGCTCACTGTGATTTGTATTGCCAGTGCTTTTCTGGGACGGTCTGAATGGATCTTGATTTTCCCTTTCATTCCGATCCAGATTACCATGATCGACCAATTCGTGGAAGGGTTCCCACCATTCGTTCTGACTTTTGAGCGAAATATCAAGCCTGTTGAGCCAAACTTCCTCAGAAGATCCATGCTTCGTGCCCTACCAAGCGCTCTCATGGTCGTCTTCAGCGTCCTTTTTGTGAAAATATTTGGAGCGAGTCAAGGTTGGACTGAGATAGAGATTTCAACCCTACTTTATTATCTCCTTGGGTCTATCGGTTTCTTATCTGTATTTAGAGCCTGCATGCCATTTACCCTCTGGCGTGTCCTCTTGATTGTCTGGTCTGTGGGAGGCTTCCTAGCCACAGCTCTTTTCCCAATGATTCAAAAGTTGCTTGAAATTTCAACCTTGACAGGACAAACGTTGCCTGTTTATGGGGCCATAATGCTGGTCTTTACAGTGATTTTCATTCTAACTAGTCGTTACCAAGCCAGAAAATAAAGAAAGACTGCAATCTGTGGATTGCGGTCTTTTTAGGTGCAGGAGTGCTAGCTGAAATGTGGTATAATAAGAAATAATAGAGTTTTGGAAAGTGAGAGAAGATGATTTCAAAGAGATTAGAATTGGTGGCGTCCTTTGTTCCCCAAGGAGCCATTTTACTAGATGTGGGGAGTGACCATGCTTATCTGCCGATCGAGTTGGTAGAGAAAGGCCAAATTGATCGTGCTATTGCAGGTGAGGTAGTGGATGGCCCCTACCAGTCAGCGGTCAAGAATGTTGAAAGTCACGGTCTAAAGGAGAAAATTCAAGTTCGTTTAGCCAATGGCTTGGCAGCCTTTGAAGAGGCAGACCAAGTCTCTATTATCACCATCGCAGGTATGGGGGGGCGTTTGATTGCGACCATACTAGATAAAGGCTTGGACAAGCTTGGCAATGTGCAACGTTTAATCCTCCAGCCCAATAATCGTGAAGACGACTTGCGTATCTGGTTGCAAGATCACGGTTTTCAGATTGTGGCAGAAAGCATCATAGAAGAAGCTGGCAAATTCTACGAGATTTTGGTGGTGGAAGCGGGACAAATGAAGTTATCTGCCAGTGATGTCCGCTTTGGTCCTTTCTTGTCCAAAGAAGCCAGCCCAGTCTTTGTTCAAAAGTGGCAAAAAGAAGTAGCTAAGTTAGAGGTTGCTCTTGACCAAATCCCAGAGAAAAATAGAGAAGAACGTCAAGTTCTAGCTCATAAAATTCAAGCCATCAAGGAGGTGCTCCATGCTAGCAAGTGAAGTCATTAAACGCTATGAAGCCTTTTGCCCTCAGGAATTTTCAATGGAGGGTGACAGTCGTGGACTGCAAATCGGTACTCTAGACAAGGAGATCCAAAGGGTTATGGTTGCCCTCGATATTCGTGAAGAGACGGTTGCTGAAGCCATTGAAAAGGGTGTGGACTTGATTATCGTTAAGCACGCGCCTATCTTTCGTCCGATTAAGGATTTGGTAGCCAGCCGTCCACAAAATCAGATTTACATTGATTTGATTAAGCATGACATTGCCGTTTATGTCAGTCACACCAATATTGACATCGTTGAGAATGGTCTCAATGACTGGTTCTGCCAGATGCTAGGCATTGAGGAGACGACTTATCTTCAGGAAACAGGCCCAGAACGTGGGATTGGGCGTATTGGTGACATTCAACCTCAAACATATGAAGAATTTGCCAGTCATGTCAAGCAAGTATTTGACCTAGATAGCCTTCGCATGGTGCATTATCAAGAGAGTGATTTGAAGAAGGAAATTTCAAGAGTTGCCATTTGCGGTGGTAGTGGTCAGTCTTTCTATCCTGATGCTTTGGCAAAGGGGGCAGATGTCTATATTACTGGTGATATCTACTACCATACAGCTCAGGATATGTTGTCTGATGACTTGTTGGCGCTGGACCCGGGCCACTATATCGAAGTGCTTTTTGTGGAAAAAATCGCAGCACTCCTTAATCAATGGAAGGCAGAAAAGGATTGGACCATTGATATCATACCTAGCCAAGCATTGACCAATCCTTTCCACCATATCTAGTTAGGAAGTGAAGACAATGAAAAAAGTTGCCATTGTTGGAGCAGGAATTGTGGGGGCAACAGCTGCCTACTACCTCGCGAAAGAAAGCGACCTAGAGGTGACCATTTTTGACCATGGACAGGGGCAAGCAACCAAGGCTGCAGCAGGAATTATCAGTCCTTGGTTTTCCAAACGTCGCAATAAAGCCTGGTATAAGATGGCACGCTTGGGAGCTGACTTTTATGTGGATTTGTTGGCTGATTTAGAAAAATCTGGTCAGGAAATCGACTTTTACCAACGCTCAGGAGTTTTTCTCTTGAAAAAGGATGAGTCCAAGTTGGAGGAACTCTATAAGTTGGCCTCAGATCGCAGAGAAGAATCTCCCTTGATAGGCCAGTTAGCCATTCTAGATCAAGCATCTGCTAATAACTACTTTCCTGGTCTGCAAGGATTTGACCGCCTGCTCTATGCTTCTGGTGGAGCGAGAGTAGATGGTCAACTCTTAGTGACCCGTTTGCTAGAAGCTAGTCAGGTCAAGCTGGTCAAAGAAACAGTGAATCTGACACCTTTAGTATCCGGCTATCAGATTGGCGAAGAGGTGTTTGATCAGGTTATTCTAGCGACGGGAGCTTGGTTGGGAGGCATTTTGGAGCCTTTAGGATATGAGGTAGATGTTCGTCCCCAAAAGGGGCAACTCCGAGATTATCAGCTTGCCCAAGAAATGGAATCCTATCCTGTTGTCATGCCGGAAGGAGAGTGGGATTTGATCCCTTTTGCAGGTGGGAAATTGTCCTTGGGCGCTACCCACGAAAATGATATGGGATTTGGTTTGACAGTAGATGAAACCTTGCTCCAACAAATGGAGGAGGCAGCCTTACCCCACTATCCAGCCTTGGCAGAAGCGAAATCATCAGGTGAGCGTGTGGGAATTCGCGCCTATACCAGTGATTTCTCCCCTTTCTTTGGACAGGTGCCAGGCTTAGCGGGTGTTTATGCGGCTAGTGGTCTAGGTTCATCAGGTCTCACAACGGGTCCGATCATCGGGTATCATTTAGCTCAACTGGTCCAAGACAAGGAGTTTACCTTGGACCCATTAAACTACCCAATTACAAACTATGTCAAGCGAGTAAAAAGCGAATAAGATTTTACTGAAATTTTAGCAGGTAGTTTAGGATGTCAAATGACATTCCCTATCAAAAATGATAAAATAAGAAAAAATAATCCGAGAATCGAGGAAAAAAGATGCAAGAAAAGATTTTGGTAACGGGTGGTGCCGGATTTATCGGAACCCACACTGTTATTGAGTTGATCCAAGCAGGTCATCAAGTGGTTGTGGTGGATAATCTTGTCAATAGCAATCGTAAGAGTTTAGAAGTTGTTGAAAGAATCACAGGAGTTGAGATCCCTTTCTATGAGGCAGATATCCGTGACACAGATACCCTCAGAGATATTTTCAAGCAGGAAGAGCCGACTGGTGTCATTCACTTTGCTGGTCTGAAGGCTGTTGGTGAATCAACACGTATTCCTCTTGCCTACTATGACAACAATGTCGCTGGAACTGTCAGCCTTCTAAAAGCCATGGAAGAAAATAACTGTAAGAACATCATCTTCAGTTCTTCTGCGACAGTTTACGGTGACCCTCATACAGTTCCAATCTTAGAAGATTTCCCCCTTTCAGTGACCAACCCGTACGGCCGTACTAAGCTCATGTTAGAGGAAATTTTGACGGATATCTACAAGGCAGACTCAGAATGGAATGTGGTCTTGCTTCGTTACTTCAACCCAATCGGAGCGCATGAAAGTGGAGACTTGGGAGAAAATCCAAACGGCATTCCAAACAATCTCTTACCTTATGTTGCACAAGTAGCCGTTGGCAAACTAGAGCAAGTACAAGTTTTCGGTGATGACTATGAAACTGAGGACGGAACTGGTGTTCGTGACTACATCCACGTTGTGGACCTAGCCAAAGGTCACGTTGCAGCTCTACAAAAGATCCAAAAAGGTTCAGGCCTTAACATTTACAACCTTGGAACTGGTAAAGGTTACTCTGTTCTTGAAATTATCCAAAATATGGAAAAAGCAGTGGGACGTCCTATTCCTTACCGCATCGTAGAACGCCGCCCAGGTGATATCGCTGCCTGCTACTCTGACCCAGCAAAAGCCAAAGCTGAACTGGGTTGGGAAGCAGAACTCAGCATCACCCAAATGTGTGAAGACGCATGGCGTTGGCAAAGCAAGCATCCAAATGGATTTGAAGACTAAGATGATGATTTCAATCATTGTCCCATGTTTAAACGAAGAGGAAGTACTTCCTCTTTTTTATCAGTCTGTGGAAGTTCTGATTCCTGACTTGGGAGCAGAAATCGAATATGTCTTTGTAGACGATGGCTCTAGCGATGGGACCTTGGAGCTTTTGAAGACCTATCGGGAGCAAAATCCTGCGGTACGCTATGTCTCATTTTCACGAAATTTTGGGAAAGAGGCAGCCCTATATGCAGGCTTGCAGCATGCAACTGGAGACTTGGTGGTCGTGATGGATGCAGACCTTCAGGATCCTCCTAGTATGCTACTTGAGATGAAAGTCTTACTAGACCAAAATGCAGACTTAGACTGTGTTGGGACACGGAGAACTAGTCGGGAGGGAGAACCATTTTTCCGCAGTTTCTGTGCCGATCTCTTTTACCGCCTCATGCAAAAAATCAGCCCAGTAGCTCTGCCCTCAGGTGTCCGTGATTTTCGGATGATGAGAAGGTCTGTGGTGGATGCTATTTTATCCTTGACCGAGTCCAATCGTTTTTCTAAGGGCCTCTTTGCCTGGGTGGGTTTTAAAACGCACTTTCTCGACTATCCAAATGTCGAAAGACAGGCTGGCAAGACCAGTTGGAGTTTTAGGCAGCTCTTTTTCTACTCGATTGAAGGGATTCTAAACTTTTCAGATTTTCCCTTAAGTATAGCCTTTGTAGCGGGACTTCTATCTTGTTTTCTTTCTTTTGTGATGACAGTTTTTGTAGTGTTTCGGACTCTTATCTTGGGAAATCCGACATCTGGTTGGACGTCTTTGATGGCTGTCATTCTCTTTCTTGGAGGGATTCAACTCCTGACAATTGGGATTCTTGGTAAGTATATCAGTAAGATTTACCTAGAAACCAAAAAAAGACCACTCTATCTCGTCAAAGAAAAAAGTGACCTTTCTGTTATTGATGGAAAAAAATAACCAAAAAAGACTATAATTTTACCTAGAAATATGCTAAACTAGTAAGTGTGGGGAAAAATGAGAAAAAATCAATAACATTCATTCCCTGCTTCCTACGATGGATCTTTTAGAAGTGCACGTGTAGGACAATTTTTGATGGCCTCCAGAACATCGCTGGTCTCAGCGATTTCTCTTTGCAATTCAACTGGATCATCGTAAAATCGAACGATTCCATTATCATGGTAATCAAAGAGTTCAGAATAGGTTTGGCAAAGCCCGCAGGCGATGCAACGTTCGGGTATAAGTGTGACTTTCATATTTATATTGTAATAAGAAAATGTAAAAAAAACAAGGAGTAAGGTATGGAAAAAGAACCGTGGCAAGAAGATATTTACGAAAACAATGAAGAAGAAACAAGATCAGAGCGTCGACACCGGAATCAAAAAGGGGAAGGCGTTGTTGCCAATCGTGCCTTGACAGTTCTAGCTAGCCTCTTCTTTGTAATTGTTGTAGCGATGGTAGTTGTATTGATTTACCTATCAACCGGAGGAAGCAATCGTACTTCATCTTTGAAGGACTTCTATGATGCATCGTCTCCTTCTACAAGTTCAAGTTCTAAAGTGGAACAATCATCATCTTCAAGTAGCAAGGTAGAGGAAACAACTTCTTCTGAATCAACACCTTCAGAGAGCAGTTCGGAAGAACATGCAGAGGGTGAAGGAACACTTACAGTACAACCTGGAGAGGGAGAAGCAGCTCTTGCTCAACGTGCAGGGATTTCCATTGCCCAGCTAGAAGCCCTAAATCCTTCTCACATGTCATCTGGATCTTGGTTTGCCAACCCAGGTGATGTGATTAAGACAAGATAGGAGTCGGTCATGAAGACAATTCAAATTGCTATCGATGGTCCAGCTTCGAGTGGTAAGAGTACGGTCGCAAAGATTGTCGCTAAGGATTTTGGATATACTTATCTCGATACAGGTGCTATGTACCGTGCTGCGACTTATATAGCGCTCAAGCATCAGTTGGATGCAGGAAATGTAGACCAACTTCTTGAGCTCCTTAACCAACACCCCATTAGTTTTGGACGTTCAGAAACAGGTGAGCAACTTGTTTTTGTAGGGGATGTTGATATTACTCATCCGATTCGTGAAAATGAAGTGACCAACAAGGTTTCAAGCATTGCTGCCATTCCAGAAGTACGTGAGAAACTGGTTTCGCTCCAGCAAGAGATTGCTCAGCAAGGTGGTATCGTCATGGATGGGCGTGATATCGGGACAGTTGTTTTACCACAAGCTGAACTCAAGATTTTCCTAGTGGCTTCTGTTGAAGAAAGAGCAGAGCGTCGTTACAAGGAAAATATTGCTAAAGGGATTGAGACTGACTTGGAAACGCTGAAAGAAGAGATTGCGGCGCGTGACTACAAGGATAGTCATCGTGAGACCTCGCCTCTCAAACAGGCTGAGGACGCAGTTTACCTCGACACAACTGGACTAAGTATCCAAGAAGTGGTCGAAAAAATTGAATCAGAAGCAAAAAAATATATGTCCTAGGGACGAGAGGAGCAGGCTAGATGATACCTGCTCCTTTTCTCTCTTTTGCGCGCGTTTCAAAACAGTCTTTTTGGGAGAATTTTGATAAAATAGTAGTATCAATAAAAAGGACGGAAGCATGACAAAGAAAATCATAGCCATTTGGGCCCAGGATGAAAAAGGTGTGATTGGGAAGGAAGATCGTCTCCCTTGGCATTTGCCGGAAGAGTTGCAACATTTTAAGGAAACAACTTTAAATCATGCTATACTGATGGGGCGAGTGACCTTTGATGGCATGGGACGTCGTCTGCTTCCAAAACGGCAAACCTTGATTTTAACGCGTAATAGCGAAGAAGTCATAGATGGGGCGCTCGTATTTCAAAATGTGGAGTCTGTTTTAGCGTGGTATCAGAGTCAAGAAAAAAATCTCTATATCATTGGCGGAAAGCAGATTTTTCAGGCTTTTGAGCCTTATTTAGATGAAATCATCGTGACACAGATTCATGCTCAGGTGGAGGGAGATACCTATTTCCCTGATGAGTTTGACTTGTCTCGTTTTGAAACAGTTGCAAGTAAATCTTATACCCGTGATGAGAAAAACGACTATGATTTTACTATCGAATACCGAGATAGAAAGGAAGTCTAATGGAGCGAAGTATATTTGGATTTTTTACAGCTTTTTTGTGTGTGATCTGTATTTTGACTGGAGCACAGGCTTTTCGTAAGAAGCGCTATGGACTGTCTGCTTTACTCTGGTTGAATGCTTTTACCAATCTGGTGAACAGTGTCCATGCTTTTTATATGACCTTATTTTAGATAGAATGATAAATTAGAATGGAAGGAAATCATGCCTACAAATAGGAAAAATGATATGATGGTTTATTGCTCATTTTGTGGCAAAAGCCAAGAAGAAGTAAAGAAAATAATCGCTGGGAACAACGCCTTTATCTGTAATGAATGTGTGGAATTGGCTCAGGAAATCATTCGGGAGGAGTTGGCCGAGGAAGTTTTAGCAGACTTGTCTGAAGTACCAAAACCAATCGAACTCCTCAATATCTTAAACCACTATGTGATTGGTCAAGATCGTGCCAAACGTGCCTTGGCAGTGGCTGTATACAACCACTACAAACGCATCAATTTCCACGATACGCGTGAAGAGTCAGAAGATGTGGATTTGCAGAAGTCAAACATCTTGATGATTGGTCCAACTGGTTCTGGGAAAACTTTCTTGGCCCAAACCTTGGCTAAGAGCTTGAACGTGCCTTTTGCTATCGCAGATGCGACAGCTCTGACTGAGGCTGGTTATGTGGGTGAGGACGTGGAAAACATCCTCCTCAAACTCTTGCAGGCTGCTGACTTTAACATCGAACGTGCAGAGAGTGGAATTATCTACGTGGATGAAATTGACAAGATTGCCAAGAAGAGCGAGAATGTGTCTATCACACGTGACGTTTCTGGTGAAGGAGTGCAACAAGCCCTTCTCAAGATTATCGAGGGAACTGTTGCTAGCGTGCCACCTCAAGGTGGACGCAAACATCCACAACAAGAGATGATTCAGGTAGATACCAAGAACATCCTCTTCATCGTGGGTGGTGCTTTTGATGGCATCGAAGAAATTGTTAAACAACGTCTGGGTGAAAAAGTCATCGGTTTCGGCCAAAATAACAAGGCGATTGACGAAAAAAGCTCCTACATGCAAGAAATCATCGCGGAAGATATTCAAAAATTCGGTATTATTCCTGAGTTGATTGGACGTTTGCCAGTCTTTGCAGCTCTTGAGCAATTGACGGTCGATGACTTGGTTCGCATCTTGAAAGAGCCAAGAAATGCCTTGGTCAAACAATACCAAACCTTGCTTTCTTATGATGACGTTGAGTTGGAATTTGACGATGAAGCTCTTCAGGAAATCGCCAATAAAGCTATCGAACGCAAAACTGGTGCGCGTGGTCTTCGCTCGATTATCGAAGAAACCATGCTAGATGTTATGTTTGAAGTACCAAGTCAAGAAAATGTGAAATTGGTTCGCATCACAAAAGAAGCTGTCGATGGAACGGAAAAACCAATCCTAGAAACAGCCTAGAGGTGACTATGGAAATCAATACACACAATGCTGAAATCTTGCTCAGTGCGGCAAACAAGTCCCACTATCCGCAGGATGAATTGCCAGAGATTGCCCTTGCAGGGCGTTCAAATGTTGGCAAGTCTAGCTTTATCAACACCATGCTCAACCGCAAGAATCTGGCCCGTACATCAGGAAAACCTGGCAAAACCCAGTTGCTCAACTTCTTTAACATTGATGACAAGATGCGTTTTGTGGATGTACCAGGTTATGGCTATGCCCGCGTTTCCAAAAAGGAACGTGAAAAGTGGGGGCGCATGATTGAGGAGTACCTGACAACTCGGGAAAATCTCCGTGCGGTTGTCAGTTTGGTGGATCTCCGTCACGACCCGTCAGTAGATGATGTACAGATGTATGAATTTCTCAAGTATTATGAGATTCCGGTTATCATCGTTGCGACTAAGGCGGACAAGATTCCTCGTGGTAAATGGAACAAGCACGAATCAGCAATCAAAAAGAAATTAAACTTTGACCCAAGTGACGACTTCATCCTCTTTTCATCTGTCAGCAAGGCAGGGATGGATCAGGCTTGGGATACAATATTAGAAAAATTGTGAGGGAAAGAAATGGCAAAAACAATTCATACAGACAAAGCTCCAAAGGCTATAGGACCTTATGTTCAAGGGAAAATCGTTGGCAATCTTTTGTTTGCTAGTGGTCAAGTTCCACTATCTCCTGAAACTGGAGAAATTGTAGGAGAAACGATCCAAGATCAGACCGAACAAGTTTTGAAAAATATCGGTGCTATTTTGGCTGAAGCAGGAACAGACTTTGACCATGTTGTCAAAACAACTTGCTTCTTGAGCGATATGAATGACTTTGTTCCTTTTAACGAGGTTTACCAGACTGCCTTTAAAGAGGAGTTCCCAGCTCGTTCAGCTGTAGAGGTTGCACGTCTTCCTCGTGATGTAAAAGTCGAAATTGAAGTGATCGCAGAGATTGGATAAGCTAGTTGAAGTTTGGCTCTGCCAAACTTTTTTTGATATAAGGAGAGATAGATGACAAAGAAACAACTTCACCTGGTGATTGTGACAGGGATGAGTGGCGCAGGGAAAACGGTAGCCATTCAGTCCTTCGAAGATTTGGGATATTTTACGATTGACAATATGCCACCAGCCCTCTTACCAAAGTTCTTGCAGCTGGTTGAAACTAAAGATGATGACCACAAACTTGCCTTGGTTGTGGACATGCGTAGCCGTTCCTTCTTTTCAGAGATTCAGGCAGTTTTGGATGAATTGGAAAACCAGGATGAATTGGATTTCAAAATTCTCTTTTTGGATGCAAAAGATAAGGAATTGGTCGCCCGTTACAAGGAAACCAGACGGAGTCACCCTCTAGCAGCGGATGGTCGGATTTTAGACGGCATCAAGCTGGAGCGTGAACTTTTGGCACCTTTGAAAAACATGAGCCAAAATGTGGTGGATACGACAGAACTCACCCCGCGTGAACTTCGTAAAACCATTGCTGAGCAATTTTCAGACCAAGAACAAGCCCAGTCTTTCCGTATCGAGGTCATGTCTTTTGGATTCAAGTATGGGATCCCTATCGATGCGGACTTGGTATTTGATGTCCGTTTTTTGCCAAATCCATACTACCTTCCGGAACTCCGTAATCAGACAGGTGAGGATCAAGCAGTTTATGACTATGTAATGAATCATGAAGAGTCTGAAAGTTTCTATCAGCACTTGCTCGCCTTGATTGAGCCCATTTTGCCAAGTTACAAAAAAGAAGGCAAGTCTGTTTTGACCATTGCAGTGGGATGTACAGGTGGACAGCACCGTAGTGTTGCCTTTGCCAAACGCATCGCTGAGGACCTAGCTAAAAACTGGCCTGTCAATGAAAGCCATCGTGACAAAGACCGAAGAAAGGAAACGGTAAATCGTTCATGAGAAAACCTAAAATAACGGTGATTGGTGGAGGAACTGGTATCCCCGTCATTTTGAAAAGTTTGAGGGAAAAGGATGTTGATATCGCAGCCATTGTAACAGTCGCTGATGATGGCGGATCTTCTGGTGAGCTAAGAAAGAATATCCAACAACTGACACCGCCAGGAGATCTTCGTAATGTTTTGGTGGCCATGTCGGATATGCCTAAGTTTTATGAGAAGGTTTTTCAGTACCGATTCTCAGAAGAGGCTGGCGCTTTTGCTGGTCATCCCCTAGGTAATCTCATCATCGCAGGCCTTTCTGAAATGCAGGGATCTACTTATAATGCCATGCAGCTGCTAAGTCTCTTTTTCCATACAACAGGGAAGATTTACCCATCAAGCGATCAGCCTCTGACCTTGCATGCGGTCTTTAAAGACGGTTCTGAGGTAGCAGGTGAGAGCCACATTGCAGATCATCCGGGCATGATTGACCATGTCTATGTGACCAATACCTGGGATGATGAAACACCGCAAGCCAGCCGTCGAGTAGTCAATACTATTCTCGAGAGTGACATGATCGTCTTGGGGCCTGGTTCCCTCTTTACATCGATTTTGCCCAATATCGTGATTGAGGAGATTGGGCAGGCTCTCTTGGAGACTAAGGCAGAGATAGCCTATGTCTGCAATATCATGACCCAGCGTGGGGAAACAGAGTACTTTTCAGACAGTGACCACGTGGAAGTCCTCCATCGTCATCTAGGTCGGCCTTTTATTGATACGGTTTTGGTGAATATCGAAAAGGTTCCTAGAGAATACATGGATACCAACCGATTTGATGAATATTTGGTTCAGGTAGAGCATGATTTTGCTGGTCTTTGCAAGCAGGTTCCTCGTGTGATTTCATCCAACTTCCTTCGTTTGGAAAATGGAGGAGCCTTCCATGATGGCGATTTGATTGTAGACGAATTGATGCGCATCATACAGGTGAGAAAATGAGTTTTACAGTTGCAGTAAAAGAGGAAATTCTTGGTCAACACCATCTCAGTCGTCATGAGCTGTCGGCAATTATCAAGATGTCTGGCAGTATCGGTCTCTCGACTTCAGGCCTGACCTTGTCCGTCGTGACTGAAAATGCCAAGTTAGCTCGGCATCTCTATGAGTCCTTTCTCCATTTTTATGATATTAAGTCAGAAATTCGACACTATCAGAGAAGCAATCTTCGCAAGAACCGTGTCTATACGGTCTACACTGATGAGAGAGTGCAGGAGCTTTTAGCTGATTTGCGGCTTGCGGATTCCTTCTTTGGTTTGGAGACAGGTATTGATCCCGATATTTTAGCAGATGAAGAAGCCGGTCGTGCTTACTTATGTGGGGCCTTTCTGGCAAATGGTAGCATCCGAGATCCTGAGTCTGGTAAGTACCAGTTGGAGATTAGTTCCGTTTATCTGGACCATGCCCAAGGACTGGCCTCTCTCCTTCAGCAGTTTTTGCTGGACGCCAAGGTTATTGAGCGCAAGAAAGGTGCAGTTACCTATCTCCAACGTGCAGAAGACATCATGGATTTTTTGATCGTGATTGGGGCCATGCTGGCGCGTGATAATTTTGAGCGCGTCAAGATTTTGCGTGAAACCCGTAATGATCTCAATCGAGCCAATAACGCTGAAACAGCCAATATCGCTCGGACAGTTTCTGCTAGTATGAAGACCATTAATAATATCAGTAAAATCAAAGATAGAATGGGTTTGGAAAATTTACCCGTGGATTTGCAAGAGGTGGCTCAGTTGCGAATCCAGCATCCAGACTACTCTATCCAGCAGTTGGCAGATAGCCTGAGCAATCCCCTAACCAAAAGTGGTGTCAACCACAGACTAAGAAAAATAAACAAGATTGCAGATGAACTATAAAACCACGAATCGTTGATCCGTGGTTCTTTTTTATAAACTTGTCGAGTGTTTTGGTTGAACTTTTTGTTCAGGGTCGATGTAGTTGATAGCATTGTTAACAGCAGTAGGTGCTTCACCCAGTCCTGTCGCAATCAAATCAATCTTTCCGTCATAGTAACAGCAGTCTCCGATGGCATAGATTCCTGCTTGGCTAGATTCTTGCTTGCTATTGACGATAATCTTGTGGCGGTTGAGGTCCAGCCCCCAATTTTTAAGATTGCCAACAGATGATTTGAAACCATAGTTGATAAAGAGATGGTCTACCTCAATCGTTTCGGTTTCATCTGATTTGACTTTGGTGATTTCTAGTTTGTCGAGTGTTTTTCCATCTCCGAGAAGTTGGCTAGGAACGAATGGTGTTTTGATGGTTACAGATGATTCTTGCAAGGTTTGCACACTATGTTCCAAGGCGCGGAAATTATCTCGACGGTGAACAAGATTGGTTGGGGCAATCTTTTCAAAAGCCAGAGCCCAGTCCACTGCTGAGTCTCCGCCACCAAGGATGGTCACTTTCTTGCCTGCATATTGCTGAATGTTGGAAACGTGGTAGTGGATATTTTCATAGTTTTCGACGCCATCTAGTTCGAGCGGACGCGGTTTAAAGGCGCCACCACCCATGGCAATGATAACTGTTTTGGTCAGATGGCTTCCTTTGTTAGTTTGAATTGTGAAACCCTCTTCTTGTTTCTCGATTTCAAGAACTGTTTCATTGAGATGAATAGGGGTATCAAAGCCGTTTAGCTGTTCAATCAAGCGATTGGTCAACTCTTCTCCGGTTAAGTTTGGAAAACCTGGCACATCAAGGATTTGCTTTTCAGGGTAGAGGATGGCTGGTTGACCACCGAGCTGGGGAAGGGAGTCGATGATTTGGACTTTGGCTTGGCGTAGGTGGGCGTAGAAGGCAGCAAAGAGCCCAACAGGACCGCCACCTACAATAGTAATATCATAGAGTTGAGACATGATTTCTCCTTTGTTTTTTCTAGTCAGTTTATTTTATCATAATTTTGCTTAATTTAAAATGAAGTAGGATGGGGAAAAAATGAGCAGAAAATGGTATAATAGTAAGGAAAGTGTTTTGACAGGGAGGAGGCCAGGGATGAATTTTCAACCATTATCCAATTTGCAATACTGGACGAGTTTGTTTTCAAGCCCTTGGACAATAGTCACCAATCTGATTGATATTCTCATTGTGACTTATATTTTATATCATTTTACCAAAGCGATTGCAGGGACCAAAATCATGATACTGGTGCGGGGAGTCCTGGTCTTTATTTTAGGCCAGGTTCTGTCCAATATGATTGGTTTGACGACCATTTCCTGGTTGATCAATCAGATCATCACTTATGGGGTTATCGCAGCAGTAGTTATCTTTTCACCAGAGATTCGGACTGGTTTGGAACGATTGGGTCGAGCTACTGATTTCTTCTACAATGCCCCTATTAGTGCGGAAGAGCAAATGGTTCGTGCATTTGTCAAATCAGTCGAGTACATGAGTCCTCGTAAGATTGGTGCTCTGGTAGCAGTTCAGCGAGTGAGAACCTTGCAGGAGTACATCTCAACTGGGATTCCTCTAGATGCTAAAATTTCCTCCGAGTTATTGATTAATATCTTTATCCCCAATACTCCCTTGCACGATGGTGCGGTCATTGTCAGAGAAGACAGGATTGCCGTAACTTCAGCCTACCTACCCCTGACTGAAAATACAGGAATTTCCAAGGAGTTTGGAACACGTCACAGGGCGGCGATTGGTTTGTCAGAAGTATCAGATGCTCTTACCTTTGTGGTTTCAGAGGAAACAGGCGGAATCTCAATCACCTATAATGGAGTCTTTAAGCATGATTTGACCTTGGAAGAGTTTGAATCGGAGTTAAGAAGAATCTTGCTTCCAACATCCGAGAAAAAACAAGGTCTGAAAGAGCGTTTGCTAGGAGGGTTGAAACATGAGAAAAAATAGTCTTTATATTATTTCTTCCTTCTTTTTCGCCTGCATCCTCTTTATCTATGCGACTTCAACAAATTATCAGAATAGCAACAGTGCCAGACAAGTGCGAACAGAAACCTATACCAATACGGTTCTTAATGTCCCAATTGATATTCAGTATGATAGTGATCAGTACTTTATTAGTGGTTTTACATCTGAAGTGACCGTCTTTCTGACTGGGTCAAACAGAGTTGCTTTGGCGAGTGAGATGCAGGAAAGCACTCGAAAATTCAAGGTCAAAGCTGACTTAACCAATGCCAGTGTAGGAACCATCGAAGTTCCTCTGACTATTGAAAATTTACCGAGTGGTTTGACGGCTGTTGCATCTCCGCAAAAGATAACAGTCAAGGTTGGTAAAAAAGCAAAACGTGATAATGTAATCGTTGTGCCGGAGATTGACCCTAGCCAGATTGATTCTCGTGTGAAAGTTGATACAATCACTGTGTCAGATGAAAAAGTAACGGTTATTAGTGACGAGGAAACTCTCTCTAGAGTAGATCGTGTCATTGCCATCTTGCCTACGAGTGAACGGATAACAGGTAACTACTCGGCCTCTGTTCCACTACAAGCAGTTGATAAAAATGGAAATGTCCTACCAAGCGTCATTATGCCATTTGACACTACAATGAAAATTACAACCAAAACAGTATCGTCTAGATCGAGTTCCTCGTCAACGGGCTCTTCAACCAGCAGTTCGTCTTCAACGAGTTCAGAAACTAAACCAGACTCGTCTAAACAGGACTAAATAAAATAGTAGAAAAGGATGATAAATAAAATGGGTAAATATTTTGGGACCGATGGAGTCCGTGGAGAAGCAAACGTAGAACTGACGCCAGAATTGGCCTTTAAATTGGGACGTTTTGGTGGTTATGTTCTTAGCCAACACGAAACAGAATCCCCTAAAGTCTTTGTAGGACGTGATACACGTATCTCAGGAGAAATGTTAGAATCAGCCTTAGTGGCAGGTCTCCTCTCTGTAGGGATTCACGTCTACAAACTCGGTGTCCTTGCAACACCAGCAGTAGCTTACTTGGTCAAAACTGAGGGAGCCAGTGCAGGTGTCATGATTTCAGCGAGTCACAACCCAGCCCTTGATAATGGAATTAAGTTTTTTGGTGGGGATGGCTTTAAACTTGATGACGAAAAAGAAGCAGAAATCGAAGCCTTGCTAGATGCTACAGAAGACACCCTTCCTCGTCCAAGTGCCGAAGGCTTGGGAACCTTAGTGGACTATCCAGAAGGTTTACGTAAGTATGAGGGCTACCTTGTTTCAACTGGAACTCCTCTTGAGGGAATGAAAGTGGCCTTGGATACAGCCAACGGTGCAGCGTCTACAAGTGCTCGTCAAATCTTTGCAGACCTTGGGGCTCAAATAACTGTTATCGGTGAGACACCAGATGGTCTGAATATCAACTTGAATGTGGGCTCTACACATCCAGAAGCTCTTCAAGAAGTGGTCAAAGAAAGCCAGTCAGCTATTGGTTTGGCCTTTGACGGAGACAGTGACCGTTTGATTGCTGTTGATGAAAATGGCGACATCGTCGATGGTGATAAGATTATGTACATCATCGGAAAATACCTTTCTGAAAAAGGCCAGTTGGCTCAAAACACCATTGTGACAACAGTTATGTCTAACCTTGGCTTCCATAAGGCCTTGGAGAGTGCTGGTATTAACAAGGCAGTGACTGCTGTTGGAGACCGCTATGTCGTTGAAGAAATGAGAAAATCAGGCTACAATCTTGGTGGTGAACAATCAGGCCACGTTATCTTGATGGACTACAATACAACTGGTGATGGTCAATTATCAGCTGTCCAATTGACTAAAATCATGAAAGAAACAGGCAAGAGCTTGTCTCAACTAGCATCAGAAGTGACGATTTACCCACAAAAACTGGTTAATATCCGAGTCGAAAATGCTATGAAAGAGAAAGCCATGGAAGTACCAGCCATCAAGACAATCATCGAAAAGATGGAAGAAGAAATGGCAGGGAACGGTCGTATCCTTGTCCGTCCAAGTGGAACAGAACCCCTCTTGCGCGTCATGGCAGAAGCTCCTACGACAGAAGAAGTTAACTACTACGTAGATACGATTGCTGCTGTTGTTAAAGATGAAATCGGAATTGACTAAAGCCTAGAAAACTAGATGAAATGATAAAAATGTGGTACAATTGCATAGTAAATTGTAGCAATGGGAGAGAAAAATGAATCTTAAACGAGAACAAGAATTTGTTAGCCAGTATCACTTTGATGCTCGTAACTTTGAATGGGAAAATGAAAATGGAGCTCCTGAAACCAAGGTAGACGTGAACTTTCAGTTGCTCCAACATGACCAAGAAAACCAAGTGACTTCGCTTGTTGTTATCTTGAGCTTCATGATTGTCTTTGACAAATTTGTCATCAGCGGAACAATTTCCCAAGTGAACCATGTGGAAGGTCGTATTGTTAACGAACCAAGCGAATTTAACCAAGAAGAAGTCGAAACCTTGGCACGTCCATGTTTGAACATGCTCAATCGTTTGACGTATGAAGTAACAGAAATCGCCTTGGATCTTCCAGGGATCAATTTGGAGTTTTAGTCATGAAATTAGCTGTCATTACTGATTCTTCAGCCTATTTAGAGGAGAAGACGCTGCAAAGAGAGAATCTATTTATCTTGTATATTCCTGTCAATATTGATGGGGAGGAGTATGTTGAAGGTGTCAATCTGACTGCTGAGGAATTTTATCAAAAAATGGCTCAGTCTGCAGAATTGCCTAAAACCAGTCAACCAAGTATTGCCAAATTAGATGAGATTCTAAGTTCCTTGAAAGGACAAGGTTATACCCATGTCTTGGGACTCTTTCTTTCGTCAGGAATTTCAGGTTTTTATCAGAATATCCAATACATGTTGGAAGAGTATGATGGTTTGACCATTGCTTTTCCTGATACCCATATCACAAGCTCTCCTCTAGGATTTATGGTGGAAAGTGCCTTTGAATGGGCAGAACAAGGCGACGATTTTGCTCAGATTCAGGAAAAATTAGCTCTTCAAATTGCTGATCATTCAGCCTTTATCATAGTAGATGACCTCGATCATTTGGTTAAGGGAGGACGTCTGTCAAATGGGGCAGCCGTCTTAGGAAATCTTCTCAGTATCAAGCCTATCCTCTACTTTAATGATCAAGGGGTGATTGAAGTTTACGAAAAAGTTCGTACGGAAAAGAAGGCAATCAAACGTTTGGTGGAAATCATTAAAGAGTTGACAAAAGATGGGTACTACCGTATCACAGTCATTCATGGAAACGCTCCTCAAAAGGCAGCGGATTTACGTCAGCTTTTAATTGAGAGTGGTGTGATTTCTGAGATTCCAATTGATACCTTTGGTAGTGTAATTGGGACTCACCTTGGAGAAGGTAGTATCGCCTTGAGCTATACACCAATCGTCTAAATTGTTCTTAAAAGCTTTGTATCTTAGATAGGAGTAGAGATGAGTATTCGAGTAATTATTGCCGGTTTTAAGGGAAAGATGGGCCAAGCTGCTTGTCAGATGGTATTGGCTGATCCAGACTTGGACTTGGTCGCAGTTTTGGATCCGTTTGAGTCTGAGTCAGAGTGGCAGGGAATTCCTGTCTTCAATGATAAGGCTGCCTTGGCTAGTTTTGAAGCGGATGTCTGGGTAGACTTTACTACACCAGCCGTTGCCTACGAAAATACGCGCTTTGCTCTTGAAAATGGCTTTGCTCCAGTAGTTGGAACAACAGGCTTCACTAGTGAAGAAATTGCAGAACTCAAAGCATTTTCCCGTGAACAAGATTTGGGTGGCTTGATTGCCCCTAACTTTGCCTTGGGTGCTGTCTTGCTCATGCAATTTGCGGCGCAGGCTGCCAAATATTTCCCAAATGTTGAGATTATCGAGCTCCATCATGACAAGAAAAAGGATGCTCCGAGTGGAACAGCCGTTAAAACAGCTGAGTTGATGGCAGAAGTTCGGGAATCAATCCAGCAAGGTGCGCCTGATGAGAAAGAATTGATTGCTGGTGCTCGTGGTGCTGACTTTGATGGCATGCGGCTCCACTCAGTTCGTTTGCCAGGCTTAGTAGCTCATCAAGAAGTTATCTTTGGAAATCAGGGAGAAGGATTGACCATCCGTCATGACTCCTATGATCGCAGCTCCTTCATGACAGGGGTCAATTTGGGAATCAAAGAAGTTGTCAAGCGTCATGAGCTTGTCTATGGATTAGAACACTTATTATGAGATTAACACAAATGCCTTCTGAATTTCAGAAGGCTTTACCAGTATTAGAAAAAATTAAAGAAGCAGGCTTTGAGGCCTATTTTGTTGGGGGCTCTGTTCGAGATGCCCTCCTCAATCGTCCCATCCACGATGTGGATATCGCGACTTCTTCCTACCCAGAGGAGACCAAGCAGATTTTTCCGCGAACAGCCGATATCGGAATCGAGCACGGAACGGTCTTGGTCTTAGATGGGGACGAGGAGTATGAGGTAACCACCTTTCGGACCGAAGATGTCTATGTGGACTATCGCAGACCCAGCGCGGTTTCCTTTGTGCGTTCACTAGAAGAAGACCTCAAGCGCCGTGATTTCACAGTTAATGCCTTTGCATTGGATGAAACAGGCGAAATCATTGATTTGTTCCATGGTTTAGAAGATTTGAAAAACCAAGTCTTGCGAGCAGTTGGAGTGGCTAGTGAACGTTTCAACGAAGATGCTTTGCGTATTATGCGTGGTTTTCGTTTTCAGGCCAGTCTTGGTTTTAAACTTGAGCCAGAAACTTTTGAGGCGATGAAGACTTTGACGCCACTCTTGGCGAAAATTTCTGTAGAGCGCACCTTCGTTGAGTTTGATAAACTCTTGCTGGCACCTTTTTGGCGAGTTGGTCTGTCTTCCATGATTGAGAGTCGAGCTTATGACTATCTTCCAGATATGGCAGGGAGTCAGGACAAGCTCAACAAACTGTTTGATTTGGAAACTGATTTCACTTTTGAGTCTTCCGAACAAGCCTGGGCGGCTCTATTGTGGGCTTTGGAAATTAAAGATGCACAGCCATTTTTGAAAGCTTGGAAAACCTCACGCCAGTTTGCTAAGCAGGTTCAGGATTTGCTGACTATTTTGGCTTTGCGAGAAGAAGGTGTGCTGAGCAAGCGCGATTGTTACCGATTTGACTTGGATTCCCTTCTACAAGCTGAAAGTCTTCGTCAGGCTCAAGGAAAAGAAGTCAATTTACAAGCTATCACAGAAACCTACCAGAGTTTGACCATTCATGATAAGAAAGAAATTCAGATTAATGGTGGCATTTTGATTAAGGAATATGGCTATCAACCAGGGCCAGACTTGGGAGAGATTTTAACAGAGATTGAATATGCCATTGTCGATGGAGAGTTGGAAAATGATCGTCAAGCTATCCATGCTTACCTGAGGGAGAAAAAATGAGTGATTTTATCGTTGAAAAACTAAGCAAATCCGTTGGTGACAAGACCGTTTTTAAGGATATTTCTTTTATTATCCATGATTTGGATAGAATTGGTCTTATTGGTGTCAATGGAACGGGTAAGACCACTCTTTTAGATGTTCTATCAGGTGTTTCAGGCTTTGATGGGGATGTCAGTCCTTTTTCCGCTAAGAATGACTACCAGATTGGCTATTTGACCCAGGATCCAGATTTTGATGATAGCAAGACAGTCTTGGATACGGTTCTATCCAGCGACCTCAAGGAAATCCAGTTGATTCGTGAGTATGAGTTGATCATGCTCAACTACAGTGAGGATAAGCAGGCACGTTTGGAACGGGTCATGGCAGAGATGGATTCTCTCCAAGCCTGGGAAATTGAAAGCCAGGTCAAGACCGTTCTCAGCAAGTTGGGTATTCAGAACTTGTCGACTCCAGTTGGTGAATTGTCAGGTGGTCTGAGAAGACGTGTTCAGTTGGCGCAAGTTCTTCTAGGAAACCACGACCTCTTGCTTCTGGATGAGCCGACCAACCACTTGGACATTGCGACCATTGAGTGGCTGACTCTTTTTTTGAAAAATTCCAAGAAGACCGTTCTCTTTATCACACATGATCGTTATTTCCTAGATGCACTATCAACGCGGATTTTCGAGTTGGACCGAGCAGGCTTGACCGAGTATCAGGGAAATTACCAGGACTATGTCCGCCTAAAGGCAGAACAAGATGAGCGTGGCGCTGCCCTTCTACACAAGAAAGAACAACTCTACAAACAAGAACTGGCCTGGATGCGCAGACAACCGCAGGCGCGTGCGACCAAGCAACAAGCTCGTATCAATCGTTTCCACGATTTGAAAAAAGAAGTTTCAGGTGGCGTTGCTGAAACAGACTTGACCATGAACTTTGAAACCAGTCGTATTGGGAAAAAAGTCATCGAGTTTCAGAATGTTTCCTTCGCCTATGAAAACAAGCCCATTTTGCAAGATTTTAATCTCTTGGTGCAAGCCAAAGACCGTATCGGAATCGTTGGGGACAACGGTGTCGGGAAGTCAACTCTGCTTAATCTCATCGCAGGAAGTCTTGAGCCGACTAAAGGTCAACTTATCATCGGTGAGACGGTTCGCATCGCCTATTTCTCTCAACAAATTGAAGGTTTGGATGAAAGCAAACGGGTTATCAATTACCTGCAGGAAGTAGCAGAAGAGATTAAGACCAGTGGTGGTTCTACGACTTCCATTGCAGAGTTGCTGGAGCAGTTCCTCTTCCCACGTTCGACGCATGGAACCTTGATTGAGAAATTGTCTGGTGGCGAGAAAAAACGCCTTTATCTTCTCAAATTGCTCTTGGAAAAACCAAATGTTCTTCTCTTGGATGAGCCGACCAATGACTTGGATATTGCGACCTTGACAGTTTTGGAGAATTTCTTGCAGAGCTTTGCAGGGCCAGTATTGACAGTTAGCCACGACCGTTATTTCCTGGATAAGGTAGCGACCAAGATTCTCGCCTTTGAGGATGGCAAGATTCGTCCCTTCTTTGGTCATTACACTGACTACCTTGATGAAAAAGCCTTTGAAACAGAGATGGCCAATCAAGTGCAAAAAGTTGAAAAGGAAAAAGTCGTCAAGGTTCGAGAAGACAAGAAACGCATGACTTACCAAGAAAAGCAGGAGTGGGCAAGCATTGAAGGCGATATTGAAGCCTTGGAAAATCGTATCACTGCTATTGAAGAGGAAATGCAAGCCAATGGTTCTGACTTTGGTAAACTGGCTACTCTTCAAAAAGAACTGGATGAGAAAAACGAGGCACTTCTTGAAAAATACGAACGCTATGAATATCTAAGTGAGTTGGCATGATGGAAGAAAAAGTCATTAAACGTAGTCCCAAGAAAATCATTTGGAATAACTTGTTCGGTCTTTTCTTCTTGTTACCTCTATCTTATCTCTATTCGTATTCGGAAAAGGGGAGCAAACTTCATGCGATCAGTCTTTTGTTAATACTGGTTGTCCTCTTTTGTGCTGGAGTAGTCATTTATCAGACATACAGACTGTTAAGCTCCGATAAGGAATATTTAAAATGTACTGCTGAGGGGTTTTACTACAAACCAAACCCAAAGAAACCCAGTCATTTCTATTCTTGGGCAGATGTAGAGGAATTTTCCTTCTCTCGGATTCGAGGGAAGTATAGGGATTCCTATCGGATTGAAGTTTATTTTAAAAACAAGGAAAATGTGAAATCCCAATCACTTCTAGCTCTACTGAAGAGAAGGTGTTTCCCTTTTCATCCGTCAGCAGATTTGATCATCCCTATTATTCTACTAGATGTAGATTTTCCTGAAAGGGTCTATGAGACCATGAAATACTATGAAAGAGAATGGCGCATCGAGCAAAATCGCCAAGCAAGAAAAGAGGCAAAACAAGCTTCGAAAAGTAAATCTTCCAAACCGTCATAGTCTGTCTTTACTTAAAGTAGAATAATCAAAAAGGCCCTATCCACTGGAAAGGGTCATTGTTTGTCTTCTTTTTTAGTTTCCTGGTGGAAAATATTTTGCCAAGTCTCATGGCGACGCCAGATACTGGTATGGACGATACCATCTAGCTCATAGCAAATGAGCTTGGTTTTCTGACTAATGGAAGTGATTTGAATATCCTTAATAGCAGCACTAAGTTCTTTTTCAGACTTATAAGCCTCTTTATCCATCTGCTCTCCATCTTGACGGATATAGAGAAAGTCCTCAGCAAGGAGTTCTTCTAGCTGATTTCCTTGGTCAATCAATTGCTCACGCATGAGCAGTTTTTTGTAGACATTGTCTAAAATCTCGTCCTCAGGTATGGGAGCTGGCTCGATATGGACATCGGTATCAAAGACTCCAAAACGCTCTTCCAACATGGATTCGACCTGGTCTGCTATTTCGTGACTTTCATAGACTGATAGATCAGGATTCATCTCCAGGGTAATATCAAGGTAGATATTGCTACCGTAGGTACGCCCTCTTTGGGACTTAACCTTGCTGATTTTGGGAATTTCCATGATGGCCTTTTGGTAGTCCTCTAGCAGACGGTCATCAAAACCATCCGAAAGACTGAAGGAAGACTCGATAAAGATATCATAGGCTGTTTTTAAGATAAAGAAAGTGATAATGATAGCGACCAATTTATCCACGATAGGATAGTTGAAACTGCTGGCTAGGATAGCAATGGAAGTCCCCAGCGAGGTGACAGCATCGGAAAGATTGTCCTTAGCAGCTGCCTTGAGAGCTTTGGATTTGGATTTCTTACTGAGGCGTGTGTTATAGAGATAAACAACAAACATGACTGCCGCAGAGACGACTCCTAGACTTGCACCCAGAGGGTCAATAACTGTCTGTTCCCGACTAAGAATTTTCTGAATGGTGTCCCGAAGAACATCGAAGCCAACATAGAACATGATGATGGAAGTAATCAAGCTAGCCAAATCTTCGATTTTCCAGTGACCGAAACGATGGTCACGGTCTGCAGGCTGGCGCGCCATCCGAATACCGATCAGAAGAGCAACATTTCCGATAATATCAGATACGTTGTTGAAACCATCCGCTACCAAACTGGAAGACTGTAGGAGGTGGCCAGTCGCTAATTTTGCCGCAGACAAGAGGAGGTAGGTCGAAATGCTGATAATGGCACCACGTTCCGCCAACTTGAGATTTGACATGGATTGGTTCATCGGGCTTCCTTTCTAGTCATTTAGTATTCTACCATTATACTGGTTTTCAAAGTAAAATTCAAATTTAGTCTTGTTTCATCGGATTTAAACCCTTGAAAATTGTTCAAATTTTGATATAATAGTACTACTCAAGGGAGTAGCTGGCAGAAACCTGTGATAGTGTCGTCATTCCGAATTGTATACTGAAAAGTATGTTTTCCGGCACTATCTTAAACAGCGAGACTTGTTATGATTAACAGGTCTCTTTTTGTTTGTCATAAAACTAAAAGAGAACTTGTTTTGCACACAATATCAAGGAGGAGACACATGTCAAAAGAACAAAAACGCCAAGCGTTTTATACTCAAAGTCCTGAAGAGGTCTTGAAGTCAGTTGAAGCAACTGAGCAAGGTCTTTCGTCAAGCGAAGCGCAGAAACGCCTAGTTGAATATGGACGCAATGAACTGGAAGAGGGTGAGAAAAAATCTCTCCTAGTCAAGTTTATTGAGCAATTTAAGGATTTGATGATTATCATTCTGATTGCTGCGGCTATCTTGTCAGTCGTAACTTCTGGTGGAGAAGATATCGCAGATGCCATCATCATCCTTGCCGTGGTTATCATCAACGCTGCCTTCGGTGTTTACCAAGAAGGAAAAGCAGAAGAAGCCATCGAAGCCCTCAAGTCTATGTCTAGTCCAGCTGCTCGCGTTATTCGTGACGGACACATGGCAGAGATTGATTCTAAAGAATTGGTGCCAGGAGATATCGTTGCCCTTGAAGCTGGCGATGTAGTGCCAGCAGACCTACGTTTGCTAGAAGCCAATTCTCTTAAAATCGAAGAAGCAGCCCTAACAGGTGAGTCTGTTCCAGTCGAAAAAGACTTGACCGTAGAACTCGCTGCAGATGCTGGTATTGGTGACCGTGTCAATATGGCCTTCCAAAACTCAAACGTGACTTATGGTCGTGGTCTTGGTGTTGTTGTCAATACAGGTATGTACACGGAAGTTGGTCATATCGCTGGCATGCTCCAAGATGCGGATGAGACGGATACACCACTTAAACAAAACTTGAACAACCTTTCTAAGGTCTTGACCTATGCAATTTTGGTCATTGCCCTTGTTACTTTTGTAGTTGGAGTCTTCATTCAAGGTAAAAATCCACTTGGTGAGTTGATGACCTCTGTTGCGCTTGCTGTTGCAGCCATCCCAGAAGGACTTCCTGCTATCGTGACCATCGTTCTTGCCCTTGGTACTCAAGTTTTGGCCAAACGAAACTCTATCGTTCGTAAGTTGCCAGCAGTTGAAACTCTTGGTTCAACTGAGATCATCGCTTCTGATAAGACTGGTACGCTTACCATGAACAAGATGACAGTCGAAAAAGTCTTCTATGACGCAGTCCTACATGACTCAGCTGATGATATTGAACTTGGCTTAGATATGCCACTTCTTCGTTCGGTTGTCTTGGCCAATGATACCAAGATTGATGCTGAAGGTAACCTGATCGGGGATCCAACGGAAACAGCCTTCATCCAGTATGCCTTGGGCAAGGGCTACGATGTTAAAGGGTTCTTAGAGAAATATCCTCGTGTAGCTGAATTGCCGTTTGACTCAGATCGTAAACTCATGTCAACGGTTCATCCATTGCCAGATGGTAAATTCCTCGTAGCAGTCAAAGGGGCTCCTGACCAACTCTTGAAACGTTGTGTTTCTCGTGATAAAGCTGGAGATGTCGCTCCGATTGATAATCAAGTCAATGACTTAATTCACACAAATAACTCTGAAATGGCTCACCAAGCCTTGCGTGTCCTTGCAGGTGCTTATAAGATTATCGATAGTATTCCAGAAAATCTTACTTCTGAAGAGCTTGAAAACAACTTGATCTTTACTGGTTTGATTGGGATGATTGACCCTGAGCGCGCCGAAGCAGCAGAAGCTGTTCGTGTAGCTAAGGAAGCGGGAATCCGTCCAATCATGATTACGGGTGACCACCAAGATACAGCAGAAGCCATTGCCAAACGTTTGGGAATTATTGATGCAAATGATACAGAAGGCCACGTTTTAACTGGTGCTGAGCTCAACGAACTGTCAGATGAAGACTTTGAAAAAGTAGTTGGTCAATACTCTGTTTATGCCCGTGTGTCTCCAGAACACAAGGTTCGTATCGTCAAGGCTTGGCAAAAACAAGGTAAGGTTGTTGCTATGACAGGTGACGGTGTTAATGATGCGCCAGCTCTGAAAACAGCCGATATCGGTATCGGTATGGGAATCACTGGTACAGAGGTTTCTAAGGGGGCTTCTGACATGATTCTTGCAGATGATAACTTTGCGACTATTATCGTCGCAGTTGAAGAAGGACGTAAGGTCTTCTCAAACATTCAAAAGACTATTCAGTACTTACTTTCTGCCAATACTGCTGAAGTATTAACTATCTTCTTATCAACCTTGTTTGGTTGGGACGTCTTGCAGCCAGTTCATCTTTTGTGGATCAACTTGGTAACAGATACCTTCCCAGCTATCGCTCTTGGTGTTGAACCTGCTGAGCCTGGTGTCATGAATCATAAACCACGTGGACGAAAGGCAAGCTTCTTCTCAGGTGGTGTTTTGAGTTCTATCATCTATCAAGGTGTACTCCAAGCAGCTATTGTTATGAGTGTTTATGGACTTGCAATTGCTTACCCAGTTCATGTGGGTGACAATCATGCCATTCATGCGGATGCCCTTACTATGGCCTTTGCAACCCTTGGTTTGATTCAACTATTCCATGCCTACAATGTCAAGTCTGTTTACCAATCCATCTTGACAGTTGGCCCATTCAAGTCTAAGACCTTTAACTGGTCCATCTTGGTATCCTTCATCCTTCTCATGGCAACAATCGTCGTAGAACCGCTTGAAGGAATTTTCCACGTAACCAAACTGGACTTGTCACAATGGGCCATTGTTCTAGCTGGAAGCTTCTCAATGATACTTATCGTCGAAATCGTCAAGTTTGTTCAACGTAAACTTGGTCTTGATAAGAACGCGATTTAAAAAGAAAGTCATCTTCGGATGGCTTTTTTTGCATTTGAGGAGAATGGTTAGAAGTTATCCTCTTTTGTGCTATAATAAAGTAAAATAGCAAGGAGTGAAAGAGAATGAAAAAGAAGATTGTCCGAGATGTCTTATTCTTGTCGCAGGTCTCGAAACCTGCAAGTCAGGAAGACCTTTATCTGGCTAAGGATTTGCAGGATACCCTGCTGGCTAATCGCGAGACCTGTGTCGGTCTGGCGGCTAATATGATTGGGGTGCAGAAGCGCGTGATTATCTTTAATCTTGGCCTAGTTCCCATGGTCATGTTTAACCCCATTCTTCTTTCCTATAAAGGATCTTACGAGACTGAGGAAGGTTGTTTGTCTTTGACTGGGGTGCGACCAACAACTCGCTATGAAACGATTACGGTTTCCTATCGCGATAGTAAGTGGCAGGAGAAGACCATTACGCTAACAGGTTTTCCAGCTCAGATCTGCCAACATGAACTGGATCATTTGGAAGGACGGATTATTTAGGAGGAATTCAGATGAAACGTATACTTTTTGAACTTGTTTTTATCGCAACGACATGGTATATCTTTTTACCACCCTTTAATCTAACTAGCTGGGAATTCATCTTCTTTCTCTGTGGGCATTTGGTGGTGATGGGGATTTTGTTTAGTTTCCGCAAGGATACCAATCTCCTCAAAACTGTTCATGTACGTCATGGCAAAGCTGCCAAAGATCTCAATCTAGAAGGATTCCTTTTTACCAAACTTAGTAGAGGATTGTTTCTGACTGCAGGTATCATGTTTGCCCTTGCTGGTCTGGTAAGCCTAGTAACCTCTAGCTTTTTCCAAGCAAAAAATTATGCTAATGTGGTGTCCATCACCGAAAAAGATTTTAAAGATTTTCCTAAGAGTGATACCAGTAAGGTTCCAATCCTAGATCGGAGTACTGCAGAAAAGATTGGAGACCGTTATCTGGGCTCTCTGACGGATAAGGTCTCCCAGTACGTAGCAGCAGATACTTATACCCAGCTGACGGTCGATGGCAAACCCTATCGGGTAACACCCTTGGAGTATGCTGACCCAATCAAATGGTTTAATAATCAGTCCAAGGGGATTGGCGAGTATATCAAGGTTGATATGGTGACAGGAAATGCGGAATTAGTGGACTTGAAAACACCGATGAAGTATTCAGACTCCGAGTATTTTAACCGCGATGTCAAACGTCATCTTCGGATTAAGTATCCGACCAAGATTTTTAAAACGCCATCCTTTGAGGTGGATGATGAAGGCAATCCCTTCTATGTAGCAACAGTTTATCAAAAGCAATTTGGTCTAGGAGTCCCTCGTCCTTCATCTGTTATTATCTTAGACGCCACTAATGGAGAAACCAAGGAATACAGGTTGGATGAAGTGCCAGAATGGGTGGATCGTGTTTATCCAGCAGAAGAAACAATCGAGCAAATCAACTACAACGGCAAGTATAAAGACGGCTTCTGGAATGCCTTGATTTCTAAGAAAAATGTTACCCAAACGACAGAGGGCTATAACTATCTTTCTATCGGAAATGACATTTATCTCTACACAGGTGTGACTTCAGCCAATGCTGATGAAAGTAATCTAGGATTTATCCTTGAAAATATGCGCACTGGTGAAATCACCAAGTACAATCTAGCTTCAGCAACCGAAGAATCTGCCCGTGCTTCAGCTGAAGGAGCCGTTCAGGAGAAGGCCTACAAGGCTACTTTTCCTATCCTTGTTAATCTCAATGACAAACCACTCTACATCATGGGCTTGAAGGACAATGCAGGCTTGGTCAAGGAGTATGCTTTGGTTGATGCAGTGGAGTACCAAAACGTCATTGTAGCAGCTACGGTAGATGAACTCCTCAGCAAATATGCCAATAAAAATGACCTCGAGCTGGATAATGAAACGGTAGAAAACATTAAGGGAATCGTCTCAGACCTTAAATCAGCTGTTATCAAGGGTGACACTGTCTACTTCTTTAAAGTTGATGGCAAGATTTATAAGGTCAAGGCTTCAGTGTCAGACGACCTTCCTTACCTTGAAAATGGCCAATCCTTCGAAGGTCAAGTTGGAAAGGATAACTATCTCAAGACTTTTAAAGTCAAGTAAAAGAAACCTCGGTATGAACCGAGGTTTTTCAGATGAAATTCTTGGTCGTGATTGAAAAATATGCTACACTAACAATATGAAAATTTTAATCCCAACAGCTAAAGATATGAACACAAACCTTCCTCTTATCGAAGCGCTCCCCTTGAGTGTAGAAAGTCAGGCAGTCCTTGACTCACTGGCGCACTACTCAGCTAGTGAATTAGAGATTTTTTATAAGGTATCTGTCGAGAAAGCAGAAGAAGAGTACGCTCATATTCAAGCTCTAAAAGATCACAGGGCTAAGCATTATCCAGCCCTGAAACTCTTCGATGGTCTCATGTATCGTCACATCAAACGAGATAAGTTGACTGAGACTGAACAAGCCTATCTTGAAGATCATGTTTTAATTACATCAGCTTTGTATGGCATTGTTCCAGCCCTATCTCCCATGGCTCCTCACCGTTTGGACTTCTTGATGAAGTTAAAAGTGGCTGGAAAAACCTTAAAGAGTCATTGGAAATCAGCCTACGATGAAGCTTTGAGGGGTGAAGAAGTCATTTTTTCTCTCTTGTCATCAGAGTTTGAAACCGTATTTTCTAAGGAAATCAGAGAAAAGATGGTGACCTTCAAATTTATGGAGGACAAGGCAGGTCAGTTGAAAATCCACTCAACCATTTCAAAAAAAGCCCGTGGCGCCTTTTTGACCGCCTTGATAGAAAGGAAAGTCCAAACAGTCGAGCAAGCTCGCAAGCTCAGTTTTGCCGGCTTTGACTACCGACCTGATTTATCAAGTGATTTAGAACTCGTCTTTGTGAAACAAGCATAAAACCAGCTCATTCGAGCTGGTTTTTGCTGGATTAGTTGATGGCTGCAAGAAGGTCGTCCGCTTGTTTTGCAAGTGATGAAGCAGTTGCTTCTTCTAATACCAATTTTCCGTCTGCCCAAGCAGAGTCATTGACACGAGCGGCAGTAAAGTCACCAACGACTTGTGTACGGATAAATGGCAAGAGGTCGTTGTAAATCGCAAAGAGTTGTTCGTGACCGGCATTGGCTACAGATGAGACAGTAACAAACTTGTCTTGGAGGGCAGAAGCACCACGTGTATCAGACAAATCAATGGCACGAGAGAGCCAGTCAAGCAAGTTTTTCACTGTTCCAGGGATAGAGAAGTTGTAGACTGGAGAGAAGATCCAGATTGCATCTGCAGCAAGGACTGCTTCACGAGCAGCAGCTACAGCTGGATGAGTTGGAACTTCCAAATCTTGGCTGAAGAGAGGAACAGCTGAATAATCAAGATAGCTAACTTCCGCTTTTTCGGCAAGTGCTTTCTCAGCTTCGAGGGCCATTTGGTGGTTGAAAGAACCTTGGCGAAGTGAACCGACGATAAATAATACTTTTTTAGACATGATATGTCTCCTTTAGTTTAAAATTCAAAGAGCGAACCCTTTTGTTACCATCTATGTTACAACAAATGATACTAATTAGCAATAATTTTGCTCACAAATTTTTAAATTTTTTTAAAATGCGGATTAAGTCTTCCTTTTCGCCATCTTCCAAGATGCTGAGTGCTTCTACGATAGAATCGACATGGTCAGGAAGAACCTCTTCGATTTTTCTGCGTCCTGCAGGTGTTAATTTCAGGAAAAAAGAGCGACGATCCTTGGGGTCGCAAGTTCTAGAAATCCACCCATCTCGAACCATATTTCGAATGACAACAGTCATGTTTCCAGAAGTGGCTAGCATTTTTTCAATCAAATCCTGAATGCGCAGTTCCCCCTTGCTATAGAGGGTTTCCAGAACGGAAAATTGAGTAGGGGTTAGTCCGTGTTCTTTGGCAGCCTTAGTTTCATAAGATTTAAAAGTTCGCATCGCTTTATTGAGGACGATAGTTGTTTTTAAGTCTAATTGATTATCGGAAATTTTCTCTTTCAAATATTGTTTCATAAGGTTATTTTATCAATAAATAGGCAGAAAAACAAGAACTTATTTTTTATAGGAAAAGATTCTTAGAATGTTCCTGTCTTCGCTTGTAATAAAGGAGGAGAGATGGTAAAATAGACGAGTGAAACTAAGACAAAAAAAAGCAAAAAACAAGCTACTTATTCAATATGGAATCGGCATTTCTCTGGTGCTACTAGTGCTGACTGGATCCTTTCTTTACCTGATTTCGCTCAGCATGAAACCCTATCAAGATGCTAGAGTTGAGGGAGAAAAACTAGCCAAGCAGTATGCAGAATTGGAACAGGCAGACCAGGTTGATTTTTATAATGGACTAGAAGGTTATTACAGCGTTTTGGGGTATAATAAAAAGCAAGAGGCCATTGCCGTACTGATTGAAAAGAATGACCACAAAATTTATGTCTATCAGCTAGATAAGGGGATTTCTCAAGACAAGGCAGCGACGATTTCGAGGGAAAAAGGAGCTAGCGACATTGACAAAGTCACTTTTGGTCGCTATCAGGACAAGCCGATTTGGGAAGTCAAGTCAGGAAACCAGTACTATCTGGTTGACTTTGAAACAGGAGCAGTGATCCGATAAGGAGGGCATATGAAACTATCCAAACGTGTACTAGAAATGGAAGAAAGCGTCACTCTAGCCAGTGATGCAAGAGCCAAAGCATTAAAAGCTCAGGGAAAAGATGTTCTTTTCTTAACCTTGGGACAGCCTGATTTTCATACTCCTGAAAACATTCAGGATGCAGCGATAGAAGCGATTCGAGATGGACGAGCTTCCTTCTATACAGTTGCTTCAGGCCTACCAGAGTTAAAAGCGGCGGTTAATACCTATTTTGAACGCTACTATGGGTATTCCGTAGCAGCTAACGAGGTTACCTTTGCCACTGGTGCCAAGTTCTCTCTCTACACCTTCTTTATGGCTGTAGTCAATCCAGGTGATGAGGTCATCATCCCTACACCATACTGGGTCAGCTATGGAGATCAAGTCAAAATGGCAGAAGGTGTGCCAGTCTTTGTCCAATCCAAGGAAGACAATCACTTTAAGGTGACAGTCGAGCAGCTAGAAGCGGCCCGAACAGATAAGACCAAAGTCTTGGTTCTCAATTCGCCATCTAATCCGACCGGTATGATCTACTCTCGTGAGGAACTCTTGGCTATCGGAAATTGGGCGGTTGAACATGATGTCCTTATCCTAGCTGATGATATTTATGGTCGTTTGGTTTATAACGGGAACGAATTTGTTCCAATTTCTAGTCTGTCAGAAGCCATTCGCAAGCAAACCATTGTTATCAACGGTGTATCTAAGGCTTATGCCATGACTGGTTGGCGGGTAGGTTATGCTGTGGGAAATCCTGAGATTATTGCTGCCATGAGCAAGCTAACAGGACAAACAACCTCAAACCTAACTGCTGCATCACAATATGCTACCATTGAAGCCCTAACTGGACCACAAGACTCTGTCGAAACCATGCGCCAAGCATTTGAGGAACGGTTGAATACCATCTATCCTCTTTTGTGCCAAGTGCCAGGATTTGAAGTAGTCAAGCCCCAAGGAGCTTTCTATCTTTTCCCAAATGTAAAAAAAGCGATGGAGATGAAGGGCTATACCGATGTGACGGACTTTACAACAGCTATTCTTGAGGAAGTCGGTCTGGCTTTGATTACAGGAGCAGGATTTGGGGCGCCAGAAAATGTTCGTCTCAGTTATGCAACTGACTTGGACACCTTGAAAGAAGCCATTCGCCGTTTGCATCAATTTATGGAAAAATAAAACTCAGAATCTTCGTCATTTTGACGAAGATTTTTTGTATCGAAAATCTCGCGATTTTTCTCTAGTCGAACCTAGCTATCAGAGTCTATTTGTGGTAAAATAGTGAGTAATGATGTCTTCGGACACGATTAACGATAAAGGAAGATAGATTATGACAAAACGTGTAACAATTATCGAAGTAAAAGACTACGTTGGTCAAGAAGTGACCATTGGGGCTTGGATTGCCAACAAATCAGGAAAAGGAAAAATTGCCTTCTTGCAATTGCGTGATGGAACAGCCTTCTTCCAAGGTGTAGCCTTTAAACCAAACTTTGTAGAAAAATTTGGTGAAGAAGTGGGACTTGAGAAGTTTGATGTCATCAAACACTTGAGCCAAGAGACTTCTGTTTATGTGACAGGGATTGTCAAAGAAGATGAGCGTTCTAAGTTTGGCTATGAGCTCGATATCACAGACATCGAAGTGATCGGTGAATCTCAAGACTACCCAATCACTCCAAAAGAACACGGAACAGACTTCTTGATGGACAACCGTCACTTGTGGCTCCGCTCTCGTAAGCAAGTGGCTGTGATGCAAATCCGTAACGCTATCATTTATGCAACTTATGAGTTCTTTGATAAGAACGGCTTCATGAAGTTTGATAGCCCAATTCTTTCAGGAAATGCAGCAGAAGATTCAACTGAACTCTTTGAAACAGATTACTTCGGAACGCCAGCCTACTTGAGCCAATCAGGTCAGCTTTACCTAGAAGCGGGTGCTATGGCTCTTGGTCGCGTATTTGACTTTGGTCCAGTATTTCGTGCGGAGAAATCAAAAACACGCCGTCACTTGACTGAGTTCTGGATGATGGATGCTGAATACTCATACTTGACACATGACGAGTCACTTGACTTGCAAGAAGCTTATGTAAAAGCCCTTCTCCAAGGTGTTCTTGACCGCGCGCCTCAAGCCTTGGAAACTTTGGAACGTGATACTGAGCTTTTGAAACGCTACATTGCAGAGCCGTTCAAACGCATCACTTACGATCAAGCCATCGACCTCTTGCAAGAGCATGAAAATGATGCTGATGCAGACTACGAGCATTTGGAGCATGGAGATGACTTTGGTTCACCACACGAAACCTGGATTTCAAACCACTTTGGTGTACCAACATTTGTCATGAACTACCCAGCAGCTATCAAGGCATTCTACATGAAACCAGTTCCTGGAAATCCAGAGCGCGTGCTTTGTGCAGACTTGCTCGCACCAGAAGGCTATGGAGAAATCATTGGTGGTTCTATGCGTGAGGAAGACTACGATGCCCTTGTAGCTAAGATGGATGAACTTGGTATGGATCGTATAGAGTATGAATTTTACCTTGACCTTCGTAAATACGGTACAGTACCACACGGAGGATTTGGTATCGGTATCGAGCGTATGGTAACTTTCGCAGCAGGTACAAAACATATCCGTGAAGCCATTCCATTCCCACGTATGTTGCACCGTATCAAACCATAAACTAGTAAAAAGAAGATAATTTCATCTTCTTTTTTCACTTTTATCTTGCTATCTATCAGTTTTTCTAGTATAATAGTTTATTGTGAGCAAACCTCACTTACCCCTTGCAAAGACTAGGGGTCATTAGACCAAAAGGAGGAACATATCAATGGCTAAATACGAAATTCTTTATATCATTCGTCCAAACATTGAAGAAGAAGCGAAAAACGCTTTGGTAGCACGTTTTGACTCTATCTTGACTGACAACGGTGCAACTGTTGTTGAATCAAAATCATGGGAAAAACGCCGTCTTGCATACGAAATCAAAGATTTCCGTGAAGGACTTTACCACATCGTTAACGTTGAAGCAAACGACGACGTAGCTCTTAAAGAGTTTGACCGTCTTTCAAAAATCAACGCTGACATTCTTCGTCACATGATCGTCAAACTTGACGCGTAAGAAGGTAAATTATGATTAACAATGTTGTACTTGTAGGGCGTATGACTCGTGACGCTGAGTTGCGTTATACCCCATCAAATGTAGCAGTTGCGACTTTTACTCTTGCAGTAAACCGTACATTCAAGAGTCAAAATGGCGAACGTGAGGCTGATTTTATCAATGTCGTTATGTGGCGCCAACAGGCTGAAAATCTTGCTAACTGGGCTAAAAAAGGCTCTCTTATCGGGGTCACAGGCCGTATCCAGACTCGTAGTTACGATAACCAGCAAGGACAACGTGTCTACGTAACAGAAGTCGTGGCTGAGAATTTCCAAATGTTGGAAAGCCGCGGAGTGCGCGAAGGACATTCAGGTGGAGCTTATTCTGCACCAACTGCTGGTCAATCGGCACCTGCAAACCCAGTACCAGACTTTTCACGTTCTGAGAATCCATTTGGAGCAACAAATCCATTGGACATTTCAGATGATGATTTACCATTCTAATGGACAATTAATACTATAAAGGAGAAAAAACATGGCTCAACAACGTCGTGGCGGATTCAAACGCCGTAAAAAAGTTGATTACATCGCAGCAAACAAAATTGAATATGTTGATTACAAAGATACTGAGCTTCTTAGCCGTTTCGTTTCAGAACGTGGGAAAATCCTTCCTCGTCGTGTAACAGGAACTTCAGCTAAAAACCAACGTAAAGTAACAACAGCTATCAAACGCGCTCGCGTAATGGCTTTGATGCCTTTCGTAAACGAAGATTAAAGAAAAGACCCGGGTGGGTCTTTTTTTCACGAGACTTGAAATGAGAAGGCGAGTTCGGTCCGGATGGACCTCTTTTTCATGAGCTTGAAAACTAGAAAGCGAATTAAGACCCATATGGGTCTTTTTTTCACGAGCTTTGAAACGAGGGAGCAAGTTCGGTCTGGGTGAACCTCTTTTTCAGATTTTTATAGGACTCTGTTAGAAAGGATTCCCTGTTGACCTAGTAAGATTCTTTTGTCTTACTAGGTTTTTTCTTTTAATCTTTATTATCGTGCTATAATGGTAGGAGAAAGCTATAAAGGAGCAACTTATGAAGACGACATGTTCAATTAGAAAAATGCAAGAATCTGACATTAAAGATCTATCTCGAGGATTTATCAGCCAAGGTTGGCCGGGTAGAGAAGAAATTTTGGCTAGATATTTTCTTGAACAAGAATGTGGGGAGAGAGAAGTCTTAGTTGCAGAGGTTGAGGGTGCTTTAGCGGGTTATATCACAATTTTGCCCTGCGCTAAGCAGGGGCCTTTTGCAGAAATCTATCCAGAACTCTCAGATTTTAATGTCTTTGAACCTTTTCAAAATCAAGGTATTGGAAATCTCTTGCTGGAAGAAGCAGAAAAACGAGTTAGGCTCATATCGGATAAGGTGACCCTTGGTGTTGGGCTCCATTCAGGGTATGGACCTGCCCAGAGATTGTACATCAAACGAGGCTATATTCCAGATGGGACGGGTGTTTGGTATCAGAACCATCGACCGGCCATGAATGCGGTGTGTGAAGATATCGGTGACCTTGTTTTATATCTGTCAAAAAATTTATTTTAAGACAGATTTTATAAGGTTTAAATTTTAAATATAGTAAACAATCACAGTCCCTTTTTCATTCGAAAAAGGGATTTTTTTGTTTGAAATTGTTTGATTTATTACTCAAAGTGGTAAAATATAATTGTTTGAAATATCAAGATAAAAATAAATATCAAAAAAAACATATAAGGTTTAGTTTTTTTAAATACGGATTCTTTTGAAGAGTCTTAAAATTTCCTAAAATAAGGCCTTTTAAAGGTTGTAAATAATATTATTACAAAAAGGTTACAAATTATTAAAATTAAATTAAATGCAATAATATATTTAATAATAAATTGACATTTACATTAATAGGCGGTAATATAATTAGGATGCTCAAATTAATTGATTTGAGGAATAATTTGATATAGTAATTAATATCATGAATCAAATATTATTGGAACAAAAGGAAACTATAATGAAGAAACTGAAAGTGATGGTTGTTTTTGGAACACGACCTGAAGCCATCAAAATGGCCCCTTTAGTGTTAGAATTGCAAAAAAATAGTGACAGCATTGAGACGATCACAGTTGTGACAGCTCAGCACCGTCAAATGCTTGATCAAGTTCTTGAATCTTTTAGCATAGAGCCACATTATGACCTGGATATTATGGGGAAAAATCAATCCCTCTTAGATATTACTGGAAAAATTTTAGAAAAGTTTGATCCAGTTGTTAAGCAAGAACTTCCAGATATAATTCTTGTTCATGGAGATACAACGACAACTTTTGCAGCAAGTTTAGTTGCTTTCTATAATCAGGTACGTATCGGCCATGTTGAAGCTGGATTGAGAACATTTGATAAGTATTCTCCTTTCCCAGAAGAAATGAATCGCCAGATGACTGACAATCTTGCTGATTTTTATTTTGCTCCAACTAGTGAGAGTAGAGATAATCTACTCAAGGAAAATCATCCTGAGTCTGCTATTGTCATTACGGGGAATACAGCCATTGATGCATTGAAACTCACTGTCCAATCAGACTACCATCATGAAGTTCTAGATCAATTGGATCCTTCCAAAAAGCTTGTTTTAGTAACTATGCACCGTCGTGAAAATCATGGGCAACCGATGCGTAATGTATTTACAGCTTTACGCCAAATGGTCGATATCCATTCTGAATTAGAGGTGGTCTATCCAGTTCATCTCAGTCCTGCTGTGCAAGAAGCAGCAAAGGATATTCTAGCTGGTCATGACCGCATTCACTTGATTGAACCTTTAGATGTACTTGATTTTCATAATTTGGCTTCAAGAAGCTATTTTATCATGACTGACTCTGGAGGTGTTCAGGAAGAGGCGCCTTCTCTCGGCAAACCTGTCCTTGTTCTTCGTGACACGACGGAACGTCCAGAAGGTGTTCGTGCAGGAACCTTGAAACTAGTTGGTACGGATCCAGTACGTGTCAAAGATGCTATGACAGCTCTCTTAACAGATGAAACTCTTTATAGACAAATGTCTCAGGCACCAAATCCTTATGGAGATGGAAGAGCCTCTGAACGAATCGTACAATCCATTCAACAGTACTTTGGGGGAGCGACTTCTGTATCTGAATTCAAAGGGAGGAAATAAGAAATAATGAAAAATTGGAGTCGATTTAAAAACTGGCTTATGGCTTTGCTTGCTTGTGAGGTCATTCTTTTGATGCTTTGTTTTTTGTATGCTCGAGCAATCATTTTAGAACAAATCTTGTTTTTAGCTTTAGCCTTGTTTGCAGTGTTGGTATTATCTGACCTTTTGCTTACTTGGACCCTTATCTTAGCATTTGGTTTTGGACTTATCGTTTTGGTTGCGGGTGTGGTTTATATCCCAATCATTCAATTGATCTTCTTATTAATCAGTTTTCCTCTTTTGATTGGGATTCTACTTAAGGTTCGTTATTATTTCTTCAAGGTGGTCTCAAAGGTCCAAGAACAGGAAGACGCAGCTCGAGTAGATTACCATGCTATGGTAACTGAACAAAGTGATGTGACGGTTCAATCTCTATTGCTTCATTGGGCACATGAAGATTTGTTCTTCCAGATTAAACCGAAAGAACATAACCAGATGCTCAGTCGTATTCAAGAGGTAATTGCTCAGGAATTGAGTTACAACGATAAACTCTATTACGTTTCAGATGGGAATTTTCTTGTTTTATCTAATAGTAGTCAAGATTCTTTGAAGCAACTCTATTTGAATGGTCTGCAGGAGAAACTAGGCAGTTTAGTTTTTCATGGAGAAGATGGCAATCAAGGAATTCAATTCCAAATAGGGTATTTGGAGATTAACTCTGATAATAAGGATAAATACCAAGACTACGCAGATGTTGCCAGTCATCTCAAACGTCAACTAGAGACAGATGTAATTGTAGAATATTAGGAGGGAAACATGACTTTAACCGAACTATTTTTTGGTATTGCTTTGGGACTCAGTCTCGTTTTTGGCATTTGTTTTGTCATACTATTTATTGCTTATAATGTACTTTACCATCGAGTGAATAAAAATTTTAAGGCGGTGAATCATGATTAGTCAAATCTTAATGATTTTTACCTTGCTTACAATTTGGATTTCTCTAGCTTGGGGCTTGGTAATTCTCTTTTCTGCAGTACACTTTTGGTTTAAACATAGTGATTTTCGTGTAGACACTTCGCCGCTACCTTATTATCCTAAGGTTACCATTGTCGTACCTGCCCATAATGAGGATGTGGTTATTGCCCAAACGGCAAAAGCTATCTTGGATATGAACTATCCTCACGACCGTGTGGAATTGCTCTTGTTTGCGGATAACTGTTCGGATAACACCTATGCAGAATGTTTGTCTGTTCAAGCCCTGCCTGAATATGCAGAAAGAAATCTGACTATTATCGACCGTACTGGTACGGGAGGAAAAGCGGGTGTTCTAAACGATGCTTTAGAGATGGCAACAGGTGAATACATCTGTGTCTATGATGCGGATGCCATGCCTGAAAAAAATGCCCTATATTTCCTTGTGAAAGAAGTGATGAAGGATCCTGAACGCCATGTGGCATCTTTCGGTCGAAACAAGACTCGAAATGCCAATCAAAATTTCTTGACACGTTGTATCAACCAAGAAATCGTTGTTACTCAGCGCGTGCACCACGTTGGGATGTGGCATCTCTTTAAAATTGGGCGTATCCCAGGAACCAACTTTATCATTCAAACCGACTTTGTAAAGAGTATCGGTGGTTGGAAAAATGGTGCCTTAACCGAGGATACAGATATTTCCTTCAAAATCATGCAGAGTGGTAAATTGATTGCCCTTGCCTATAATTCGGAGGCTTTCCAACAAGAACCTGAAACCTTAAAGAGTTACTATATGCAGCGTAAACGTTGGGCGAAAGGAAATTATGAAGTTGTCCTCTCGAACTTTAAGCATTTATTTGGTAGAGCAAACTGGCGTGTTAAATTAGAAGTTTTTAACTATTCGTGTGTTTTCTTTTGGTTTAACTTTGCCATTGTTCTATCGGATTTGATTTTCCTAGCGAATGTGCTAGCAATCTGTCTTAACCTTTTCTTCCCAGATATCAGGGTTCCGTTCGCTTTTGATGCGGACAATATCTACATTGCCCAGCTCATGCTCTTCAACTGGATTCTCATGATTGGTCTCTATTTGATGCAAATTATGACGGCATTAGCAAGTCAGTTTGGACAAGCGACGACAAAACAAATCTGGTTAGCCTTGGCAGCCTATTTCTCTTACGCACAGATGTTTATCGTTGTATCCATTGATTCCATTTCTTCAATCGTGCTGGATAAAGTACTCCGCCGAAAAGAAACCAAGTGGGTTAAAACCAAGCGATTTGCAGGATAGGAGGATTTATGAAAACGAATAAATTAAAATATGTATGGTTTGTGCTCATCCTTTCTATCTTTTGTTTAACCTTGTTTTTAGCAAGAGGAAGGACTAAAATCGAAATGCGTAATCGAATTTACAGCCAATGGAGCCAACAGTTCCTTGTTACAAAAGGCGATCAGTCTTATGTTCGTACGACGAATGATTCGGTGGGAACAACAGTTCTATCTGAAGCCCAAAGTTACGGCATGCTCATAACGGTTTTAGCAGCCCAAAAAGGGCAAGCGACACAAGCAGATTTTGAGAATCTTTATCGCTATTACCAAAATCATCGTATCGAGGGAACGCAGTTGATGTCTTGGAAGCAAGTTCTAAAAAATGAGAGTGAAACGGTTGAGAAGCAAAACGCAACCGATGGTGATCTCTATATCGCTTATTCTTTGATTGAAGCTGCCAAGCAGTGGCCGGATAAGGCGCAGGAATACCAAGAGCAAGCTAAAAAAATCTTAGAAGATATTCTTAAGTACAACTATAATGAAGAGACAGGGGTCCTAACAGTAGGAAACTGGGCAAACAAGGATTCCGATTATTATTACTTGATGCGGACGTCTGATACTCTTCCTCACTATTTCCAGTCTTTCTATGACCTGACTGGAAACAAACAGTGGCTAGATGTTAAGGATAAGATGCTTGGGCAATTGGAGCAAATCAGTTCTCATTCTGATACGGGTCTCTTGCCAGACTTTATCTGGGCTGAGAAGTCAGGGGCGCGCCTTGTTGATGCCAACACTATCGAATCTCAATACGATGGAGCGTATTCTTATAACGCTTGTCGTTTGCCTTATCACTTGTCACAGAGCCAGGATGAAAGAAGCCAAAAACTCGTTCAAAAGATGATGGATTTCTTTATGAAGGAGCAACGTATTTATGCTGGTTATGACTTGAATGGAACGGCCCTCAATCAATACCAGGCAGGTAGTTTTTTGGCCCCGATTACCTATGCGTCTGACAAGGGAGAAGGTTATCTGAAACTTCTTCAGCAAAATAAATACATTTTCACACAAGATTTACCTTTGGACAACTACTATGATGCAACGATGATTACCATGATTGCTCTAGAGATGTTCTAAGATGAAAAGAGAGGGCTAGTTTTACTGGCTCTCTTTTTGATAGGATTTTCATCTTTTTTCAAAAAAGGAATTTCATCAGCTTTATGGTATAATGGAAAGAGTGATGGAAAAGAGGTAGAGAGATGGATGCGAAATTAAAATACAAGGCAAAGAAGATTAAAATCGTCTTTTTTGATATCGATGATACCTTGCGTACGTCAAAGACAGGTTTTATTCCAGCTACAATTCCCACTGTCTTTAAACAGTTGCGTGAAAAAGGAATTTTAACAGGAATCGCCTCTGGGCGTGGTATTTTCGGTGTTGTTCCAGAGATTCGTGAGCTCAAGCCGGACTTTTTTGTAACCCTAAATGGGGCCTATATTGAAGATAAAAAAGGCCAGGTCATTTATCAGCATCAGATTGAGAAGTTAGATGTTGAGGAGTATGTCTCTTGGACCAAGCGTGAGGGAATTGAATATGGCTTGGTTGGCAGTCATGACGCCAAACTCTCCACTCGAACAGAACTGATCAGTGAGGCTATTGATCCCATTTATCCAAACTTGGATGTGGATCCAGATTTTCATGAAAAAGCGGACATTTACCAGATGTGGACCTTTGAGGAAAAAGGGGATGACTTGCACCTACCAGAGTCTTTATCAGATAAACTTCGCATGGTGCGTTGGCATGAACATTCATCTGATATCGTGCCGATTTCAGGTTCAAAAGCCACTGGTGTAGCCAAGGTGGTGGACCATTTAGGCTTGAAACCAGAGAATGTCATGGTCTTTGGTGATGGTCTCAATGACTTGGAACTCTTTGATTATGCTGGAATCAGCATTGCTATGGGTGTTTCCCACGAAAAGATCAAAGAAAAAGCAGATTATATTACAAAAACAGTAGAAGAAGATGGCATTTTTGATGCCTTAGAAGGATTTGGTATGGTAGAAAAAGAATTGCATTTCCCACAAGTAGACATTGAAACAGTAGAAGGTCCGTTGGCGACTATTAAGACAAATTACGGAGACTTGCGTATCAAGCTCTTCCCTGAACATGCTCCCAAAACAGTAGCCAACTTTGTTGCTCTGTCAAAAGACGGTTACTATGATGGTGTAATTTTCCACCGAATTATCAAGGACTTTATGATCCAAGGTGGAGACCCAACTGGTACTGGTATGGGGGGAGAATCAATTTACGGCGACTCTTTTGAAGATGAATTTTCTGAAGAACTTTATAATATCCGTGGTGCCCTTTCTATGGCCAATGCGGGTCCAAATACCAATGGTAGCCAGTTCTTTATCGTGCAAAACCAACACTTGCCGTACTCTAAGAAAGAGATTGCGCGTGGTGGCTGGCCTGAACCAATCGCTGAGATCTATGCAGAACAAGGTGGAACTCCTCACCTTGACCGCCGCCATTCTGTTTTTGGGCAATTGGTAGATGCAGAATCGTTTGCTGTCTTAGATACCATTGCAGCTGTTGAGACTGGTGCAATGGACAAACCAGTTGAAGATGTAGTAATTGAAACGATTGAAATAGAGGACTAGAATGAAAATTGGTGATAAGCTAACTGGGCGTATTACAGGAATTCAGCCCTATGGTGCCTTTGTTGAGTTAGAGACAGGGGTGACAGGGCTGATTCACATCTCGGAGATTCGGACGGGATTTATTGAGAATATCTATGACATTTTAAAAATTGGCGATGAAGTCCAAGTTCAGGTGGTGGATTTTGACGAATACACTGGGAAGGCCAGTCTTTCTATCCGTACCTTGGAAGAGGAAAAACATCAATTGCCAAGACGGAGACGTTTTTCTAATGATCGGATCAAGCACGGTTTTGCTCCTCTTGCTCGAATGATGCCTGTTTGGACGCGTGAGGCACTTGAGCATTTAAAGAAGAAGCCATAAATACGATTATCTAAAATATTTGTAATATTAATATCGTTTGTTATAATAAAAGTATGAAAGAAGAACAATTATTAAAATCAGGAGAGCGAATCAACCAGCTCTTTTCGACAGATATCAAGATTATCCAAAATAGAGAGGTGTTTAGCTATTCAGTGGATAGTGTTCTCTTGTCACGCTTTCCACGCTTTCCTAAAAATGGCTTAATTGTGGATTTTTGTGCTGGCAATGGTGCAGTAGGACTTTTTGCTAGTTCACGTACTCAGGCGCGGATAATATCTGTAGAAATTCAGGCGCGCTTGGCGGATATGGCAGAGCGTTCGGTTCGGTTGAATGGCTTGGAAGAGCAGATGCAGGTTATTTGCGATGATTTGAAAAATATGCCTACTCATATCCAAGGAAGTAAGGTGGATATGATTTTGTGCAATCCGCCTTATTTCAAGGTGGATCCGCATTCTAATCTCAACGAGAGTGAACACTACCTTCTGGCCAGACACGAAATTACGACTAACTTGAAAGAAATCTGTCGAAGTGCTCAAAGTATTCTCAAGTCTAATGGCCGTTTGGCTATGGTTCATCGTCCTGATCGACTTTTGGATATTCTAGACATGCTTCAACGCCACAATTTAGCACCCAAGCGCCTGCAATTTGTCTATCCTAAACGAGAAAAGGAAGCCAATATGCTTTTAATCGAAGCTATCAAAGATGGGTCTATTAGTGGCTTCAAGGTCTTGCCACCACTCATCGTTCACAATGATGATGGTTCCTACACACCAGAAATTCAAGAGATTTACTATGGATCATAAGGCCTATATGTATGTGGTAGAGTGTCGTGATGGTTCTTACTATACAGGCTATACAACGGATGTGAAGAGACGCCTTGCCGTTCATAATAGTGGTAAGGGAGCCAAGTATACCCGAGCTCGCTTGCCAGTCAAACTCATCTATGCTCAAGGTTTTGCCAGTAAGGAAGAAGCCATGTCTGCAGAGGCTCTCCTCAAACGTAAGAAAAGACCACAGAAAGAACGATTTTTATCCGAAAATCAAGAAAAAAATCTAGTTAACGATATTGATGTCTAAGGAGGAGTCTTTTGACTCCTCTTACTTTTGTCAAAAGAAGAAAAAAGTGCTAAAATAAGATGAATAAATTTAAAGAGGTATTATCATGTCTAAGATTCTAGTATTTGGTCACCAAAATCCAGACTCAGATGCCATCGGATCATCTGTAGCCTTTGCTTACCTTGCAAAAGAGGCGTATGGATTGGACACAGAAGCTGTAGCACTTGGAACTCCTAATGAAGAAACAGCTTTTGTTTTGAACTATTTTGGTGTAGAAGCACCACGCGTCATCACATCTGCTAAAGCAGAAGGTGCAGAGCAAGTCATCTTGACTGACCACAATGAATTCCAACAATCAGTGTCAGATATTGCTGAAGTAGAAGTTTACGGAGTTGTGGATCACCACCGTGTGGCTAATTTTGAAACTGCCAGCCCACTTTACATGCGTTTGGAACCAGTTGGATCAGCGTCTTCTATCGTTTACCGCATGTTCAAAGAGCATGGTGTAGCTGTTCCTAAAGAAATCGCAGGTTTGATGCTTTCAGGTTTGATTTCAGATACTCTTCTTTTGAAATCACCAACAACTCACCCATCTGATAAAGTCATTGCTCCAGAATTGGCAGAATTGGCTGGCGTCAACTTGGAAGAGTACGGTCTTGCTATGCTCAAGGCTGGTACAAACTTGGCAAGCAAATCTGCTGAAGAATTGATTGATATCGATGCTAAGACATTTGAACTCAACGGAAAAAAGGTTCGTGTTGCCCAAGTGAATACAGTTGATATTGCTGAAGTCTTGGAACGCCAAGCTGAAATCGAAGCAGCAATGCAAGCAGCTAATGCAGCAAACGGCTACTCTGACTTTGTCTTGATGATTACAGACATCGTCAATTCCAACTCAGAAATTTTGGCTCTTGGATCAAACATGGACAAGGTAGAAGCAGCCTTCAACTTCAAACTTGAAAACAACCATTCTTTCCTTCCAGGTGCTGTTTCACGTAAGAAACAAGTGGTGCCTCAGTTGACTGAGAGCTTTAATGGGTAATTCTTAAGGAATATTTGGAACTGTTAATTTTACTATTTATAGAAGGTGATAGCATGATGCGATTGATTGAAGAACTGCGCTTTTTAGTTGAGATTGTCGCAATTCTTGGTCTTTTCTCCGTGTCTGTGATACAAATTTCTTGGCTGGAAAAATTCCTATTTTTTCTTCTAGCAGTTCTATTAATCTTTTTTTGGGCGCGATATATGGCACCAAAATCTCCACATGCTTTTAAAAAATGGCATCGCCTCGTTGCTGAGACATCGATTTTTATTTTGGTTAGTGGTAGTTTTTGGTTTTTGTATGGATTGCAAATAGGAATCCTATACTTAGCTCTGTCTTTTGGAAGTTTGGTGCTACTTTATTATTTTCAGCTAGAGTGATTTTTAGAGTATAGTTAATGAATTATTTTAATGGTAATCATTTGACTAGAGATTGACACGAGAAAACGATGTTTTCCTTATAGCTAAAGGGGTTTCGGCTCCTTTTTTTCTAGGAGAGAAAGATGTTAGAAAATGGCGATTTGATTTTTGTGAAGGACCTTTCAGATATGGGGCAGGCCATCCAGGCTTCTACGGGGAACTATAGTCATGTAGCCATCTTTTTGGATGGATTGATCTACCATGCTAGTGGGCAAGCAGGTGTTATTTGTCAAGAACCGGCTGAATTTTTTGAACCAACTCATCTCTACGATCTTTATGTATATCCAGAGCTGAAAGCTGACTTGGTAAAGGAGAGAGCTAGCAAACATTTAGGTGCACCCTATAATGCCTCTTTTTATCCAGATGGGTCTGGCTTTTATTGCTCCCAGTATATCGCTGAAATCCTACCGATTTTTGAAACTATTCCCATGAAATTTGGGGACGGGGAGCAGGAGATCAGTGATTTTTGGAGGGACTATTACAGCAAACTCGAACTTCCTGTGCCACTGAACCAGCCAGGGACCAATCCTAGTCAACTAGCAGCATCCCCTCTTTTTGAATGTAAAGAAAGGAATCTTCATGATTCAGATTTTTAATCCCTCCCGTTTGACTCGACAGCCATTTTTTATAGATTTGGTGGACTATCTGGACCAGCATGATGATGTGATCCTCCGAGAAATCAAGGCCCAGTTTCCAGATGTGGCAGTTGATAAACTCATGGAAGAGTATATAAAGGCAGGTTTGATCCTAAGGAAAAACAAACGTTATTCCCTTAATCTCCCTTTTCTAGAATCAATTGATGACCTAACACTTGACCAAGAAATTTTTATCAGAGAAGATAGCCCAGTCTATCAAGCCTTGCTGAAGAAGACTTTTGAGACAGAATTGCGCAATCAAACTAATGAAGCTATTTTAGTCGAATCTACGGACTTTGCGCGGACAAAAATGACACTGTCCAATTATTTCTACAAGGTCAAACAACAGTATCCTTTGACGGGAAAACAGCAGGAACTTTATGCTATTTTAGGAGATGTCAATGCTGAGTATGCTCTCAAATATATGACGACTTTTTTTCTGAAGTTTCTCAAAAAAGATCAATTAATTCAGAAACGGCGTGATATCTTTGTGGACAGTTTAGTCGTTCTAGGCTATATTGTTCAAAATGAAGCTGGAAAGTATGAGTTGGCTGTTGATTTCGACAAGGAACGGTTGACTTTCTATTTACTTTAATTGCTTCATTTTGAGCAAATTATTTGACTTTGATAAAGAATAAGAATAAACTGAATGTAAGCGATAACGTTTATCGTATTAAAAGTTAAAAGCAAAGGAGACAGAGCTATGTCACTTGAGAATAAATTGGATCAAGCAACTGGTGCTATCAAAGAAGGATTTGGTGAAGTTACTGGCGATAGCAAGACAGAAGCAGAAGGTACTGTAGAAAAAACAGTTGCGAAAGCAAAAGAAGTTGTTGAGGATGCTAAAGGTGCTGTAGAAGGTGCCGTTGAAGGTCTTAAAAATTCATTTAAGAAAGAAGACTAAAAAAATCAAGGGAATGTTTCCCTTGATTTTTTTATAGATAACGTTCTGCGATAGCTGCGTCTCCAGGATAGTCTTCTTTCTTTCCTTGGACGATTTGGTAACAATCAGCTCCCTTACCTGCAATAATCACAGCATCGAGTTCTTGATTTGTGATGACCATCGCCGCCTTGATAGCTTCTTCACGATCAGCAATCTTTTCAACAGGATGACTGATGTAGCTGCTGATTTCATCTGCAATGGCCATTGGATCTTCATAGTTGGGGTCATCAGCGGTGAGAAAGACTTGAATCTCAGGATGTTGATTGAGGAGGAGACCGAAGTCTTTGCGACGACTTTCACCCTTGTTTCCAGTCGAACCGAGAACCAGAGCAATTTTTCCAGTTTGATGGGTTTCAACCACATTGATGAGTTTCTTCAGACTGTCACCATTGTGGGCGTAGTCGATGAAGATCTTAGCTCCATTTTTCTGAGTGAGGACTTCCATACGTCCAGGAACTCGGGTTGCAGCGATTCCTTTTTTGATGTCCTCCAGACTAGCACCTAGACGGAGGCAAGCAAGTCCTGCGGCAACAGCATTTTCTTGGTTAAAGTGTCCAATCAACTGGATATCATAATCTCCAGCGAGTTTACCTGTAGCTGAAAAGCTAAAGGCTTTGGAATTCTCGATTTGGTTGCTCGACTGACTACCGTAGAAATCATGGTCTTGATCTTCTACTTGTTCTTTCAAAACAGAAAAGTGGTCCATGTCGCTGTTAATGACAACTGCTCGGCTATTTTCCATCAAGAGACGCTTGTGGTAGAAGTAATCCTCAAGACTAGGATGCTCAATCGGACCGATATGGTCAGGACTGATATTGAGAAACACTCCTACATCGAAAGTGAGGCCGTAGACTCGCTTAACCAAGTATGCTTGACTGGAGACTTCCATGATGAGATGGGTTCTTCCGTTATGAACAGCTTGAGCCATCATATCAAAGAGATCGATACTTTCAGGAGTTGTGAGTGCAGACTTAAAGAAGGTCTTACCATCTAAGGTTGTATTCATAGTAGACAACATAGCTGGGCGATGATGTTGAGCCAAGATGTTATAGGCAAAGTAGGCTGCAGTTGTCTTCCCTTTGGTTCCTGTGAAGGCGAGAATTTTGAGTTTTTCTTGTGGATTACCATAAAATTCCATGGCAATCAAACTCATGGCTTTCTTAATGTCGTTCACGATAATAGCAGGAATACCGACCTCGAAGTCTTGCTCAGCTATATACCAACCCAGTCCTTGTGAGATAGCGGAGAGGAGGAATTCTTTTTTGAAAGAAGCTCCCTTAACAAAAAACAGGCTTCGCTCTTTAACTTTACGGCTGTCGTAACTGATACTGTCAAAATCGACATCACTGTAATTGTAGTAGTAGCTTCCCTGATCAATAATCTCACGGAAGAGACCATTTTTCTTTAAAATATCTAATACGGTTTCAATCTTTATCATACTTTCTATTGTAAACCGAAAGTCTGAATTTTACAAGTAACAAGGAAAAGTTTATAATGGAATATAAGGAACTTTTCCTAGTTATAAAAATTGAATGAGGAAGCTATGTCTAACGAAAACAATCACCAGCAAGCCCAGATGTTGCGAGGGACTGCTTGGCTAACAGCTAGTAACTTTATTAGTCGCCTCCTTGGTGCTATCTACATTATTCCTTGGTATATCTGGATGGGGACTTATGCCGCTAAGGCAAATGGACTCTTTACTATGGGATACAATATTTATGCTTGGTTCTTGCTGATTTCAACAGCGGGTATCCCAGTTGCGGTCGCAAAACAAGTGGCTAAATACAATACCATGCGAGAAGAAGAACACAGCTTTGCCTTGATTCGGAGTTTCCTAGGATTTATGACTGGCTTGGGACTGGTCTTTGCCTTGGTCTTGTATCTCTTTTCTCCCTGGTTAGCAGATTTATCAGGTGTGGGGAAAGAATTGATACCTATCATGCAGAGTTTGGCATGGGCGGTCTTGATTTTCCCGTCCATGAGCGTCATCCGAGGCTTCTTCCAAGGGATGAACAACCTCAAGCCTTATGCTATGAGCCAAATCGCTGAGCAGGTGATTCGTGTCATCTGGATGTTGATGGCGACCTTCTTCATTATGAAGATGGGTTCTGGTGACTACTTATCAGCAGTTACCCAGTCGACCTTTGCGGCTTTTGTGGGGATGGTGGCTAGTTTTCTAGTCCTGATCTACTTTCTTGCCCAAGAAGGTTTGCTCAAAAGAGTATTTGAAACACGGGATAAAATCAATAGTAAGCGACTCTTAGTCGATACCATCAAGGAAGCCATTCCCTTTATCCTGACAGGATCAGCCATCCAGCTTTTCCAAATCTTGGACCAGATGACTTTTATCAGAAGCATGACTTGGTTTACCAACTATAGCAATGAAGACTTGGTTGTTATGTTTTCTTATTTCTCTGCCAATCCGAATAAAATTACCATGATTTTAATCTCTGTAGGAGTTTCCATTGGTAGTGTTGGCTTGCCACTTTTGACGGAGAATTATGTAAAAGGTGACTTGCAGGCAGCAGCTCGCCTAGTTCAAGATAGTATGACCATGCTCATCTTATTCTTGCTGCCAGCAACGGTCGGAGTCGTCATGGTAGGAGAACCGCTCTACACAGTCTTTTATGGTAAGCCAGATAGTCTGGCTATGGGCTTATTTGTCTTTGCAGTTTTGCAGTCTACTATCCTAGGCTTGTATATGGTCTTGTCTCCTATGCTTCAGGCCATGTTCCGAAACCGAAAGGCAGTGCTTTACTTTGTCTATGGTTCCCTTGCTAAGATCGTCTTGCAATTGCCAACCATTGCTATTTTCCACAGCTACGGTCCCTTGATTTCAACGACTATCGGCTTGATTATTCCAAATGTCCTGATGTACCGAGACATCTGCCAGGTAACGGGTGCTCGTAGAAAGATTATCTTGAAACGGACTATTTTGATTACCATCTTGACCCTTGTTATGTTTATCCTAGTTGGCTTCTTGCAGTGGCTGCTTGGTTTTGTCTTCCAACCAAGTGGACGTTTCTGGAGTTTCCTTTATGTGGCTCTCATCGGAGGTCTTGGAGGAGGTCTGTATGGTTTGATGAGCCTACGGACACGCCTTTTAGACAAGATAATTGGCCAAGCTCAAGCAGACCGACTACGTACACGGTTGAAAATATCGTAAAAAGATTTATAAATAAAAGTAATGAATTTAACCTTTCTTTAACAGAAAGGTTTTTTATAGTTCATTTTCTTAAAAAAAGAGAACTTTTTCTAAAATAAAGAGAAAAAAATATGTTTTTTTGTTTTTATTCCAAAAACTGCTTGACTAAATAAAACAAAAGCTGTATAATAAGACAAAACTTTAAAACAGGAGGTTCTGGAAATGAAAAAGTCTAAGGCCAAGTATCTGACACTTGCAAGTGTCGTGTTAAGCGCAGGTATTCTACTGAGCGCATGTGGAAACTCAAGTAGCGCTTCTAAAACATATAACTATGTTTATTCGAGCGATCCATCTAGTTTGAACTATCTTGCTGAAAACCGTGCAACAACCAACGACATCGTTACTAATTTGGTAGATGGATTGATGGAAAATGACCAATACGGTAACTATGTTCCATCGTTGGCAGAGGATTGGACTGTTTCTCAGGACGGTTTGATCTATACTTACAAATTGCGTAAGGATGCAAAATGGTATACCTATGAGGGTGAAGAATACGCCCCTGTAACGGCGCAAGATTTTGTCACTGGGTTGAAATATGCTGCTGATAAAAAATCCGAAGCCTTGTACCTAGTTCAAGACTCTGTAGCAGGTTTGGATGACTATATCAACGGTAAAACAACTGACTTTTCAACTGTCGGTGTTAAGGCGATTGACGACCAAACAGTTCAGTACACTTTGACACGTCCAGAACCTTATTGGAATTCTAAAACAACTTCAACCATTCTCTTCCCTGTCAATGCAGATTTCTTAAAATCAAAAGGGGATGACTTTGGTAAGGTAGATCCTTCTAGCATTTTGTACAGTGGACCTTTCTTGATGAAATCGTTTGTTTCAAAATCTGTTATCGAATACAAGAAAAATCCAAATTACTGGGATGCTAAAAATGTCTTTGTGGATGATGTGAAATTGACTTACTATGACGGCAGTGACCAAGATGCACTAGCTCGTAACTTCGTAGAAGGAGTCTACAGCTACGCGCGTCTCTACCCAAATAGCTCAAGCTTTGAAGGAATTAAAGAGAAGAACAAGGATAACATCATCTATAGTATGCAAAACGCAACTTCTTATTACTTGAACTTCAACTTGGACAGAAAATCTTATAACTTCACTTCTAAATCCTCAGATATCGAAAAGAAATCAACCCAAGAAGCAGTTCTGAATAAAAACTTCCGTCAAGCCTTCAACTATGCTTACAACCGTACAGCTTATGGAGCACAATCTCAAGGGGAAGAAGGAGCAACAAAGATTATTCGTAACTTGGTTGTACCTCCAACATTTGTAAGTATCAACGGAAAAGACTTTGGAGATGTTGTTTCAGAAAAGATGGTCAACTATGGCCAAGAATGGCAAGGAATCAATTTTGCAGATGCGCAAGACCCATACTACAATCCTGATAAGGCCAAGGCTAAATTTGCGGAAGCCAAGAAAGAATTGGAAGCTAAGGGTGTGCAATTCCCAATCCACTTGGATGTATCAGTTGACCAATCAGCTAAAAAAGGTGTTCTTGAAGCGAGCTCTTTGAAACAATCCATCGAATCTGTTCTCGGAGCTGAGAATGTGGTTATCGATATCCAACAATTATCAACAGATGACTACGATAATTCTGGCTACCTCGCTCAAACAGCAGCTCAAAAAGACTTTGATATCTATAATGGTGGTTGGAGTGCTGACTACTTGGATCCATCAAGCTATCTTGATATCTTAAATGTCAATAACGGTGGTATGTTGCAAAACCTTGGTCTAGAACCAGGTGAGGTCAATGACAAGGCTAAGGCTGTTGGTCTGGATACTTACACTCAAATGTTGGAAGAAGCTAATAAAGAGCAAGACCCAGCAAAACGTTATGAAAAATATGCTGAAGTTCAAGCTTGGCTCGTTGATAGCGCCCTTGCAATTCCAAACGTTTCCCAAGGTGGAACACCTGGCTTGAGAAAGACAGTTCCATTCTCAGCGCCATTCTCACAAGCTGGAAATAAGGGTGTCGAATCATACAAATATCTCAAGTTGCAAGATAAGACTGTAACGACTGATGAGTATGAAAAAGCTAAAGAAAAATGGCAGAAAGAAAAAGAAGAATCAAATAAAAAAGCCCAAGAAGAACTGGCAAAACACGTTAAATAACCAGTCTATTCAACAGGAAAAACGATAGTTTCTCAAGGAACTATCGTTTTTATATAGTTTGAAACTATAGCTAGCTCTTGAAAAGAAGAAAATGAGTTAGTGAAAATAAGTGGTACAATAGTTACTATAGATTTGGAGGTATTGTATGAGCAAAGAACTACACATCAACACAATTTTGGCCCAGGCGGGAATCAAGTCAGATAAGGCAACAGGTGCCTTGGTGACGCCACTTCATTTTTCAACAACTTATCAGCATCCAGAGTTTGGCCAGTCTACTGGATTTGACTATACCCGTACTAAAAACCCAACTCGCAGTAAGGCGGAGGAGGTCTTGGCGGCAATCGAATCAGCAGACTATGCCCTAGCGACGAGTTCAGGTATGGCTGCGATTGTATTGGCCTTTAGTGTCTTTCCTGTAGGAAGTAAAGTCTTGGCAGTGCGCGATCTGTATGGTGGTTCTTTCCGTTGGTTCAACCAAGTGGAGCAGGAAGGCCGGTTCTATTTTACCTATGCCAATACAGAAGAAGAGCTAATTGCTGAGTTAGAGAAAGATGTGGATGTTCTCTATATCGAAACGCCAACCAATCCATTGATGTTGGAATTTGATATTGCCAAACTAGCCAAACTAGCTCATGCTAAGGGTGCCAAGGTTGTGGTGGACAATACCTTCTACAGTCCGATTTACCAACGTCCGATTGAAGATGGTGCGGATATCGTTCTTCATTCAGCTACCAAGTACTTAGCAGGGCACAATGATGTCTTAGCTGGGGTGGTTGTGACTAATAGTTTAGAACTATATGAACAACTTTTCTATAATCTCAATACGACAGGTGCGGTCTTATCACCGTTTGATAGTTATCAGTTGATTCGTGGTCTTAAAACTCTACCTCTTCGTATGGAACGTTCTACAGCCAATGCCCAAGAAGTGGTTGACTTTTTGAAGGATTCACCTGCTGTCAAAGAAGTGCTCTATACTGGACGTGGGGGTATGATTTCCTTTAAAGTAGTGGATGAAAAACGTATTCCTCATATTTTAAATAGCCTCAAGGTCTTTTCATTTGCGGAAAGTTTGGGTGGGGTAGAAAGTCTGATCACCTATCCGACAACTCAGACTCATGCAGATATTCCAGCAGAAGTGCGCCATTCCTATGGATTAACAGATGACCTCTTGCGTTTATCCATTGGGATTGAAGATGCTAGAGATTTGATTGCGGACTTGCGCCAAGCTTTGGAAGGGTAAGATAGATATGGGAAAATATGATTTTACAAGCCTGCCCAATCGTTTTGGCCACCATACCTATAAATGGAAAGAAGCAGAAGCTGATCGAGAAGTTCTACCAGCCTGGATAGCAGATATGGACTTTGTGGTTTTGCCTGAGGTTCGACAAGCTGTACAAGCCTACGCAGATCAGTTGGTCTATGGCTATACTTATGCTAGTGATGATTTGATTGAATCGGTTCAGGACTGGGAAGCCACACAACACGGCTATCACTTTGACAAGGATGCCCTCGTCTTTATAGAGGGAGTGGTACCAGCTATTTCAACAGCTATTCAAGCCTTTACAAAAGAAGGAGAGGCTGTTCTGATTAACACACCGGTCTATCCACCTTTTGCCCGCAGTGTCAAACTGAACAATCGCAAATTGATTACCAATTCTTTAGTGGAAAAGGATGGGCTGTTTGAAATTGACTTTGACCAGTTGGAGAAGCAATTGGTAGAAGAGGATGTGAAGCTTTATATCCTTTGCAATCCCCACAATCCTGGTGGACGTGTTTGGGAAAAGGAAGTGTTAGAAAAGATTGGGCATCTCTGCCAAAAACATGGTGTTTTGTTGGTTTCAGATGAGATTCACCAAGATTTGGCTCTCTTTGGTCACAAACACCAGTCATTCAATACCATTGATTCCGCTTTTAAAGACTTTGCCCTTATCTTGAGTAGTGCCACTAAGACCTTTAATATTGCTGGGACCAAGAATTCCTATGCAGTTATTGAAAATCCCAAGCTTCGTGTGGCTTTCCAAAAACGCCAGTTGGCCAATAACCAACATGAAATCTCAGGCTTGGGGTATTTGGCGACAGAAGCTGCCTACCGTTATGGTAAGGACTGGTTAGGAGAGTTAAAAGAAGTCATCGAGGACCACATTAACTATGTAGTGGATATTTTGGGCAACGAAACCAAGATTAAGGTCATGAAACCACAAGGTACCTACTTGATCTGGCTTGATTTTTCAGCCTATGACCTAACGGATGACCGCTTGCAAGAGCTTTTGAAGAATGAAGCCAAGGTTATCTTGAACCGAGGTTTGGACTTTGGGGAGGAAGGAACCCTTCATGCCCGCCTCAATGTGACTATGCCGAAGTCAGTACTGGAAGAGGTTTGCCAACGCATCGTGACCACTTTTGCTACACTTTAAAAATCGAGCCTTCTAGGAGAAAAGTCTTCCTAGAAGGCTATTTTCGTAGGGGAAAATGTGGTATAATGAAAAGATAAGATAAAGGGGTAACTATGGCTAAATTGATTCCGGGGAAGTTGCGCATGGAGGGTGTTACACTCTATGAAACAGGCAAGATTGAGATTATCAAGGAAAAAGGGAATCGCCTCTATACTCGTGTGGCGGGAGAAGACTTGCGCTACAGTTTAGAGGATGATCTGGTTTTTTGTGCTTGCGATTTTTTCCAAAAAAGAGGTTACTGTGTTCACCTAGCAGCGCTCGAGCATTATCTGAAGAATGATGAAGAAGGCCAGGTGATTTTACAAGCCTTAGAAAAAGGACATGAAGAGCAAGAAGAGGTCGAAACCAAGGTTAGTTTTGGTGGTAGTTTTTTGGAGCGTGTCCAACCTCAGAAGCGACAGAAAATCTACACTTTGTCGGCACAAGGCCAGGTGGAAGCTGGAACCAATCGCCTCCTTTGGACTCTTCGAATCGGTTTAGTTGATAGTCAAAAATATTATGTCATTCGTGATATCCCCCTCTTTTTGAAGGTCTTGGTCCATCGAAAGCCATATATGATCGGTAAGCACTATGAAAATGACTTGTCTTGGGATGCTTTTGATACAGCTAGTCAAGAAGTTCTTACTTTTTTATGTGGTTTGATTGAGGAGGGACTGAGTCAAGAACTCTTTTTTCCCAATCAAGGTCGTCACCTCTTTTTCCCTCTGACCTTTTTTGAGCAGGGAGTGGAGTTGCTGATGAACTTGGAAGATTTTCATTTTGAACACCAGATTATTAGTTATGAAAATCTTCTCTTTCATGATTTAGATCCTGATGCAGAACTGTTCTCTTTTTCCGTGCAGGAGTATCCTGATTATTTTGAGATGGAGATTTCTGAAAGTGAGCGAGTCAACGTATTCTATGGGGGAGCGGTTCTCTTTCGTAAGGGGAATCTTTATCTCTTAAACCCTGAACAAATCAGCCTTCTAAAGGAACTCAAGGAGCTCCCTCGGGAGGAAAGAGGGAGAAAATGCCTCCAGTTTGACAACAGTGATCGTGACCGCCTAGCCGCCTGTTTGCCTTTGTTTGGACAGCTGGGCACAGTTTCTGCTCCTGAGCGATTGCAAATCAGACCCTTTTCACCAGTCTTTTTCTTTGATAGGGAGGATGACGGTCGCATTCGTTTGGACATTCAGTTTGACTATGGAGATGTTAAGGTGACTAGTCGTCAACAGCTGGAACAATTACCTTTTTCAAGCGATGCCGTCTTGGAAAACCAGCTATTTCAAGTCTGTTTAGGGGCTGGTTTTGAGGCTGATTTTCAGTCTTGGAGACAGGCTTTGAAGCCAGAGTCAGTTTATTCTTTCTTTAACCATACGATTCCAGCTTTTGAGAAATTGGGTCAGGTTTTCTTGTCTGATGAGATGAATCAGCTCTACAGTGTCCAAGCTCCTCAGGTTCAGATTGAGTCCAAGGGAGGATTGTTGGAGATTCAGTTTGATTTCCAAGGGATTGCCCAAGAAGAGATTGATCAAGCTCTTAAAGCCCTGAACAGCAATCAGGATTTCTATATCAGCTCCTCTGACCAAGTGTACTTTTTTGATGAGGAAACCAAGCAGATTCGTCAAAATTTGCAGGAACTGGGGGTTGAGCTAAAAGGTGGTTCTTTCCAAGCGCGAAAATCTCTGGCTTATAGCCTTTCTCAGCTTTTTGAAGGCCGAGACAGGATTTCCTTCTCGGAAGAATTTCAGCATTTAGCCCATGATTTGACCCATCCAGAGGACTTTTCTTTGGGAGATATACGGGTGCAGGCGAGTTTGAGAGGCTATCAGGAAAAGGGTGTCCGTTGGCTCAAGATGCTTCATCACTATGGCTTTGGTGGCATTCTGGCAGATGATATGGGACTGGGAAAAACTTTGCAAACCATCGCTTTTTTGACTAGTCAGGTGACAGAAGATAGTCGAGTCTTGATCTTGGCTCCGTCAGGTTTGATCTACAATTGGGCAGATGAATTCAGGAAATTTGCCCCACAGTTGGATTTGGCTGTCGTTCATGGTTTGAAAGCGAATCGAGAAGCAATTCTTTCTGAAAATCACCAAATCTATGTGACTAGCTATGCCACATTTCGTCAAGACAGCGAGCTTTATCAAGAGATGGCTTTTGATTTTCTCTTTTTAGATGAAGCCCAGGTCATGAAAAATGCCCAAACCAAGATTGCTCAGAGTTTGCGCCAGTTTGTGGTGCCGGCAGTTTTTGCTTTGTCAGGTACGCCCATTGAAAACCATTTAGGGGAGTTGTGGTCTATCTTTCAAATTGTGCTTCCGGGGCTCTTGCCAAGTAAAAAGGAATTTATGAAATTACCGGCTGACCGAGTTGCGCAGTTTATCAAGCCCTTCGTCATGAGGCGTAAGAAAGAAGAAGTCCTAACAGAACTACCTGACCTGATCGAAGTCGTTTATAAAAATGAACTGGAAGATCAGCAGAAGGCCATCTATCTAGCCCAGTTGCAACAGATGCGAGAACGCCTAGCGCAAGTGACAGATCAAGAATTCCAGAGAAGTCGGGTAGAAATCTTATCTGGCCTCATGCGTTTGCGCCAAATCTGCGATACGCCAGCACTCTTCATGGACGATTACCAAGGAGCTAGTGGTAAATTAGATAGTCTCCGAGATTTATTGCTACAAGTGGCTGATGGCGGGCATCGGGTCTTGATTTTCTCCCAGTTCAAAGGAATGTTAGAAAAAATCGAGCAAGAACTCCCAGATTTGGGCTTGACCTCCTTCAAAATCACAGGTTCAACTCCTGCTCATGACAGACAGGAGATGACCAAGGCCTTTAACCAAGGGGAGAGAGATGCCTTTCTCATCTCCCTTAAGGCGGGTGGTGTTGGTCTCAATCTAACGGGAGCTGATACAGTTATTTTGGTTGACCTCTGGTGGAATCCGGCTGTCGAAGCCCAGGCTATCGGACGAGCCCACCGCATGGGGCAGGAGCAGATGGTCGAGGTCTATCGTTTGATTACCAAGGGAACCATTGAAGAAAAGATCCAAGAACTTCAAGAACAAAAGAAACATTTGGTTTCCCAAGTTTTAGATGGTACGGAGTCGCGTGCGAGTCTCAGTCTGGCAGAAATTCGTGAAATTTTGGGAATTTCTGAAGCCAGCACTTGAAAAATCAAGACAATACGCTATAATGAAGTGTTGAAAGGAAATACAAAATGAAACAAGATCGATTTCCATTGGTGTCAGATGACGAGATCATGCTGACCAAAATGCCAGTCATGGACTTGTACGATGAGTCAGACTTTATTAGCAATATCAAAGGTGATTACCGCGATAAGAACTATTTGGAATGGTCTCCTATCAATGAAGAAGAAACAGTAGTTTCTCCAGTGGTTAATAAGGAGTCAAAGCCAAGCCCAGAACCTAAAAAAGTTGAAAAAACGTATGCTGAATTGGCTCGAGAAGAGGCGCGTGCGGACTTGAAGAAGAAACGTTCAGCCAAGTATTTGACTCAGGATGTTAGTCATACCAGACGACACAATGGTTCAAAACTTGTTCGTCAAGGAAACCAACCAACAGCACCATTTCAAAAGGAAAATCCAGGTGAGTTTGCCAAATTTAGTAAAAACTTGAGCCAGTCTCACTATATCTTAGCTGAGGAGGTTGGCCAAGTGGCGAATCCAACTCCGAAAAACCAAACGGAAAAAGCTAAAAAGAACAACTACGATTTTCTAAAGAAGAGTCAAATCTATAATAAAAAGAATAAGCAAACAGAACAGGAACGTCAGGTTGCCCAAGAGTTGAATCTGACAAGAATTACTGAGTAGGGGAGAAAAGCATGTCAAAAACATATCATTTTATTGGAATCAAGGGATCAGGGATGAGTGCCCTAGCTTTGATGTTGCACCAAATGGGACACAAGGTTCAAGGTTCAGACGTTGAAAAATACTACTTTACTCAACGTGGACTAGAGCAGGCAGGGATTGCGATTCTTCCTTTTGATGAAAAGAACCTACAAGGTGATGTGGAGATTATCGCGGGGAATGCCTTCCGTCCAGATAACAACGTTGAAATCGCCTATGCAGATCAAATTGGTATCAGCTACAAACGTTACCATGAATTTCTAGGGAGCTTTATGCGTGACTTTGTCAGCATGGGAGTGGCAGGAGCTCATGGAAAAACTTCAACAACAGGTATGCTGTCACACGTCTTGTCTCACATCACAGATACCAGCTTCTTGATTGGTGACGGGACAGGTCGCGGCTCAGCCAATGCCAAATATTTTGTCTTTGAATCAGACGAATACGAGCGTCACTTCATGCCTTACCACCCAGAATACTCTATCATCACCAACATTGACTTTGACCATCCAGACTATTTTACAAGTCTAGAGGATGTTTTCAATGCCTTTAACGACTATGCCAAACAAATTACCAAAGGTTTGTTTGTATACGGTGAGGATCCCGAGTTGCGTAAGATTACAGCCAATGCGCCAATCTATTACTATGGTTTTGAAGCTGAAGGCAATGACTTTGTAGCTAGTGATCTCCTTCGTTCTACGACTGGATCAACCTTTATCGTTCATTTCCGTGGACAAGAATTGGGTCAATTCCACATTCCAACCTTTGGTCGTCACAATATCATGAATGCGACAGCTGTTATTGGTCTTCTTTACACAGCTGGATTTGATTTGAACTTGGTCCGTGAACACTTGAAAACTTTTGCAGGTGTTAAGCGTCGTTTCACTGAGAAAATCGTTAATGATACAGTGATTATTGATGACTTTGCCCACCATCCAACAGAAATCATTGCAACCTTGGATGCAGCTCGTCAAAAATATCCAAGCAAGGAAATCGTGGCAATCTTCCAACCGCATACCTTTACAAGAACCATTGCCTTGTTGGACGAATTTGCCCATGCATTGAATCAAGCAGACGCCGTCTACTTAGCGCAAATCTATGGATCAGCCCGTGAAGTGGACCATGGTGATGTCAAAGTAGAAGACTTAGCCAATAAAATCAACAAGAAACACCAGGTTATCACTGTTGAAAATGTTTCTCCACTCCTAGACCATGACAATGCTGTTTACGTCTTTATGGGTGCTGGAGACATCCAAACCTATGAATATTCATTTGAACGTCTCTTGTCTAACTTGACAAGCAACGTCCAATAAGGGAAACAGATGGAAATTCCAATCACTATAAGGCAAGCTACCCTATCAGATTTAGAAGAAGTGTTGGCGATTGAAGAATCTAATCCTTCATCAGAAGAGACACTTAGCCGCCAATCCTTAGAAAAGAGTATCCGCAAGACTGCGGGTACCTTTCTTGTAGCTGGGGATGAAAATGAGCTCCTAGGCTATGTTTTAGGAGAAGTTAAGTCTATTCATCCCAAATGGATAGAAATAAAATCATTGACCATTCATCCTGACCATTGGGGACAGGGGCTGGGAACTCTTCTTCTTGCAGCCTTGAAACAGGTGACAGTCGAAATAGATTATCAAGGTATTCTTTTACAAAGTCCTGAGAAGTTGCTATCATATTTTGAAATGAATGGCTTTGTTGAAGAAGAAGTGATAGGGAGTCAATATGACAATGGTTCTGAATGGTATCTGATTTGGGCCAATCCTTTTTATCAGGAGGAAATATGAAAATCAGACAAGCAAGATTTTCGGATTTAGATCGGATTATAGAGATAGAGCTAGAGAATTTTTCCCTTGAAGAAGCCATTCCTCGTTCGATCTTTGAAGCGCATTTGCAGGAAATTCAGACCAGTTTTCTGGTAGCTGAAAAAGGGGGGCGTATCCTTGGTTATATCGAAGGTCCAGTCGTCCCGCACCGCCATCTACATGATCAGTCCTTTACAGAAGAAATAAAAGACTATAGTCATCAACCTGGAGGTTATATTTCTGTGACTTGCCTATCTATTGCCAAGGAAGCACAAGCTTTGGGAGTCGGGAAAAGACTATTAAAGGCTCTGAAAGAGGTCGCTTTAGAACATGAACGAGAGGGCATTAACCTGACGTGTCATGATTATCTTATCGCCTATTACGAAAAACATGGCTTTGTTAATGAAGGAGTATCCCAGTCAAACTTTGCTGGGGAAACATGGTATGATATGGTTTGGCAGCCAGAAGATAAAGAAAACTAGCTAGGGAATGCCCAAGTTAGTTGCTTTTCTGCGACTTTTAAGATATAATATTATGGATTGTCAACAAGGAGGTAATGCTTTTGACTGAAAAATCAAGAGAAGAAGAAAAATTAAGCTTTAAAGAGCAGATTCTACGTGATTTAGAAAGAGTAAAAGAACATGATAAAAGAGAGAAGGAAGTAGAGATTCCAAATCTGACGGCTTCATCATCTCAAGCTAGTTCAGCAACTCCTTCAGATCCTGAACCAGAAACGTCAACAGAAGAGTTGATGGCTGATTCCCTATCTGTTGTCGATAAAATTCTAAAGAATGCGCCGAGTGTTCCTCCACTTTCGAGTGCTGAAGCTGATAAAATGGATGGACAAGAAGAGAAAGAGATTAGACAGCCAATCATTGACAAGATTGAAGTTGTAGAATCTGAAGAACCTCTAGTAGAGCCGATTCATATGGCTGAAGAACCTGTAGTGGAACCTGTTCAACCTAAGGTAGAACCAGTTGAGCTTAAACCCGAAGAAAAAGAATTTAACGATACTCCAACAAAGGTTGCCGTAACCTATAAAACAGAAGACAAGAAAGAGGAAATCACCCCAGGAATGCCTGAAAGAGTTGAGCCTGTTTCTACAGAATCTAGCAGCGGATTAGCTGATGCTCCACGTCGTAGTCGTCGTCAAGGTGCAACACCAACTAAGAAAAAGAAAAAATCAAAAGCTAAAGGTTTCCTATTAACAGTTCTAGTTCTCCTAGTACTCGTTGCAGTTGGTGGTTACTTTGGTTATGGTTACGTTCAAGATTCCTTGAAACCTGTTGATGCGAGTTCTAAAGATTACGTAACGGTTCAAATCCCAGACGGTGCAAATGTTCAAGAAATTGGAAGCACCTTGGAAAAATCTGGTTTGGTTAAACATGGACTTATGTTTAGCCTTTATGCTAAATACTATAGTCAAGCCAACTTGAAGTCAGGTTATTACAACTTGAAGAAGAGTATGAGTACGGATGAGTTGATTCAAGAATTGCAAAAAGGTGGGACTCCTGAAGCTCAGGCACCTGTTCTTGCAAACTTGACCATTCCAGAAGGCTATACATTAGAGCAAATAGCTCAAACAGTAGGACAACTTCAAGGTGAATTTAAAGAACCTCTTACTGCGGATGCTTTCTTGGCAAAAGCTCAAGATGAGACCTTTATCTCACAATTAGTAGCCAAGTATCCAAACCTACTTGGAAGTCTTCCAACAAAAGACAGTGGCGTTCGTTATCGTCTTGAAGGTTACCTTTTCCCAGCGACCTATACAATCAAAGATAGCACAACTGTTGAAAGTTTGATTGATGAGATGGTGGCTGCTATGGATAAGGCTATTTTACCATATTACGCTACGATCAAAGAAAAGAATCTGACAGTTAATGAATTGCTCAGCATTGCTTCTCTTGTCGAAAAAGAAGGTGCTAAGACCGAAGACCGCAAGAAAATCGCAGGTGTCTTCTATAACCGCTTGAATGTCGGTATGCCACTTCAAAGTAATATCGCTATCCTATATGCTCAAGGAAAACTTGGTCAAAAGATTAGTTTAGCAGATGACGCTGGAATTGATACAACGATTGATTCACCATACAATGTTTACACTCACCTTGGCCTCATGCCTGGACCGGTTGATAGCCCAAGTTCAGATGCGATTGAAGCAAGTGTAAACCAGACAAAGAGTGACTACTTGTACTTTGTAGCCAATGTAGAAGATGGTAAAGTATACTTTGCAACAACAAAAGAAGAACATGATCAAAACGTTGCAGAGCATATCAATAGCAAGTTACCTCAAGCAAGTAGTTCAAACTAAAATTATGTGGTTTTCCACATAATTTTGTTTTAAAAAAGTAAATAGAAAAGAAAGTTAAAAAAATGGCAGAAAAAACTTACCCAATGACCCTTGAAGAAAAGGAAAAACTAGAAAAAGAATTAGAGGAGTTGAAACTTGTCCGTCGTCCTGAAGTCGTAGAGCGTATCAAGATTGCTCGTTCCTATGGAGACCTTTCAGAAAATAGTGAGTATGAAGCAGCGAAAGATGAACAAGCTTTTGTTGAAGGACAAATTTCAAGTCTAGAAACAAAAATTCGCTATGCTGAAATTGTTAATAGCGATGCAGTTGCCCAAGATGAGGTAGCAATCGGTAAGACAGTAACAATCCAAGAAGTCGGTGAAGACGAAGAAGAGGTCTACATCATCGTCGGTTCTGCAGGTGCAGATGCTTTTGCTGGTAAAGTATCAAATGAAAGTCCGATTGGCCGTGCTTTGATTGGCAAGAAGACTGGTGATACTGCGACGATTGAAACACCAGTTGGTAGCTATGATGTCAAAATCTTAAAGGTTGAAAAAACAGCTTAAATAGGATAAAAAAGGAGTAGTGAAGGCCTTGCCTTGCTCAACTCCTTTTTGGTTTTTTGATAAATAGGAGACTATATGAGTTCAAATAAGAAGAAAAAGAAAATGGAGCGTGGATTAACCAATCGCCATGTTCAGGTGATGGCCATTGCGGGAACAATCGGAACAGGACTTTTCCTAGGCGCTGGTCGCTCTATCAGCCTTACAGGACCTTCGATCATCCTGATTTATATGATTACAGGAGCCTTTATGTTTTTGATGATGAGAGCTGTTGGGGAGATGCTGTATCAGGATCCAGAACAGCATACCTTTATCAACTTTATCACCCGTCATTTGGGGAAAGGCTGGGGGTATTTTTCAGTTTGGTCTTATTGGTTGTCTGTTGTCTTTATCGGTATGGCAGAAATTACTGCCATCTCAGACTATGTCCGCTTCTGGTTCCCTACCTGGCCTAGTTGGATGATTCAGCTTGTCTTTTTAACGATTTTGGCTTTGGTCAACTTGATTGCGGTTAAGCTCTTTGGAGAAGTCGAGTTTTGGTTTGCTATGGTCAAGATTGTGGCGATTTTAGCCATGATTGCCACTGGAGTCTTTATGGTTTTGACGGGCTTTAAGACACCGCATGGTGTTGCAAGTTTGGCAAATATCAGCGACCAGTTCTCTCTTTTTCCAAACGGAGTTATGAACTTTGTCATGGCTTTTCAAATGGTATTTTTTGCCTATCTGATGATTGAGTTTATCGGGGTGACAACTTCTGAAACGAAGAACCCTCGTCAGGTCTTACCAAAGGCAGTTAAGGAAATTCCTCTCAGAATTATCTTCTTCTATGGGGGAGCTCTCATTGCGATTATGGCCATTATTCCTTGGTCTTATCTTAATTCTTCAGATTCTCCATTTGTAACGGTCTTTGAACTGGCAGGGATCAAGTGGGCAGCAGCTCTGATTAACTTTGTTGTCTTGACCTCAGCAGCGTCTGCGCTTAACTCAACTCTCTACTCAACAGGGAGACACTTATATCAGATTGCCCATGATTCGCCCAATCGTTTCTTAAAGGCCATTAAGGTCGATACCCTTTCTCGTCACAATGTTCCACAAAATGCCATCATTGCCTCAGCGATCTTGATTGCTCTGGCAGCCTTTATCAACGTGCTACCAGGTGTTTCAGATGCTTTTGCTTTGATCACCGCATCCTCATCAGGTGTTTACATCGCGATTTATATCTTGATTATGGTGGCCCATCTCAAATACCGCAAGTCACAAGATTTCATGGCTGATGGCTACCTTATGCCTCAGTATCGCTTGCTTAATCCCCTAACCATTCTCTTTTTTGTCTTTGTTTTTGTGACTCTCTTTTTGCAAGAGTCGACTTTCATGGGGGCAGTTGGTTCTGCTATCTGGATCCTTATTTTTGGGTTTTATAGTCAGTGGAAATTTAGAAAATAAATCATGAACTCATCAACTATGCTTGGTGAGTTTTTTCTAGTTTGACAGTCTATTGAAATAGGATTATAATCAAGCTGTAGTAGTTTATTAGGAGGTTTGGATGTACCTTAGATTAGAAAATAAGGAGTCGCATAAAGCGCAAGAAATCGCGAATCAAATTCGTACTTATAATCGCTCTAAAAGAGAAGAGGCTGAAAGTGAGCCACTGAATCTTTATGTCGAAGACGAAAAGGGCAATCTCATGGCGGGATTAGTAGCTGAGACTTTCGGAAATTGGTTGGAAATCGAATATTTGTTTGTGAAAGAGGGGCTACGGGAACAAGGAATTGGTTCACAACTACTGCAGCAAGCAGAAAATGAAGCCAAGAAACGAAATTGTCGTTTTGCTTTTGTCAACACTTACCAGTTTCAAGCGCCAGATTTTTATCTAAGTCATGGCTACAAGGAAGTCTTTATCTTGCAAGACTATCCCTACACAGGACAAAGATACTATTACCAAAAGGATTTGTGACCTAGACTTCTTTCCTTTGAAGAGGAGCTTAGCTAAGTAGCAAAAAGAACGAATACTCTTTATCATGTAAGATGATAGAGAGTTTTTTTGTTAACAAAATCTTACAAAATGCCATTTATATACTGCATTAAGTCAGATATATGGTATAATATATTTGAAAAGAAGCGCAACTTTTTAAAAATTAAAAGGAGGAATCAAGTGGCTAAAAATTTAAAGTTAAAACTAGCTCGTGTGGAGCTTGATATGACACAGGGTGATTTAGCAGAAGCTGTGGGTGTTACTAGGCAGACTATAGGCTTGATAGAAGCAGGGAAATACAATCCTAGTCTCTCCCTCTGCCAGTCCATTTGCAGATGCTTAGGCAAAACTTTGGATCAATTATTTTGGGAGGAAGAAGATGAAAAATAGATTTTTTTATTATCAATTACTAGACGAAAGAGAAGAACAACTGTTTAACAAAGCTGGGACAGAGACTTTTTATATGTTTATCGGGCTCATTCTGCTAAGTTATTTGGTGGCTGTATTAGCACCTGCTCTTTTTAATCCGGATATTCTTCTGGTTACTCTTCTTTTAGGAATTTTCTTCTTTTTCAATCGTGCACGACAACTTGGAGTGACCTACTATAGTCGTTTTCATTTTACGATTGGAGGGTGTTTGCTGGTAACTCTCGCTATTACGACTCTTTTGATGTTGCAGAATTATCAATTTAACATAGAAGTTTATCAGCACAATCCTTTGAACGTTAAATACTTGTCTGCTTGGGTCATTACTTATCTGATTTACCTTCCATGGGTTTTTATCGGCAATCTCGGCCTTAAAAGTTATGGCGAATGGGCTCAAAAAAAGTTTGAGCAAGATATGGATGAACTGGAGAATGGGGAATAGCTTGTTAGCTTTTTATCAATCTCGGTAAAATGTGTTATAATAGTACTAATTTATCGGATGGTGTGAAAGTGGTAGAATACGTTCATACCTTTGTAAAGTAGGAAGAAGGAAAACAGATGTATCCAGATGATAGTTTGACATTGCACACGGACTTGTACCAGATTAACATGATGCAAGTATACTTTGACCAAGGAATTCACAATAAAAAGGCGGTCTTTGAAGTTTACTTCCGCCAGCAACCTTTTAATAACGGCTATGCGGTTTTTGCGGGTTTGGAAAGAATTGTACATTATCTTGAAGACTTGCGCTTTTCAGATAGCGATATTGCCTACTTGGAGACGCTTGGTTATCATGGAGAGTTCTTGGATTACCTACGAAACCTCAAGTTGGAGTTGACGGTTCGTTCTGCTCAGGAAGGGGACTTGGTTTTTGCTAATGAGCCGATTGTACAGGTCGAAGGACCTCTAGCCCAATGTCAATTGGTCGAAACGGCTCTCTTAAACATCGTTAACTTTCAAACCTTGATAGCGACCAAGGCAGCACGTATTCGTTCGGTCATCGAGGATGAACCCTTGATGGAGTTCGGAACACGTCGTGCGCAAGAAATGGATGCAGCTATCTGGGGAACACGCGCAGCTGTGATTGGTGGAGCCAACGGGACTAGCAATGTGCGAGCAGGGAAGCTCTTTGGCATTCCTGTCTTGGGTACACATGCCCATGCCTTGGTACAGGTTTATGGAAACGACTATGAGGCCTTTAAGGCCTATGCTTCAACCCATCGTGACTGTGTGTTTTTAGTAGATACATATGATACGCTTCGCATCGGTGTGCCAGCTGCCATTCAGGTTGCTCGTGAACTGGGAGACAAGATTAATTTTAAAGGCGTTCGTATTGATTCAGGGGATATAGCCTATATCTCCAAGAAAGTTCGACAACAGTTGGATGAGGCTGGATACCCAGATGCCAAAATTTACGCTTCCAATGACTTAGATGAAAATACCATCCTTAACCTCAAAATGCAACACGCTAAGATTGACGTTTGGGGGGTGGGTACTAAGCTGATTACAGCCTATGACCAGCCAGCTCTTGGAGCAGTATATAAGATTGTTGCTATCGAAGATGAGAATGGTAAGATGCGCAATACCATCAAACTGTCCAATAATGCGGAAAAAGTGTCTACGCCAGGTAAGAAGCAGGTATGGCGCATTACCAGTCGTGAAAGAGGCAAGTCAGAAGGTGACTACATTACCTATGATGGCATAGATGTTGCTAGCATGACAGAAATCAAGATGTTCCATCCGACCTATACCTATATCAAAAAAACCGTTCGTAATTTTGATGCCGTTCCTCTCTTGGTGGATATTTTCAAAGCAGGAACATTAGTTTACAACCTGCCTAGTTTGACTGACATTCAAGCCTATGCTCGCAAAGAATTTGACAAGCTTTGGGATGAGTATAAACGGGTTCTCAATCCGCAACATTACCCAGTAGACTTGGCGCGTGATATTTGGCAAGATAAGATGGACTTGATTGATAAGATGCGTAAGGAAGCTCTTGGTGAAGGAGAAGAAGAATGAGTTTGCAAGAGACTATTATCCAGCAACTAGGGGTTAAACCAGTGATTGACGCCCAGGAAGAAATCCGTCGTTCAATTGACTTCTTAAAAAGATACTTGAAAAAACACCCCTTCCTTAAAACTTTTGTACTAGGGATTTCTGGAGGTCAGGACTCAACCTTAGCAGGGCGCTTAGCGCAATTAGCTATGGAAGAACTGCGAGCAGAGGCAGGAGATGACAGCTACCAATTTATCGCTGTCCGCCTGCCCTATGGCGTGCAAGCTGATGAAGCAGATGCTCAAAAAGCTCTTGCTTTCATCCAACCAGATGTCAGCTTGGTTGTGAATATCAAGGAATCAGCTGATGCAATGGCAGCTGCAGTTGAAGCGACAGGAAGTCCTGTTTCAGACTTTAACAAGGGCAATATTAAAGCTCGTAGTCGTATGATTGCCCAATATGCCCTTGCGGGTGCCCATAGCGGAGCGGTAATTGGAACAGACCATGCTGCGGAAAATATCACAGGATTCTTTACTAAGTTTGGTGACGGTGGTGCAGACATTCTCCCTCTTTACCGCCTCAATAAACGCCAAGGAAAACAACTTTTGAAGGAACTAGGTGCAGACCCAGCACTTTATGAAAAAATCCCAACAGCAGATTTGGAAGAAGAAAATCCAGGTATTGCAGACGAAGTCGCACTTGGAGTCACTTACAATGAAATTGATGATTACCTAGAAGGCAAAACAATCAGCCCAGAAGCCCAAGCGACCATCGAAAACTGGTGGAACAAAGGCCAACACAAACGCCACTTACCAATCACCGTCTTTGATGACTTTTGGGAGTAAAAAGGTCCGGGGGACCTTTTTAGCCCGAGTCTAGAAATGGGAAAACGAGGAACCTCCAGTGGAGGTTTTCAGCCCGAGTCTAGAAACGGGAAAACGAGGAACTTCCAGTGGACCTTTTTACCCTGAGCTTAGAAATGAGAAAGCGAAGAAGGTCCAGTGGACCTTTTTAGCTTGAGCCTTAAGCTTAGAAAGCGAGGTAACATTATGAAAGCAATCGGTACGCAAATGTTACAGACAGAACGTTTAATCTTGAGAAGATTTGTGGAGAGTGATGCGGAAGCTATGTTTCAAAATTGGGCTTCATCTCCTGAGAATCTGACCTATGTAACCTGGGATCCTCATCCTGATGTTGAAGTGACTCGGAACTCGATTCGAAATTGGGTTGCATCCTATACTAATCCCAACTATTACAAATGGGCCATTTGTCTCAAAGAAAACCCAGAGCAAGTGATAGGAGATATCAGCATCGTAGAGATGAATGAGAAAGATTCAAGTTGTGAAATTGGCTATATTTTAGGAAAAAACTATTGGGGTCGTGGTATGATGACGGAGGCCTTGAAAGCTGTGTTAGACTTTTGTTTTACTCAAGCAGGCTTTCAAAAGGTCAGAGCTCGTTACGCCAGTCTTAACCCAGCTTCAGGCCGTGTGATGGAGAAAGCTGGAATGTCCTATCTAAAAACTATTGCCAATGGTGTGGAGAGAAAAGACTACGTTGCGGACCTTATTTATTACCAGATAAGTAGGGAAGACAGGTGATTTCTTTTCTGTTTCTATCAAAGTCAGACCTTGTCTGGCTTTTTTTATGCCAGATTTCTGAATAAACTGATTAAATTCCTATTTTTCCCTATCATTGTCCCTGTTTTTTCTGGAGTTTTGGAGCTATAATAGTCCTATCAAATCAAAGAATGGAGGAAGGCAATGGACAATATAATCTTTTTTATCAGTGTTTTTCTTGCTGGAATTCTTTCCTTCTTTTCTCCTTGTATCTTACCCTTGTTACCGGTCTATGCAGGGGTCTTGTTGGATGACAAAGATGGTGCTCAGGCTTCTAGCGGAAAAATTTCAATCTCACTTGTTAGTTTAGTGAGAACTCTGGCCTTTATAGCGGGGATTTCTTTTATCTTTATCTTACTGGGCTATGGAGCTGGTTTTTTAGGCAATTTGCTTTATGCTTCTTGGTTTCAGTATGTGACGGGTGCGGTCATCATTCTCTTGGGCTTGCACCAGATGGAAGTTTTACATTTGCAGGGGCTCTACAAGGAAAGAAGGCTACAATTAAAGAGACAGGGGCAAAAGGGTAACGGATATAGTCAGGCATTTTTACTGGGATTGACCTTTAGTTTTGCTTGGACGCCATGTGTAGGGCCAGTTCTGGGGTCTGTTTTAGCCTTGGCGGCTTCAGGTGGTTCAGGAGCTTGGCAGGGTGCTGGTTTCATGTTGGTTTACACGCTGGGTTTAGCGCTACCATTTTTGGTTCTAGCTCTCGCCTCCAGCTATGTTTTGAAACATTTTCGAAAACTCCATCCCTACCTCGGAACCCTCAAAAAAGTGGGTGGTTTCCTCATTATCGTGATGGGAATCTTGGTGCTTTTGGGGAATGCTTCCATTTTAACTACATTATTTGAATAGAGAGGAAAAAGAAATGAAAAAATGGCAAACATGTCTCCTTATTTGAATAGAGAGGAAAAAGAAATGAAAAAATGGCAAACATGTCTCCTTGGAGTAGGCTCAATCTGTTGCTTGGCAGCCTGTTCGACTAAAAATATGACAGAAGAATCTACTATGAAGGAGCAAACGAAAACAGAACAAGTCAGTTCGCAAACTGCGACTAAAGGTCAGGCGGTTGCTGATTTTGAACTGATGGGAGTAGATGGTAAGACCTATCGTTTATCTGACTACAAAGGCAAGAAAGTCTATCTTAAATTCTGGGCTTCTTGGTGTTCCATCTGTCTGGCTAGCCTTCCAGATACGGACGAAATTGCTAAAGAAGCTGGTGATGACTATGTGGTCTTGACAGTGGTATCTCCTGGGCACAAGGGAGAACAATCTGAAGCTGACTTTAAGAACTGGTATAAGGGCTTAGATTATAAAAATTTTCCAGTTTTAATTGATCCGTCAGGCAAACTTTTGGAAAGTTATGGTGTCCGTTCTTACCCGACTCAAGCCTTTATAGACAAGGAAGGCAAGCTGGTCAAAACGCAACCAGGTTTTATGGATAAGGATATGATTTTAAAAGAATTGAAAGAATTGGGGTAGAGAAAGGCCATGAATGATAAAGTAAAACTTTTTGTCTTGGCAGGGGTCATTCTCCTAGCCATAACTGGTTTCTATTTTCTATTGATGCGAAATGCAGGGCAGACAGATAGCTCGCAAATTGAGAAAGCATCAGTTAGCCAAGGAGGAAAAATAGTGAAAAAAACAGAAGTGAGTAAAGACGCAGACTTGCACGAAATTTATCTAGCTGGGGGATGTTTCTGGGGAGTGGAGGAATACTTCTCACGCGTGCCTGGAGTGACAGATGCCGTTTCAGGCTATGCAAATGGTAGAGGGGAAACAACCAAGTACGAATTAATCAATCAAACAGGACATGCAGAGACTGTCCATGTCACCTATGATGCTAATCAAATTTCTCTTAAAGAAATTCTTCTTCATTACTTCCGCATTATCAATCCAACCAGCAAAAATAAACAAGGAAATGATGTGGGGATCCAGTATCGTACCGGCGTTTATTACACAGATGAAAAGGATTTGGAAGTAATCAACCAAGTCTTTGATGAAGTTGCTAAAAAATATGACCAACCTCTGGCAGTTGAAAAGGAGGCCTTGAAGAATTTTGTGGTGGCTGAGGACTATCACCAAGACTACCTCAAGAAAAATCCAAATGGCTACTGTCATATCAATGTCAATCAGGCAGCCTATCCTGTCATTGATGCCAGCAAATATCCTAAACCAAGCGATGAAGAATTGAAAAAGACCTTGTCAGCTGAGGAGTATGCAGTTACCCAGAAAAATCAAACAGAACGAGCTTTTTCAAATCGCTACTGGGATAAATTTGAATCTGGTATCTATGTGGATGTGGCAACTGGCGAACCCCTCTTTTCATCAAAGGATAAGTTTGAGTCTGGTTGTGGCTGGCCTAGTTTCACCCAACCAATTAGTCCAGATGTTGCCACCTACAAGGAAGATAAGTCTTACAATATGACGCGTATGGAAGTGCGGAGCAGAGTTGGAGATTCTCACCTTGGCCATGTCTTTACGGATGGGCCACAGGATAAGGGTGGCTTGCGCTACTGTATCAATAGTCTTTCCATTCGCTTTATTCCTAAAGCCCAAATGGAAGAAAAAGGTTATGCTTATTTACTAGATTATGTCGATTAATACTCTTCAAACTACGTCAGCGTCGCCTTACCGTACCCATACGTATAGTTACTGACTTCGTCAGTTTCATCTACAACCTCAAAACAGTGTTTTGAGCTGACTTTGTCAGTTTTATCTACAACCTCAAAGCTGAACTTTGCGCAACCTGCGGTTAGCTTCCTAGTTTGCTCTTTGATTTTCATTGAGTATAAGAGGGCTTTCCTAAGCAGTTAAAGGAGAATTTTGCTATACTGATACTAGTAAGTGACAAAGGAGCAGAGCATGACCTACACAATCTTAATCGTAGAAGATGAGTATCTGGTAAGACAAGGCTTGACCAAGCTGGTCAATGTAGCAGCCTATGGTATGGAAATCATCGGTCAGGCTGAAAATGGAAGACAGGCTTGGGACTTGATTCAAAAGCAGGTGCCAGATATCATTTTAACCGATATCAACATGCCTCAGCTAAATGGCATCCAGTTGGCCAGTCTGGTCCGAGAAACCTATCCTCAGGTGCATTTGGTTTTTTTGACTGGCTACGATGCTTTTGATTATGCCTTGTCTGCTGTCAAACTCGGTGTGGATGACTACCTGCTCAAGCCCTTTTCTCGTCAGGATATTGAGGAAATGTTGGGGAAAATCAAGCAAAAACTAGACAAGGAAGAAAAAGAAGAGCAGTTACAAGATTTATTAACCGATAAGTTTGAGGGAAACATAGCCCAGAAGATCCAGTCCCATCTGGCTGACAGTCAGTTTAGTTTAAAGTCTTTAGCCAGTGAATTGGGCTTTAGTCCGACTTATTTGAGTTCCTTGATTAAGAAAGAGTTGGGGCTGCCTTTTCAGGATTACCTGGTGAGAGAGCGTGTCAAACAAGCCAAGCTCTTGCTTCTGACCACGGATTTAAAGATTTATCAGATAGCCGAAAAGGTTGGTTTTGAAGATATGAACTACTTTACTCAACGTTTTAAACAGATTGCAGGTGTGACACCTCGTCAGTTTAAGAAGGGAGAAGGCCGATGAAGCGTTCTTCTCTCCTAGTAAGAATGGTTATTTCCATCTTTCTGGTCTTTCTCATTCTCCTAGCTGTGGTCGGGACTTTCTACTATCAATCGAGTTCATCAGCCATTGAGTATACAATTGAGGGCAATAGCCAAACGACAATTAGCCAGACTAGCCACTTTATTCAGTCTTATATCAAAAAATTAGAAACCACCTCGATCAGTTTGACCCAGCAGAAGGATATCCTAGCCTATGCTGAGAATCCTAACCAAGTCCAAGCCAAGGGAATCAGAGAACTGTTTTTGACCATCTTAAAGGCAGACCAGGACTTGAAAACGGTGGTACTGGTCACCAAATCCGGTCAGGTTATTTCTACAGATGACAGTGTGCAGATGAAAACTTCCTCAGATATGATGGCTGAGGATTGGTACCAAAAGGCTATTCATCAGGGAGCTAAGCCAGTTTTAACCCCAGCTCGTAAATCAGATAGTCAATGGGTTATTTCTGTCACTCAGGAACTTGTTGATGCAAAGGGAGCCAATCTTGGTGTGCTTCGCTTGGATATTTCCTATGAAACTCTGGAAGCCTATCTCAACCAACTCCAGTTGGGCCAGCAGGGCTTTGCCTTTATCATCAATGAGAAGCATGAATTTGTCTACCATCCTGAACGTACTGTCTATAGCTCAGCGAGTGAAATGGAGGCCATGAAACCCTACATTGAGACGGGACAGGGCTATACGCTGGACCATCAATCCTACGTTAGTCAGGAACAGATTGCAGGGACTGATTGGACGGTTATAGGCGTGTCTTCGTTGGAGAAGTTAGACCAGGTTCGGAGCCAACTCATGTGGACCTTTCTTGCTGCTAGTGCCTTATCTCTTCTTGCCTGTATCTGCTTGGTGTGGTTCAGTCTTAAACGCTGGATTGCTCCTTTGAATGACTTGAGAGAAACCATGCTGGAAATTGCTTCTGGTGCTCAAAATCTGCGTGCCAAAGAAACTGGTGCCTATGAACTGAGAGAAGTGACTCGCCAGTTTAATGCCATGTTGGATCAGATTGATCAGCTGATGGCAGCTATTCGCAGGCAGGAAGAAGCGACCCGTCAGTATGAACTTCAAGCCCTGTCGAGCCAGATTAATCCGCATTTTCTCTATAACACCTTGGATACCATCATCTGGATGGCTGAATTTCAGGATAGTCAGCGAGTGGTTCAGGTGACCAAATCTTTGGCAACCTATTTCCGCTTGGCGCTCAATCAAGGAAAGGATTTGATTTCTCTTTCTGATGAAATCAATCATGTCCGCCAGTACCTCTTTATCCAGAAGCAACGCTATGGGGATAAGTTGGAGTATGAAATTGCTGAAGATCCTGACTTTGATAATTTAGTCTTGCCTAAACTGGTGCTACAACCCCTTGTAGAAAATGCCCTTTATCACGGCATCAAGGAGAAAGATGGACAGGGACATATTAAAGTTTCCGTCCAGAAAAAGGATTCAGGACTAATCATCCGCATTGAGGATGATGGTGTTGGTTTCCAAGCTACTAGCGATAGTAGTCAAAGTCAGCTCAAACGTGGAGGAGTTGGTTTGCAAAACGTTGATCAACGCCTCAAACTTCATTTTGGAGACAATTACCAGATGAAGATTAATTCTGTACCCGAAAAAGGGACGATGGTTGAAATATACATAAATAGAATAGAAACTAGTTAACTCCCAGTCAATTCTGGGAGTTTTATGCGTAATTGAGCAAGCTTTCTAGGTTGTCTATCTTGCTAAAACGTAGAAAAAAAGATATGATAGATAGTGACAAAAGAGGTATCAAGTATGAAGGAAAAAGACATTCAAAGAGCAACAAGCCAGATTGTAGAAGATGTATTAGAAAAAGCCAATTTGAAGCAAGGAGCTATCTTTGTTTTGGGCCTTTCTTCTAGTGAGGTGATAGGTGGTCAGATTGGCAAGGAATCCAGTCAAGAAATTGGGGAAATCATTGTGAAGACCATCCTAGATATCCTAGAGGAAAAAGGGATTCATCTAGCTGTTCAAGGTTGTGAACATGTCAATCGAGCCCTCGTCGTTGAACGTCAGGTGGCAGAGCAGTTTGGTCTTGAAATCGTCAGTGTCCTTCCTACACTTCATGCAGGAGGTTCGGGTCAGTTGGCAGCCTTCAAGTTTATGCAGGATCCAGTTGAGGTTGAACTTATCAAGGCCCATGCTGGATTGGATATCGGAGATACTGCGATTGGCATGCATGTCAAGCATGTTCAGGTTCCGATTCGCCCTCTTTTGAGAGAAATTGGGCATGCCCATGTAACGGCTCTAGCTAGTCGTCCAAAATTAATCGGAGGTGCGCGTGCGCAGTATCCACAAGATTCTATCAGAAAGTCATGAGAATGAAAAAGACAAAACAACAACTAGAAAAAATCACCAAATATTCGATTCGTAAGCTCACTGTTGGGGTAGGTCCTGTAGCTATCGGGGCCTTCCTTTTTGGTGCCAGTACCCTTTTAGTAGATAAGGTGCAAGCCAATGAAGTTGGTGGAGCTCATAGCGTGCATTACCGTTATCTGGCGGAGCAGGAATTGACCGAGTCTGAAAAAGCCTTGATTCGCCATGAGGTTCCTACAGAATTTCAAGATGAAGATATTATTTATGTAGTTTATCGCAAGAAGGAGACTAACAGTCAACAACTTCCATACACAGGAAGTAAGGAGCTTGCTTTGGCAGGTCTTGGATTTGCAACAGCCTCACTAGCGGTTCTATTAGTTTCCAAGAAACACCGTAGTAAAGTACTTGGTATTCTGTTAATTAGCTCAATCGGTGTCAGCAATTTTGTACCTTTTACCGCCTTTGGATTTGAAAATAAAGAGTTATTTTCTTATAACCAAACTATTTCTGCATCTACAAATGAAGGTTTGGCTAAAGGTATTATTCATATTGAAGGATATGAGTATGTTGGTTACTTCAAGGAAGCAGAACTCCATCCATCAAGACCAGCTTCAGCTGACCAGCCTCAGTTGCCAGTCGAAAAGCAAAGTGCAAATGAAATCGAGAAAACAGAAGTCGTTCATGAAAGACCTGCTGTCACTCCTGAAACTGTTGTCGAGAAACCTCTAGTACAAAATCCAGTTGTTCCTGCGGTTGAAGAAAAACCAGTTTCTGAGAATCCTCAGACTAGACAGGAAGAGAGCTTGGTAGAGATTCCTTTTGAAACAGTCACAAGCCCAGATGCGAATCTAGCAGAAGGAGAGACTCGTATCGTCGCAGCCGGAGTAAATGGTCAGCGTCGCCTTGTAACCAAGGTATCGATGGTTAACGGTCAAGAAGTTAGAGAAGTCATCGAAGACCAAGTAGTCCAAAATCCTGTGTCGCAAGTCATTGCAGTCGGAACTAAGAAAGAGGTGCAACCTGCTCCAACTCCAGTACCACAAGCTGAACCAACTCACCGAGTAGCTAAAGGTACACAAGAAGAAGGTAAGACAGGACAAGCCTTAACGCAAACTGAATTACCAGAGGCTCCAATCGAAGCAAAAGGTACACAAGAGGAAGGCAAAGCAGGTCAAGCTCTCACACAGCCAGAATTGCCAGAAGCTCCAATCGAAGTAAAAGGTACACAAGAGGAAGGTCAAGCAGGTCAAGCCCTTGTACAAGAACAGTTACCAGAGTACAAAGTAACTGAGGGAACCCTTGTTGAAACATCGACTACAGACCTAGACTACAAAACTGAAACGACTGAGGATCCAACCAAGTATACCGACGAAGAAACTGTCGTAAGAAATGGTGAAAAAGGTAGCCAAGTTACTAAAACAACTTATAAAACAGTAGAAGGTGTTAAAACTGACCAAGTTCTTTCAACTAGCACAGAAGTTACCAAGGAGCCTGTAAACCAAGAGGTAAGTCGTGGGACAAAGCCAATTGAAGGAACTCTTGTAGAAGAAAGTCTTGAAAAGATTCCATTTAAGGAAGTTGTTAAAGAAGATGACCAACTAAAAAAAGGCTTAGAAGTTGTAGCTCAAGAAGGAAAAGAAGGCCAGAAAAAAATCACCAAGACCTTTAATACCATTAAGGGAGTTAAAACAGAGGACGCTCCAAAAGTTACAGAGGAAATTCTTGAGGCACCTCAAGACAAAATTTTGAAACGTGGTACCAAGACCTTTGAAAAACCAGTATTGACCATCACAGCAGTTGAGTCTAAGGATTTGAAGCGTACCTCAGATGTTAAGTATAGCCTAGAAAATCCAAGTAAGGCGGCCATTAAATCTATTACTTTAACTCTGAAAAAAGGTGATGAGATTGTCAAAACCTTGAATGTTTCACCAGACGACTTGACAACTACCTTGACAGATTTACAGTACTACAAGGATTATAAACTTGAAACGAAGATGGTTTATGACCGTGGTGAGGGTGATGAGGAAGAAGTTCTGAAAGAAGAACCGCTAAGAATTGACCTCAAAAAAGTTGAAATCAAAAACATCAAAGAAACAAGCTTGATGAGTGTGGATGCTGATGGTAATGAAACAGACACTAGTTTGCTGACAGCAAAACCAGCTGATCTTGCTCCGCTTTATTTACGAGTGACCACTCATGACAATAAAACAACAAGACTTGCCGTTGACAAAATTGAAGAAGTCACAGTTGATGGGAAGACCTTGTATAAGGTCACTGCCAAAGCGCCTGATTTGATTCAACGGAATGCTGACAACACACTGAGCGAAGAGTATGTTCATTACTTTGAAAAACAAAAAACACACGAAGGTGATGTATATTATAGCTTTGACGACCTTGTAAAAGCTATGCAAAAAGACCCGACTGGCATATTTAAGCTTGGTAGCAATATCAATGCTGCTAACGTTAAACCAGCAGGAAAATCTTATGTTACTAATGCTTTCAAAGGAACATTAACCAGCACTGACGGTAATAAATTTACCATTAGCAATATGAACAGACCTTTATTCGGTGATATTGTCGGTGGTACTGTTAAAGATTTACTACTTGAAAATGTAAATATCGACATGCCAGGGACTGATAGGATTGCACCACTAGCGAATGTTATCAAAAATAATGCGACTGTAGAGAATATTAAAGTAACAGGTAACGTTGTTGGTAATAATGATGTATCTGGTGTTATCAATAAAATTGATGGTAGTGGAAAATTAAGTAACATTGCATTTATCGGTAAAGTACACGCTGCTGGAAATCGAGGCGGTTACTTAACCGGTATTGTTGGGGAAAACTGGAAAGGTATTGTAGAGAAAGCTTATGTTGACGCTGAAATCACAGGTAACAAAGCTAAGGCCGCCGGAATCGTATATTCATCTCAAAATGGTGGCAACAACAATACTTTAGGTAAAGAAGGTACTCTTCGAAACTCTGTAGCAAAAGGCTCTATTGAACTCAAAGAAGCCGTTATGTCTGGTGGACTGCTAGGGACTAACTGGGCACTAGGGGCTATAGAAGACAACATCACTATGATGAAAGTTAAGACTGGTGAAATAGTCTTTGGTCACTCTGATATTGATGCTGATGATTACTTTACATACTCTAGAACGAAGCGCAACTACAGTGTTGAGGGTGTAAGTGAAGGTAAAACAACTTATGCTAATTCTAAAAAAATTCCTAGCATAACTAAAGAAAAAGCTGATGAATTAATTGCTAAAATGGGAATCACTGCTGATAAATTCGAAAGCACACTTCCTATTGAAGACAAACTGAACAATATTGTAAATAAAGCTGATCAATACAAAAACATTGATGACTACGATGCTTCTCGTGAGCTTGCTTACCGTAATGTTGAAAAACTTCAACCGTTCTACAACAAAGAATGGATTGTCAACCAAGGGAACAAGCTTGCAGAAGGTTCAAACTTGTTAACTAAAGAAGTACTGTCTGTAACTGCGATGAAAGGCAATGACTTTGTCACAGACCTTACAGATGCTGACCATATTTTGGTTCACTACGCAGATAAGACAAAAGACATCTTTACAATTTCACCAAAAGACTCTCAAGTGAAACAAGTTAAAGAATACAGTGTCTCTGAGCTTGGTGAAGTCGTTTATACACCAAATATGGTGGTTAAAGATCGTACAGATTTAATCAGTGCTATCGAAAGCAAGTTAAGTCCAGTAGAATTACAATCTGATCCGATTTACCAACACTTGGGTAGAACTGGTGGCAACAAAGTCAATGCAATTAAGGATTTGTACTTAGAAGAAAGCTTCAAGTACGTTAAAGATAATCTTAATAAATTCGTTACGAAGTTAGTTCAAAATGAAGATCACCAGCTTAACACTGATGAAGCTGCAAAACGTGCTTTGATTAAGAAAATCGATGACAATAAGGCCGCAGTTCTTCTTGGTTTGTCTTACCTCAACCGTTACTACGGAATTAAATTCGATGACTTTAACATTAAAGAGTTAATGTTATTCAAACCTGATTTCTACGGTAAGAATGTTAGCATCTTAGATAGAATCATCAATATTGGTTCTAAAGAAAATAACTTAAAAGGAACTCGTACTCACGATGCATACCGCGAAATGATAGCTGGAGCTACTGGTAAAGGTAATTTACATGAGTTCTTGAAATACAATATGGAACTCTTTACAAGTGACACAGACTTGAACGATTGGTTTATAAAAGCAACTAAAGAGAATGTATATGTTGTTGAACCAAAAACTACAAATCCTGCATTTGCAGATAAGAAACACAGAGCCTATGAAGGATTGAATAATGATGTTCACGGTAAAATGATTCTGCCACTTCTGAATTTAAAAGATGCACACATGTTCTTAATCTCAACATATAACACAATGGCTTACAGTTCATTTGAAAAATACGGTAAGAATACTGCGGAAGAACGCGAAGCATTCAAAGCTGAAATCAATAAAGTCGCTAAAGGTCAACAAAATTACCTAGACTTCTGGTCTCGCTTATCATTAGATAAAGTTCGTAATCAACTGCTTAAGAGCAACAATATGGTACCAACTCCTGTGTTAGATAACCAAAACTATAAAGGAATCAGCACAGATAAATACGGACATACGAATAGTGGTAAGGATGTAGCACCTATCCGTGAATTATACGGACCAACAGGTCGCTACCATGCAACTGACTGGCGTATGGGAGCTGTAGCTCGTATTTACGGTAACCCTTATAAGGATGATTCAGTCTTCTTTATGGTTACTGATATGATTAGTGACTTTGGTATCTCAGCCTTCACTCACGAAACAACTCACGTAAATGACCGTATGGTTTACTTAGGTGGTTCAAGACACCGTGAAGGTACTGACCTAGAAGCATTTGCACAAGGTATGTTGCAATCACCTGCTGAATCAAGTCCAAACGGTGATTTTAAAGCACTAGGATTGAACATGGCCTACGAACGTTCAAACAATGGAAACCAATGGTACAACACTAATCCAAATGACCTTACTTCTCGCGATGAAATTGATCATTACATGAAAGGTTTCAATGATACCCTAATGCTTCTTGATTACCTTGAAGGAGAAGTTGTAATTGATAAAGGCAGTAAAGAACTAAACAACGCTTGGTTCAAGAAAGTAGATAAGAAACTTCGTGGAGCTAATACGAAGAATCAATACGATAACGTTAGAGATTTAAATGCAGAAGAAAAAGAATATAATTTAACATCTGTTAACGACTTAGTAGAGAAAAACTTCATGACCAAGCACGGTCCTGGTAATGGTCAGTATGATCCGACTGGATTCGGTTCTGCTTATGTAACTGTGCCTATCACTGCAGGTATCTACGGAGGTAACACAAGTGAAGGAGCTCCAGGAGCAATGTCATTCAAACATAACACCTTCCGTATGTGGGGTTACTTTGGATATGAAAAAGGCTTCCTAAATTATGCTTCTAACATGTTGAAAAATGAGTCTAAAAAAGCTGGTCATGCTACTCTAGGTGATGATTTTATTATCAAGAAAGTTTCTGATGGTAAATTTAATACTCTAGAAGATTGGAAGAAAGCATACTTCAAAGAAGTTGTTGATAAAGCTAAAGCAGGATTTAACCCTGTTACAATCGACGGTACTACATACAGTAGTTACGATGACTTGAAGAATGCATTTGCTGCAGCTGTTGATAAAGATAAAGCTACTCTTAAAAATGGATTAGTTAAATTTGATAATACTGTATCACTTAAAGAGAAATTATTCAAAAAACTTCTTCAACAAACAAATAGCTTTAAAACTTCAATCTTTAAATAATTGAAATCTCTCATCTGCTTTGTGGATGAGGGTTTTCTTATTTTATGCTATACTTGAAATATGCATAGAAAAACAGTGATTGATTTTAGGGCTTTGGGGGAGAGATACACCTTTACCCAGCCGATCAAAGAGTTTAAAACAAGAGATTTAGCAGAAGTGGCAGATTTGCTAGCACAAGTGGAAAGCTACCAAGAGCAAGGCTATTATGTCGTGGGCTATGTCAGTTATGAGGCTGCTCCTGCTTTTGAGGAAAAACTAGCAGTTCACAATCTTCCTCTACTGGGTGAGTATTTGCTTTACTTTACCGTTCACGATAGGGTGGAAACATCCCCTATTCCTCTGACTTATGAAGAAGTAGATCTGCCTTCAAAGTGGCGGGAACAAACATCTGCAGAGGACTATGAAAAAGCTATTTCCCAGATTCACCATCATTTGCGACAAGGGGACACCTACCAGGTCAACTACACCGTCCAACTCAAGCAAGACTTAAGTGCCAACCCTTTTGCCATCTACAATCGCATGGTGGTAGAACAGGAGGCGGGCTACAATGCTTATGTTGAACATGATGAGATGGCAGTGATTTCCATGAGCCCAGAGCTCTTTTTTGAGCAAAATGACCGAGAATTAACAACTCGCCCAATGAAGGGAACAACCCAGCGGGGAGTGACTGACCAAGAAGACCTTGCCCAAGCTAGCTGGCTAGAACAGGATTCTAAAAATCGCTCTGAAAACATGATGATCGTGGACCTCTTGCGCAACGATATGAACCGTATTTCTGAAGTGGGCAGTGAGCATGTAGAACGTCTGTGCCAAGTGGAGCAGTATTCGACTGTTTGGCAGATGACGTCGACCATCAAGAGTCAGTTACGATTGGATGTGGACTTGATTGCTATTTTTCGCTCTCTCTTTCCTTGTGGATCCATAACGGGAGCTCCGAAAATTGCGACCATGGAAATCATCAAGGACCTAGAGCCTCAACCTAGAGGAGTTTACTGTGGAACGATTGGTCTCTTACTTCCAAATGGGCGACGAATTTTCAATGTCGCCATTCGGACTATTCAACTGTACCAAGAAAAAGCCATCTATGGAGTTGGCGGAGGGATTACTTGGGATAGTACTTGGGAATCTGAATACCGAGAGGTTCATCAAAAGGCGGCTGTTCTCTATCGTAAACAAGCCTGTTTCAAACTGATTACAACTGGGAAAATCAGCCAAAAGCAACTGCAGTTTGAAGATCAACATCTGGAAAGACTGATAAAGGCGAGTCGTTATTTTGCCTATCCTTTTGATCCAGAAGAATTGAGACAAAAGATAGAGGAAGAGTGTCAAGCTTGTGATTCCTACCAAGACTACCGCTTGCGAATTACTATCAGCAAGTCTGGAGAGATAGAACTCAGTCGCCAAATCTTAACACCCCTCAGTCCAAGTTTCTGCAAAGCCAAACTTTGTCTGCAGGAAGCAGATTTGAATCAAGCGTTTACCTACTTTAAAACAACTCATAGACCGCATTTAAGACTAGGAGAGCAAGAGAAGATTTACCACAATAAGTCAGGAGAACTACTTGAAACCTCTATTGGAAATCTGGTCTTAAAAATTAATGGTAAGCTCTACACACCACCCATCAGTCAAGGAATTTTACCAGGAATTTACCGCCAGCATTTGCTGGAAACAGGACAGGTAGAGGAAAAAGTCTTGACTGTGCCAGACTTGGACCAAGCAGAAGCTGTCTATGGTTGTAACTCGGTCAGAGGCTTGTATGAGTTGGAAGTGAATTCTAAATAAACTTCATAAATTAAAAAATTTAATAGATATGTTGAATTGTTGAGTTAAGTTTGATAAAATAAAAAGAAAACGATGTCATTTTATAGGAGGCAATGATGAAAAAAACAGTTTTGCTGAAAGCGATTCTTACTGTTCTTCCAGTTTTAGGTTTGTTTGCTCAACCGGTTAGTGCAGAAGAAAATATTCATTTTTCTAGTTGTAAAGAAGCATGGGAAAATGGTTATTCTGATATTCACAGAGGAGAGCCTGGATACTCATCTAAACTAGATCGTGATGGTGATGGGATAGCTTGTGAACGTGCAAATGCACCTCAGGGAGTCTTTAAACCACGCCAGTCTAGTCCGCAGAATAGAGTTTCTTCTAGTGGATGGGTTAAGCAAGATGGATATTGGTATTATTATTCTGACAATGGTAATCCGGTAACAAAATCTTGGAAAGGAGATTACTATCTCAAATCAGATGGAACAATGGCTCAGAGTGAGTGGATATACGACTCATATTACAAAGGATGGTATTATCTCAAATCGGATGGTTCGTATGCACGAAACACATGGATAGGAAGTTATTATCTAAAACCAAACGGAAAGATGGCTCAAAGTGAATGGATTTATGATTCATCATACCAAGCTTGGTATTATTTGAAATCAGATGGATCTTATGCAAAAAATGCTTGGCAAGGCGCTTTTTATCTCAAAGCGAACGGTAAAATGGCACAAGGTGAGTGGATTTATGACTCTTCTTATCAATCCTGGTACTACTTGAAATCAGATGGTTCATACGCTCGTAATACTTGGCAAGGAAATTACTATTTGAAATCAGATGGTAAAATGGCAAAGAATGAGCGAGTTGATGGTGGCAGATACTACGTAGATGGTTCTGGCCTTTGGAAACCATAAATCAGAATAATTTCTAGGAAGTTAATGCAAACCTTTGCACAAAACAGACGATTTTGTTATACTATATCTGTAAGCATTTTCAATTAAAAAGGAGAAGACGATGAGTCAAAAGATTATTGGGATTGACCTTGGTGGGACATCTGTTAAGTTCGCAATTTTAACTCAAGAGGGAGAAATCCAAGAAAAATGGTCTATCAAGACTAATATTTTGGACGAAGGAAGCCATATCGTAGATGATATGATCGAGTCTATTCAGCACCGTTTGAACTTGCTTGGATTGTCAGCTACAGATTTCCGAGGCATTGGAATGGGATCACCTGGTGTGGTTGACCGTGAAAAAGGGACTGTTATCGGTGCCTACAACCTCAACTGGAAAACCCTTCAACCAATAAAAGAAAAGATTGAAAAAGCCTTGGAGATTCCTTTCTTCATCGATAATGATGCCAATGTAGCTGCTCTTGGTGAGCGCTGGATGGGGGCTGGTGACAACCAACCAGACGTTGTCTTTATGACACTTGGTACTGGTGTTGGTGGCGGTATCGTGGCAGAAGGAAAACTGCTCCACGGTGTTGCTGGTGCGGCAGGAGAGCTTGGTCACATAACTGTTGACTTTGACCAACCAATCGCATGTACCTGTGGTAAAAAAGGCTGTTTGGAGACAGTTGCTTCAGCAACAGGGATTGTTAACTTGACTCGTCGTTATGCAGATGAATACGAAGGTGATGCAGCCTTGAAACGTTTGATCGATGACGGAGAAGAAGTAACTGCTAAAACTGTCTTTGACCTTGCAAAAGAAGGGGACGACCTTGCCTTGATCGTTTACCGTAACTTCTCACGTTACTTGGGTATCGCGTGTGCTAACATCGGATCAATCCTAAACCCATCAACAATCGTTATCGGTGGTGGGGTGTCAGCTGCGGGAGAATTCCTTCTCCAAGGTGTTCAAAAGGTCTACGACGAAAATACCTTCCCTCAAGTACGCACATCTACTAAATTGGCTCTTGCAACTCTAGGAAATGACGCTGGAGTTATCGGGGCGGCATCACTTGTATTGCAATAAGATAATAAAAAGGGGAAAAACACTACTTTAAAGTCAGTGATTTTCCTCCTTTCTTTTTTTATGCTATACTAGTTAAGACAATAAATGAGGTGAGAGTAAATGACAAAAGCAGACACGATTTTTAAAGAAAATATTGAACGAATCCTCAAAGACGGAGTCTTTTCTGAGCAAGCGCGTCCTAAGTACAAGGATGGGACAGTTGCCAACTCCAAGTACGTAACGGGTGCCTTTGCGGAGTATGATTTGTCTAAAGGGGAATTTCCCATCACAACCTTGCGTCCCATTGCAATCAAATCCGCCATCAAGGAAGTACTCTGGATTTACCAAGATCAGTCTAATAGCCTAGATGTTCTCAATGATAAGTACAATGTCCACTACTGGAATGACTGGGAAGTGGGAGATACGGGAACTATTGGTGAGCGTTATGGGGCAGTCGTTAAGAAACACGATATCATTAATAAGATTCTCAAGCAGCTGGAAGCCAATCCTTGGAATCGTCGCAATATCATCTCACTCTGGGATTACCAAGCATTTGAGGAGACAGACGGCCTCCTTCCATGCGCCTTTCAGACCATGTTTGATGTCCGTCGCGTTGATGGGGAAATCTATCTGGATGCGACCTTGACCCAGCGTTCTAACGATATGTTGGTGGCCCACCACATTAACGCTATGCAGTACGTGGCTCTTCAAATGATGATTGCCAAGCATTTTGGATGGAAGGTTGGGAAGTTTTTCTATTTTATCAACAACCTTCATATCTATGATAATCAGTTTGAACAAGCTGAGGAATTGCTCCGTCGTGAGCCGTCAAACTGCCAACCACGCTTGGTTTTAAATGTTCCTGATGGGACCAATTTCTTTGATATCAAAGCAGAAGACTTTGAGTTGGTTGACTATGATCCGGTTAAGCCACAGCTGAAGTTTGATTTGGCTATTTAAGAAAAATGTAAATATCCTTCTATGACTAGCACCTCATAAGTTAGACAGAAAAATCTAACTTATGAGGTGTTTTCTTATGTTGTAATTTATGAGGATAAAGTTCAAATTTATAATCCGCAAAAGCAGGCTTTTCGTCAACTGTAGTGGTCTAGCGAAAATCCTTTTTAAGACAGGTATAGGAGTTATTGTGCTGACTATAGTTAAACTTTTTCGGACTAAGCATATCCTTCTGTCTGCTAGGACGAGTGTAAGGAGAGATAGGAGTGATGTCTTAATTCAGTAAGAACTTAAGTTTAATGGGAGTTTTGTAACTGGAATTCGCGATAATGTAAGAAAGTTTGATGTTTTCTATCTAGCTAAAGAGGGCAGGCAATACCTGACTGTTACGTACATTACCTGCCTCCAAACTATAGCCGGCGCTCAGCCGTACTTATCGCTGAGCAGTCTAGGCAAAACTCTCCTTAGAAATTAAGATTATCCAACTCCGATAATAATAATTCCTTCTAGTAAAAAGAGTAGGAGTGGTAATATTTTTTGTTTTTTCATGTGTAATCCTCACTTTTGTTTTTTTTTATTATATGTTATTATTGGGGTGAATAAAATATATTCCCATATATGCGTGATGGAGGTTCAGAATGAAAAATTTTGGAGAAATTTTTAAAAAGTTTAGAGAATCAAGAGGATTGCGGTTAAAGGATCTCACGAAGGCTGGTATATCAACATCTCAGCTTTCACGTTTCGAAAAAGGAGAAACGGATTTAACCATTTCAAAGTTTATACATATTCTAAATGAAATTAATATGCCAATTGATGAATTTATGTATGCCGTTCATGATTTTCATCGTGATGAACTAAATGAACTATTAGCTCAGGTTAGGAAATATGTAACGACTCGCGACATTGAAGGGATGAAGAGATTGTTGATATCTCAAATGGAAAATGAAGGAAAACGAGAGAAATTTCATCATATAAATACCATTTTAGTTAAAATTCGTCTTCAGGATTTATCGGGAGAAAAATACTATAATGAAACAGATTTGAATGATTTAACCGATTATCTATTTGGTGTTGAATATTGGGGATATTATGAATTGTTGATTTTCATGAATACTTTGGATGTTCTAAAACATGATGTTTTTATGGTTTTAGCAAGAGAAATGTCTAGACGATCAGATTTTTATAAAGAAATTCCTATTAATCGACGCCTGATTTCAACCATGTTGCTTAATGCTTATATTACCTGTATTGAAAAGAAAAAGTTTATGGATGCTTTGTATTTTGAAAAACAATTGAAACAATGCTTTTTTATCGAGATAGAAATTTATGAAAGACTCATTTTTCTCTATGCTCAAAACCTTTATCGCTATCAAAAAAACGGAAATAAGATTGCAATTATTGAAATGAAAAAATGTATTGGAGCAATAAAATTAGCAGGCAGTAACCACTTAGCAAAGATTTATGAAGGACATTTAAAAAAAGTTTTAGGGGAGGACAGTCATCAAGCAGATATGGGAAAGAAATTTTGACTGAACTATTGAATGATATAATCATATCATCAAATAAAGGAGGATAATAAAATGGATAATCTCAAAATTATCGATTTGGAAGAATTACTAGCCAATAAATCAGCCTATGTTATTCATGATTGCGGCCCTAGTCATTCTTGTGGTGGAGGTCGGTAACGACTATCTTATTTTTATTGTGAGAGAGATTTTTATTCCCTCTCTATGTTATATAGGGGGAATAATTATGTTAAAAGCATTTATTACAGAATCTGATACTCTTTATTTTAATTCTGAAACCTTTACTTTATCAACTTCAATAGATGATTTGAATAATAATATCAAAAAAGAAAACGATTATAATATTTTAAAAAAAGTAGTAATCAATATTTCAAATAACTGTAATCTTTCATGTACATACTGCTATGCTGATGGTGGTAATTACGGAATGATGAATCAACTGATGAATATTGATACAGCAGATAAAATTATTGATCAGCTAGTCTCTCGCAGAATTCAATGTATCAAGAGATTAATCCTTTTTGGAGGCGAGCCGTTTTTAAATATTGATTTGTTTGTTTATATTATTGAAAAGCTATCTAAAAATATTGAGATTCAAAAAATTGAAACTGTGACAAATGGTACCATCTTAAATAAGAAAGTTGAAATGATGATTAACAATTATCATCCTTTTTTAACAGTTAGCCTTGATGGCCCACAATTGATTCACGATAAGTTAAGAGGCAAGGGAAGTCATAGACGAACATTGAATTTTATTCAGTATTTAAAAGAAATAGATTACGAAAATTTTGAAGTCGCTTCTACTTACACGCGGATGCATCAAAAACTTGGATTTCAAAAAGGGGATATCTATAGATATTTTACTGATATGGGTGTTAGATTTAATATCAATAATGTATTTAGCAAAAATAAAATTCTAATAGTTAAAGAAATGGAAATGACTGAAGAAAATAGAAAAACATTTATCGATCAGTCATTCGAAGATATTATCAATAATAATGTTAAAAACTACATTAGCCCGATTGTTTATGATGTGCTACTTTCAATGATTTTTAAAAGTAAGATAGAATCGTTTTGTGATGATATTGATCCAGAAACAACAATAACATTTGATGTTGATGGATCAACTAAATCTTGCTTTAGATTTTGGGGGACCCATAGCAGTGATAAAGTTACACAATTCAATAATAAGGATAACTTTTCTAAGTGTAAAGATTGTTGGTGTAGAGGAATGTGCATGGAATGTGTCGCAAATATGATTGATGGCTATTCATCAATTATTTCTGAAGAAGGAAAATTTATTGAGTGTAAAAAACAAGATTTAATGGAATACTGTATTTATAAAATTATTGAATTGAGTAAGGATAAAGAGTGTTTAACAAAATTAGTTAACAATTTTGAAAGGTTCATTAGATATGCTTAAAAAGTTCATCACAAAAAAACATTTGGTGCTCTATTTTATTTTCATTGCTATTACGTGGTTAGAGGCTATCATCACACCAACCTTGGTATCGATGATTATAGCCAGTTTTGAAAAGAAGATTCTGGATGATTTATGGATAGCTCTTGCTGTAGGTATAATTGGTAATTTATTTATTCTTATTGGGTTGGCTGGGAAAAGGTATTATTATGCCAAGTTAGTAGCAGATTTCACTTGGATCATGAAATATAAATTGTTTGGGCATTTTCTATATAATAAAAATAGTAAAAAAGAGGATATCCTATCCAATCTTGAAAACGATGTCAAACAATTAGAAACGTCTTATCTCGAACCAGCAGTCATTATTATTTCCTCCGTTGGTTTTACAATAGTTTCCATTGTATATGCATTGACAACAAATTTTTGGTTGGGCTGGATATTTATCTTTTTTTACTCTATGCCTGCACTCTGTAGTGGCATAGGTAGTAAAAAATTAGCCCTTATTTCTGAGGAAAAAGCGACGTCGAATCAGGAGTACTTGTCTCAGACAACGAATATCATTGGTGGAGAGAGTGTGATTAAAAATTACGGTGCTATGGATTTCTTCTATTCTATTTTCAGAAGAGCCTTGTCAAAGAGAATTGAGCAGGACATTCGTTATGAACAACAACGTACGATTAATAATATTCTCATTAATAGTATTGACGCATTTTGTTCGGTAGTTCCCATCATTATCGGTGGTATAATGACTTATTATAATTACTTGTCAGGAGCTAGTTTTGTTGCAATTTATCTAGTATCTCATAATATAGGCTATCAATTCAATGAATTGTCATATTTTATCAATACCTATAAATCAAGCAAACAGCTTAGGAATCGTTATGATTTTCTACTTCAAGATGCGATTATACAAACAGATGACCTGTCTTCAACATCACTTTTTCCTATCTTAGTTGATTGCGTCAGTTTAAGTTTTGAAGATAATATACTTTTTGAAAATCTATCATTTGAAATTAAAAAAGGAGAAAAAATTGCTCTAATAGGTGCAAGTGGTTGTGGTAAGTCAACCTTACTTAACCTCATCTATGGGCAACTATCTCCAGATTTGGGGAAGGTGACTTATGCTGGTCAGATCTTAAATCAAGAGCAAGTTGCCAAATCAGCTTCTTATATTTTACAAGATTCCTATATTTTTGATGGATTATCACTTGAGGAGAATATTACCCTTGGAGAGTCGATGGATAATATAAAGATGGACCTGATTCTTAATCGAGTAAATCTAGAATTTTTAAAGGGACATCTTCTTTATGGAAATCATCTTTCTGGTGGGGAAAAGCAACGTATAGAAATCGCTCGCAGTTTGTATCATAATAGTGATCTGATTTTGGCAGACGAGGTTAAAGCCAATCTTGATAAAGTGAATTCAAAACAAATTTCAAATATCTTATTGACCCTTCCACAAACCTTGGTTGAGGTAATCCACCATTATGATGAGGAGACACTTGCACAATACGACAAAGTAATTAATTTGTCTCAGTGACAATCAATAAAAAGAGGAAAGTATGTCTCGTTCATTTGTAAAATTATTAGTACGCGAATTGTTTGCATTTGGCTGACAGTTAACATCATTGTGTATATATACGTTATTACAAAATCTGATATTGTAAATTTAATAGATTCAATATTACCTTTTTATGAATAATATAAGTAAAGAATAGTAGCAAACATATTTAATTTACACCTCAATCATGAAATTTTCTGTCTAACTTTCGTAATATAGATTCATACTTTATTTATCAATTCGATTTCTACTTTTTGATTATAAAGTATGGGTTAAAAGTCGTCGAAATCAAAAAACACATAGTATCAGTTTTTTTGAATACCTGATACTATGTGTTTTATTGTGGAAATATTTATTGGGCATTCTCCTCAAATTAAGTTTATCCCCAACTTCTTTTGTTGCTTAATGTGATACGCGACGGCGAGCTGCTTTTTTGCGGTTTTCTTCAACGAAAGCTGCTTTTTGCTCTTCTGGCTCAATCACTTTCTTTTTAATTGCGTATACTGCACCTGCAACGGCAGCGACAGTTCCTGCGACACCTGTTACAAGACCTTTAGCGAATCCTTTAGCCATGAGTCTTCCTCCTTTATCTTTCCGATCAGCCAGGCTCCTTAAGTGGTAGCATTTTTCTGACCGACCTTTTTGTGATATAATAATAGTAACGAAAAAATGGAAATTTTTCAAGGAAAAAAGATGAAAACAAAAATAATTGTGATTGTTGGACCGACTGCTGTTGGGAAAACAGCCCTTGCTATTGAAGTGGCCAAGCGCTTTGGTGGAGAGATCGTCAGTGGTGACAGTCAGCAAGTATACAGAGGGTTAGATATTGGTACGGCCAAGGCTAGCCTAGAGGAGCAAGCAGCTGTTCCTCATCATTTGATTGATGTCAGAGAGGTGACCGAGTCTTACTCGGCTTTTGATTTTGTTTCGGAAGCTCAGAAGGCTATTGAGGATATTCAAAGCCGTGGCAAGCTAGCCATTATTGCTGGTGGAACAGGGCTTTATATCCAAAGCTTGCTGGAAGGCTACCATCTAGGTGGGGAGACACCTCATGAGGAGATTGTAGCCTACCGGGCTAGTTTGGAGCCTTACTCAGATGAGGAATTAGCCTATCTCGTGAAGCAAGCAGGCCTTGAAATTCCCCAGTTTAACCGTCGTCGTGCCATGCGTGCCTTGGAAATTGTCCATTTTGGTCAGGATTTGAAAAATCAGGAAAGTCCTTATGAACCACTGATTATCTGCTTGGATGATGAGCGAAGTCAGCTTTATGAACGTATCAACCACCGAGTGGATCTGATGTTTGAGGCTGGACTTTTGGATGAGGCCAAGTGGCTTTTTGACTATTATCCAGATGTGCAGGCTGCCAAAGGCATTGGCTACAAGGAACTCTTTCCATATTTCCGTGGAGAGCAGACTCTCGAGGAAGCTAGCGAGAGTCTCAAACAGGCTACGCGTCGTTTTGCCAAGCGTCAGTTGACCTGGTTCCGTAATCGCATGCAGGTGACCTTTTATCAGATAGGAGAGTCTGGCGTGAAAGAGCGTATTCTAAGCCAGATTGAGGAGTTTTTAAATGATTGAAACGGAGAAAAAAGAGGAACGCGTTCTGCTAATTGGTGTGGAATTACAGGGCATGGACAATTTTGACCTCTCCATGGAAGAGTTGGCCAGTCTGGCTAAGACAGCTGGGGCAGTCGTAGTCGATAGCTACAGACAGAAACGGGAAAAGTATGATTCCAAGACTTTTGTTGGCTCTGGTAAGTTGGAAGAAATCGCTCAAATGGTGGATGCCGAAGAAATTAGCACTGTCATCGTCAACAACCGTCTGACGCCAAGGCAGAATGTCAATTTGGAGGAAATTCTCGGAGTAAAAGTCATTGACCGTATGCAGTTGATTTTGGATATCTTTGCCATGCGGGCTCGAAGCCATGAAGGAAAACTCCAAGTGCATTTGGCCCAGCTTAAGTATCTCTTGCCTCGCTTGGTTGGTCATGGAATTATGCTCAGCCGTCAGGCTGGGGGAATTGGTTCCCGTGGACCTGGTGAAAGCCAGCTGGAACTGAACCGTCGTAGTGTTCGTAATCAAATTACAGATATAGAGCGCCAGCTCAAGGTGGTTGAGAAAAATCGGGTGACAGTCAGAGAAAAGCGTCTGGAATCAAGCACCTTTAAGATTGGTTTGATTGGTTACACCAATGCTGGTAAGTCAACTATCATGAACACCTTGACCAGTAAGACCCAGTATGAAGCAGATGAGCTATTTGCGACTCTGGATGCGACGACTAAGAGTATCCATCTTGGGGGCAATCTACAGGTTACCTTGACTGATACTGTTGGGTTTATCCAAGATTTGCCGACTGAATTGGTGTCCAGTTTCAAGTCAACCTTGGAAGAAAGCAAGCATGTGGATCTTCTGGTTCATGTCATCGATGCCAGCAATCCTTATCACGAGGAGCATGAAAAAACGGTTCTGTCTATCATGAAAGACTTGGATATGGAGGATATCCCTCGCCTGACTCTTTACAATAAAGCTGACTTGGTGGAGGATTTCATGCCTACCCAAACGCCGTATGCCCTCATTTCTGCCAAGTCCGAGGATAGTCGTGAGAAATTGCAGGCTTTGTTTTTAGAGAAGATCAAGGAGATTTTTGAAGCCTTTACTCTACGGGTGCCTTTTTCTAAGTCCTACAAGATTCATGATTTGGAAAGTGTAGCGATTCTTGAAGATCGTGACTACCAAGATGATGGAGAAGTGATTACAGGCTACATTTCCGAGAAAAACAAATGGAGGTTAGAGGAATTTTATGACTGATATTAAAACCTTGGCTCTAAAGTATGGGGGTTATACAAGTCTGGATAAGGTCTATCTGGATCAACTTCTAGCTGGCAAAACAGAGCAAGAGCAGTTGGCTCTCATCACCCCTCCGCCTAGTGTCGTCAATGCCTACTTTGCTGAACTCTACCAGAAAAAGAGTCCTGAAGCTGCGACGGATTATTTTGCAGAACTCAGTCATGAACTGAATCTCTACAATGCTGAGCCAAGTTTCACCTTTGAAAATAAGCCTTTTATCCGCCTCAATCTATCTGGCAAATCTTTTGGCTTTTGCTATGAGAGTCAAGGACTGGGAAGGATTTTCTCAGAAACTGAGAAAGCAATCACTGCTGACTTGCTCTTTGAAATTGCTCAGATTTTCCCTCATCAGCTCGTCTATGAGGAGTCTGGAAAGATTTACATGAAGTCTGTCGGGGACGAGGAAGTTGTTAGCGTAAAAAGTCTCACAGCTTTGACTGATTTGGAAAGTTTAGCTGATGGTCGCAAGCGTCTCAAAGGTTATAGTCAAGAGGATTTATTACAAGAAGCTGTTGCTTTTTCTGGCAAGCGCTATTTCCGATCGGAAAACCGCACAGCCATGTTATATATTGATTAATTAGAAAGTATCAAATGGATATTCAATTTTTAGGAACGGGGGCTGGTCAGCCCTCTAAAGCCCGCAACGTTTCAAGCCTCGCCCTGAAACTCTTGGATGAGATTAACGAAGTTTGGCTCTTTGACTGTGGAGAAGGAACGCAAAATCGTATTCTGGAAACCACAATTCGACCACGCAAGGTAAGCAAAATCTTTATCACTCACTTGCATGGAGACCATATTTTTGGATTGCCAGGATTTCTCTCTAGCCGTGCTTTTCAGGCCAATGAAGAGCAGACAGATTTGGATATTTATGGACCTCAAGGGATCAAGTCATTTGTCTTAACCAGTCTTCGTGTGTCAGGTTCTCGTCTACCTTACCGAATTCATTTTCATGAGTTTGACCAAGATTCTCTAGGGAAAATCCTTGAGACCGATAAATTCACTGTGTATGCAGAGGAGCTGAACCACACTATTTTCTGCGTTGGTTATCGTGTCATGCAAAAGGATCTTGAAGGAACATTGGATGCTGAAAAACTCAAGGCAGCTGGCGTCCCATTTGGCCCGCTTTTTGGAAAAATCAAAAACGGTCAGGATGTTGTTCTCGAAGATGGGACTGAAATCAACGCTTCAGACTATATCTCAGCTCCCCGTCCTGGTAAGATTATCACCATACTTGGTGACACCCGCAAAACCAATGCTAGTGTGCGTCTGGCTGTTAACGCCGATGTCCTAGTCCATGAGTCCACATATGGCAAGGGCGATGAGAAAATTGCCCGCAATCACGGTCACTCAACCAATATGCAGGCTGCACAAGTAGCGGAAGAAGCAGGAGTCAAACGCCTCTTGCTCAACCATATCAGTGCCCGCTTCCTATCAAAGGATATTAGTCAGCTTAAGAAAGATGCTGCTAGTGTCTTTGAAAATGTTCATGTCGTCAAAGACTTGGAAGAAGTGGAAATCTAAAAGATTGAAAAAGGATATGTATGCAAACAATTCTCATTACAGGTGCTAGCGGAGGCTTAGCCCAAGAAATGGTCAAACTCTTGCCAAATGACCAACTCATCTTGCTAGGTAGAAACAAGGAAAAACTAGCCCAACTATATGGAAATCATCCTCATGTGGAATTAATTGAAATCGATATTACTGATGACTCAGCCCTAGAAGCTCTGGTAGCTGATCTCCATCTCCGTTATGGCAAGATTGATGTCTTGATTAACAATGCTGGCTATGGAATTTTTGAAGAATTTGACAAGATTTCTGACAAAGACATTCACCAGATGTTCGAGGTCAATACCTTTGCTCTGATGAATCTGTCTCGTCGTCTTGGAGCTCGCATGAAAGAAAACCGAAAAGGCCATATCATCAATATCGTCAGCATGGCAGGTTTGATAGCTACAGGGAAATCCAGTCTCTACTCAGCGACCAAGTTTGCGGCTATTGGTTTTTCCAACGCTCTACGCCTTGAACTCATGCCCTATGGTATCTATGTGACTACGGTCAATCCAGGACCAATCCGAACTGGATTTTTTGACCAGGCAGACCCAGATGGCAGCTATCTCAAGTCTGTTGAGCGATTTCTCTTAGAACCAGATGCGGTTGCTAAAAAGATTGTCAAAACCATAGGGAGAAATAAACGAGAACTCAATCTTCCAGTTTTGTTGAATCTAGCTCATAAGTTTTATACTTTCTTTCCAAAGCTAGCTGATAAGTTGGCAGGAGAAACTTTTAATTATAAGTAAAAAAGTTCCTTTTGTACGGAACTTTTTTATAATATCTAACTGAGTGCCAAAAAAATGTTTGTTTTTGTTCTAAATCTACATTCACTTTTTTCGAATCTTCTACAAATTTTAGAAAAAACAATCAAAAATAGGATTTTTGTGTTTAGGGTATTGAAATTTCCTATATCGTCTTATAAAATAAAGTTTAAAGAATCCTAAAAGTAACTTGCTGTGCAATATATAAAAGTTACCGAAGGAGTTATTTTATGGAAAAAGGCCAATGGAATCGTAAAAGAGTCTACAGCATTCGTAAGTTTGCCGTAGGCGCTTGCTCTGTCATGATTGGAACCTGTGTGGTTCTATTTGGAAGAAGTGTCATTGGAGAATCCACCAGTTTTTGCCGATGAAACTCCTATCGCTCACACTGTGGAACAAGCAAAAGAGGAAAGTCCGGCAGTGGAGGAAAAAGAAAATCAAGCTGTAGCAGAGCGCAAGGATGCTGCAAGTTTCAACCAAAGTCAAGCTACTGCTATTGAAGCAAGTAAACCAGAGATGAAAGAAGATGAACCTGTAACTCCTAAAGAGGAAAAAGCATCTTCTAAACCTGAAGAAAATGATCCTAAGGTAGAATCTCAAGCTTCAAGTCAAGAAAAACCTGTTAAGGAAGATTTGAAAGCTGCGACAAATGAAGAAGTAAATTAAATGATTGAAGACAGAAAAGTGAATTTTAATCAAAATTGGCACTTTAAACTCAATGCGAATCCTAAAGAAGCTGTGAAACCAGATGCCGATGTATCAACATGGCAAAAATTGGATCTCCCACACGACTGGAGTATCTTTAACGATTTTGACCATCAGTCCCCTGCCCAAAATGAAGGTGGACAGCTCAATGGTGGTGAAGCTTGGTATCGCAAGACCTTTAAGCTCGATGAAAAAGACCTTAAGAAAAATGTTCGTGTGACCTTTGATGGTGTCTATATGGATTCTCAAGTCTATGTCAATGGCCAGTTAGTGGGGCATTATCCAAATGGTTATAACCAGTTCTCATATGATATTACCAAATACCTTCACAAAGATGGTCGTGAGAATGTGATTGCTGTCCATGCAGTCAACAAACAACCAAGTAGCCGTTGGTATTCTGGTAGTGGTATCTACCGTGATGTGACCTTGCAAGTGACAGATAAGGTTCATGTTGAGAAGAATGGAACAACAATCTTAACACCAAAACTAGAACAACAGCAACATGGCAAGGTTGAAACGCATGTGACCAGCAAAATCGTTAATACAGACGATAAAGACCATGAACTGGTGGCAGAGTATCAAATCGTTGAACGTGGTGGTCAGGCTGTAACGGGTTTGGTTCGTACAGCGAGTCGTACCTTGAAAGCACATGAATCAACAAGTCTTGATGCTATTTTAGAAGTTGAACAACCAAAACTCTGGACAGTTTTAAATGACAAACCAGCCTTGTACGAATTGATTACGCGTGTTTACCGTGATGGTCAATTGGTGGATGCTAAGAAGGATCTGTTTGGTTACCGTTACTATCATTGGACTCCAAATGAAGGCTTCTCTTTGAATGGCGAACGCATTAAATTCCATGGCGTTTCCTTGCACCATGACCACGGAGCGCTTGGAGCAGAAGAAAACTATAAGGCAGAATATCGTCGTCTCAAACAAATGAAGGAGATGGGGGTCAACTCCATCCGTACAACCCACAACCCTGCTAGTGAGCAAACATTGCAAATCGCTGCAGAACTAGGCTTACTCGTTCAGGAAGAGGCCTTTGATACTTGGTATAATGGCAAGAAACCTTATGACTACGGACGTTTCTTTGAAAAAGATGCCACTCACCCAGAAGCAAGAAAAGGTGAAAAATGGTCTGACTACGATCTTCGTACCATGGTCGAAAGAGACAAAAATAACCCAGCTGTCTTCATGTGGTCAATTGGTAATGAAATCGGTGAAGCTAATGGGGATGCTCACTCTCTAGCAACTGTTAAACGTTTGGTCAAAGTTATCAAGGATGTTGATAAGACTCGTTACGTTACCATGGGAGCAGATAAGTTCCGTTTCGGTAATGGTAGTGGTGGACATGAGAAAATTGCTGATGAACTGGATGCGGTTGGATTCAACTATTCTGAAGACAACTACAAAGCTCTTCGTGCAAAACATCCTAACTGGTTGATTTACGGTTCTGAGACATCTTCTGCTACCCGTACACGTGGAAGTTACTATCGCCCTGAACAGGAATTGAAACATAGTAACGGACCTGAGCGTCATTACGAACAGTCCGATTATGGAAATGACCGTGTTGGTTGGGGTAAAACTGCAACCGCTTCATGGACTTTTGATCGTGACAATGCTGGTTACGCAGGACAATTTATCTGGACCGGTACAGACTATATTGGGGAGCCTACACCATGGCACAACCAAAACCATACACCAGTTAAGAGTTCTTACTTTGGTATTGTAGATACAGCGGGTATTCCAAAACATGACTTCTACCTCTACCAAAGCCAATGGGTTTCTGTTAAGAAGAAACCAATGGTTCACCTCCTTCCTCACTGGAACTGGGAGAATAGAGACTTGGCCTCTAAAGTAGAAGATGCACAAGGAAAAATTCCAGTTCGCGCTTACTCTAATGCTGCAAGTGTTGAATTGTTCTTGAACGGTCAATCTCTCGGAGTTAAGACCTTCAACAAAAAACAAACTAGCGATGGACGAACTTACCAAGAAGGTGCCAATGCCAAGGAACTCTACCTTGAGTGGAAGGTTGCTTATCAACCAGGTACTTTAGAAGCAGTAGCTCGTGATGAAGCTGGTAAAGAAATTGCACGTAATAAGATCACTACTGCAGGCCAACCAGCAGGAGTTCGCCTCGTCAAGGAAGAACACGTAATCGCAGCAGATGGAAAAGACTTGACTTACATCTACTACGAAATCGTAAACAGTGAAGGAAATGTTGTACCAACTGCAAATAATCTGGTTCGTTTCCAATTGCATGGACAAGGTCAACTGGTCGGTGTCGATAATGGGGAACAAGCCAGCCGTGAACGCTACAAGGCGCAACCAGACGGTTCTTGGATCCGCAGAGCCTTTAACGGTAAAGGTGTTGCCATTGTCAAATCAACTGAACAAGCAGGTAAATTCACATTAACAGCCCATTCAGATCTCTTGAAATCGGACCAAGTCACCGTCTTTACTGGTAAGAAAGAAGGACAAGAAAAGACTGTTTTAGGTACAGAGGTGCCAAAAGTACGTACTGTTATTGAGAAAGATCCAAAAATGCCGAAGACAGTCGGTTTTATCTACAGTGATGGCAGTCGTGAAAAACGTCCAGTAACTTGGTCTTCAGTTGATGTGAGCCAAGCAGGAGTTGTGACTGTTAAAGGTATGGCAGACGGACGCGAAGTTGAGGCTCGTGTCGAAATTCTAGCAATCGCAAATGAGCTTCCAACTGTTAAGCGTGTTGCTCCAGGAACAGACTTGAGAGCTGTTGACAAATACGTTTCTATTGCTGTTACGGATGGAAGCGTTCAAGAATACGAAGTTGATAAGTGGGAGATTGCGGAAGCAGATAAAGCTAAACTGTCAGTTGCAGGATCACGTATTCAAATGACTGGCCAACTGGGTGGTGAGACTATTCACGCTACCCTTGTAGTAGAAGATGGTGATGTTGCAGCACCTGTAGCACCAAATGTAACTGTAGGTGGTGAATCTGTCACTGGTCTTACTACTCAAAATCCAATGCAATATCGAACTCTTGCTTACGGTGCATCCTTGCCAGAAGTTGTAGCAAGTGCTGAAAATGCGGATGTTACTGTAGTCCAAGCAAGTGCAGCAAACGGCATGCGCGCAAGCATCTATGTTCAACCAAAAGATGGTGGCCCTCTTCAAACCTATGCAATTCAATTCCTTGAAGAAGCACCAAAAATTGACCACTTGAGCTTACAAGTAGAGCAAGCTGACGGTCTTAAAGAAGATCAAACAGTCAAATTGTCTGTACTCGCTCACTATCAAGATGGAACACAAGCAGTTTTACCAGCTGATAAAGTAACCTTCTCTACAAGTGGTGAAGGGGAAGTCGCAGTTCGTAAAGGAATGCTTGAGTTACATAAGCCAGGAGTAGTCACTCTGAAAGCGGAATATGAGGGAGCTAAAGGCCAAGTTGAACTCACTATCCAAGCCAATACTGAGACGAAGGTTGCGCAATCTATCCGTCCAGTAAATGTAGTGACAGACTTGCATCAAGAACCTACTCTTCCAACAACAGTAACTGTTGAGTATGACAAAGGTTTCCCTAAAACTCATAAAGTCACTTGGCAAGCTATTCCGAAAGAAAAACTAGACTCCTATCAAACCTTTGAAGGGCTAGGTAAAGTTGAAGGTCTTGACCTTGAAGCGCGTGCTAAAGTCTCTGTAGAAGGTATTGTTTCGGTTGAAGAAGTCAGCGTGACAACACCAATCGCAGAAGCGCCACAATTACCAGAAAGTGTTCGTACCTACGATTCAAATGGTCACGTTTCAGCTGCTAAGGTTACTTGGGATACGATTCATCCAGACCAATACGCCAAGGAAGGTGTCTTTACAGTTAATGGTCGCCTAGAAGGTACGCAATTAACTACCAAACTTCATGTTCGTGTGTCTGCTCAAACTGAGAAGGGAGCAAATATTTCTGACCAATGGACCGGTTCAGAATTGCCACTTGCCTTTGCTTCAGACTCAAATCCAAGCGACCCAGTTTCAAATGTCAACGATAAATTGATTTCTTTTAATGACCTACCAGCCAACCGTTGGACAAACTGGAACCGTACTAATCCAGAAGCTTCAGTTGGTGTCCTATTCGGAGATTCAGGTATCTTGAGCAAACGCTCTGTTGATAACTTAAGCATTGGCTTCCACGAAGACCATGGAGTAGGTGTTCCTAAATCTTATGTGATTGAGTATTATGTTGGTAAGACTGTCCCAACAGCACCTAAAACCCCTAGCTTTGTTGAAACTGAAAATCATGTCTTTAACGATCCTGCAAACTGGAAAGAGGTAAGCAATCTCAAAGCCCCAGCTCAACTCAAGGCTGGAGAAATGAATCATTTCAGCTTTGATAAAGTTGAGACCTATGCTGTCCGTATTCGTATGGTGAGAGCAGACAACAAACTTGGAACGTCTATTACAGAAGTGCAAATCTTTGCGAAACAAGTCGCAGCAGCCAAACAAGGACAGACAAGAATCCAAGTTGACGGCAAAGATTTGCCAAACTTCAACCCTGATTTGACGGACTACTACCTTGAGTCTGTAGATGAAAAAGTTCCGGCAGTAACAGCAAGTGTTAGCAACAATGGTCTTGCGACGGTTGTTCCAAGCGTTCGTGAAGGTGAGCCAGTCCGTGTCATCGCAAAAGCTGAAAATGGCGACGTCTTAGGAGAATACCGTCTACATTTCACTAAGGACAAAGACTTACTTTCTCGTAAACCTCTTACTACGGTTAAACAAGCATGTTTGGTACAAGTAGGTCAACCACTTGAATTGCCAACGAAGGTTCCGGTTTACTTCACAGGTAAAGACGGCTATGAAACTAAAGATTTGGCAGTTGAATGGGAAGAAGTTCCAGAAGAAAATCTGACAAAAGCAGGTCAATTTACTGTAAGAGGCCATGTCCTTGGTAGTGACCTCGTTGCGGAATTCTCTGTACGAGTCACAGACAAACTAGGTGAGGCTCTCTCAGATAACCCTAACTACAATGAAAATGGAAACCGTGCTTTTGCCTCTGCTACTAATGATATTGATAAGCATTCAAAAGATAGAATTGATTACATCAATGATGGTAATCAGGATGAGAGTCGTCGTTGGACAAACTGGTCAGCAACACCTTCAGCTAATCCAGAAGTTTCAGTAGGTGTTATTTTCCGTGAAAATGGTAAGATTGTAGAACGAACTGTTGCTCAAGCCAAACTTCATTTCTTTGCAGATAGTGGTATGGATGAACCATCTAAACTTGTTTTAGAACGCTATATTGGTCCAGAGTTTGAAGTGCCAACCTATTATTCAAACTACCAAGCCTACAACGTAGACCATCCATTCAATAATCCAGAAAATTGGGAAGCTGTTCCTTATCGTGCGGATAAAGACATTGAAGCCGGTGATGAAATTAACGTTACCTTTAAAGCTGTGAAAGCCAAAGCCATGAGATGGCGTATGGAGCGTAAAGCGGATAAGAAGGGTGTTGCGATAATTGAGATGACTTTCCTTGCTCCAAGCGAATTGCCTCAAGAAAGCACTCAATCGAAGATTCTTGTAGATGGAAAAGAACTTCCTGATTTCGCTGAAAATCGTCAAGACTATCAAGTAACCTATAGTGGACAACGTCCAAAAGTTTCAGTCGAAGAAAGCAATCAAGTAGCTTCAACGGTTGTAGATAGCGGAGACGATAGCCTTCCAGTACTTGTTCGTCTTGTTTCAGAAAGTGGAAAACAAGTCAAGGAATACCGTATCCAGTTGACCAAGGAAAAACCAGTTTCTGAGAAGACAGTTGCTGCTGTACAAGAAGAACTTCCAAAACTCGAATTTGTTGAAAACGATTTGGCATACAAGACAGTTGAGAAAAAGGATTCAACGCTGTATCTAGGAAAAACTCGTGTAGAACAAGAAGGAAAAGTTGGTAAAGAACGTATCTTTACAGCGATTAATCCTGATGGAAGTAAAGAAGAAAAACTTCGCGAAGTGGTAGAGGCTCCGACAGACCGCATCGTCTTGGTTGGAACAAAACCAGGGACTGCCCTTCCAGAAGACGAAGTGAAGAGAACCTCCTTCGTTTAGATGCAGCTAGCAAAACAATTACTCTAACTTACACAAAATTTGTTGAGAATAATTCTGGCGTTAGGGGGAAATTCTTTGTCTATGTCCGAGTTGACCATGACATTGTTTCAGAAGAAAAAGACTTTGATGTCACTATCAAAGATGCTTTCTCTTCTCCAAATATGACATTCCTACCAGATACTTTTCGTATTTATAAAGTAAACTGGAGCTGGAATAACGGAGACTGGAAATGATCCGACGCTCAGGATATGACCGAAACCTAAAAAACCAACTAGTGATAAATGCGAATGGTGATGGTTTCACCCTTCCTTTAGGAGATACTAATGGTTTTGGTTATATGATCAAGTATCGAGCTAAAGCGAATTATGATCTAGTCGATGGTGAGGAAATCACGAACGTAGCCAACATGAGCTACAATGGAAGTGAGAATGAACAATCAACCAGCACACGTACCTACCAGATTGCAGGTGGTGCTGTGGAAGGATATGCTTTCACCATTAATATTCATAAGGTAGACGAAGCAGACCAAGCTTTACAAGGTGCAGTTTTTGAAGTGATTCGGGATCGAAACCAAGCTGTTGTTGGAAGATTGACAACAGATTCTGATGGTAACGCTAGTGTAGGTAAATTGTTGCGAGACAACTATACAATTCGTGAAGTAACGGCTCCTTTTGGCTATGATAAACTAACTGAAGATATTAAAATTTCTCCAGATGAGTTTGGCTCAGACAAATCTGTAGAACGTCGAATTGAAAATAAGAAGATACCTCCGAAGACTCCAACTAAAAAAGAGATTACTTTCAAAAAGGTGGATCCAAATGGGAAAGAAATCCTAGGTGCAGAACTTAAAATCTATAATGGAAATCGAGTAAGACCCGAAGCTCCACCTGTAGCAGACTGGACAACAGAAGCTAATACTTCTAAAGTGATTAAATTAGCTCCTGGGACCTATACTCTAACAGAGTCCTTTGCTCCAGATGGGTATCAGTATGTTGATGATGTTACCTTTACGGTCAATGCTGATGGTTCTATTACAATTGTCAAAAAAGGTACAACAGATACTGTCGTAACAACTGGTTCTGTTTTGTCAATCACTGACAAAGAGGATACAACTCCAAAGGCTATTACCTTCAGTAAAGTTAATCTTGGAGGAAATGAAATCGCGGGTGCACAGATTAAGATCTACAAGGGCGACAAGGCAGAAGGCACAGCTGTAGAGAGCTGGACTTCAACTGACCAACCTAAGCAATTGAATCTTGAACCAGGCATCTACAGCTTCCATGAGGAAGCAGCCCCAAATGGATACTTAGTAGTAACAGATATTACATTCCAAGTTAACTACGACGGAACTGTAACAGTGTTAAATGCTAGTTGAAATCAGGTTGAGTTTAAGGATGGTAAGTAAGTAGTAATGGACCAAGCTGAACCAGAAAATCCTAACCTACCAAACACTGGAAGTGAATCTGGACAAGCTGCATTAGCAGCCGGTTTAGCTCTTCTAGCTTTAGGTGCAGGTCTTGTAGCAACTAAACGAAGAAAAGAAGACTAATCTCATTTAGTAGCAAAAGATACAGTGAAAATTGAAGTAGGTCAAAAAGACTCATATCTTGGAGAGGATCATTTGGTCCTCTCTTTTTTGATATGCAAAGTGATAAGAATTCTATTTTTAAAATTTTCAAAATTATAGAAGTTAAAAGCGTTACGCTTGATAACTTTGAGGATGCTGTTATTAGCCTTTAATTTTTCATTTAAGTAGGAAAATTTCATTGTATTAATAATCTTGTCACTATCTTTAAAAAAAACAGTTAAAAAGATAGTATTAACACGAGGAATGATTAGATTGTTTCTCTTAAAAATGAAAAAACAGGAATTTATAGATATTACAGTGGTGTTTTAAATCTGAACTATAGATTAAAAGATTATATAGAATCTTTTTATTGGTCATATGTATATGAAAAGTTGAACGACGAAATCGATGGCTTTACAATTCTTTGGTTGTATAAAAAAATCATAAGATTTAATAAATTCATAAGATTCTTTCTAATGAATTGTTTTGTTACTTTTCATCACAGGATTTTATGAAACTTTTTTTAAAAAAGACAGAATTCCTGTTTATCATTGAAATAATAGCCTTGATTTGATATGATGGAAATATGAAAAAAAATAGAGCGAAACGTGTTTCTCACGATAAAAAGAGAAGTATACTTCTTGCTTTTGTAGGGATTTTAGGAATCGCTATGATTCTCTTGGGGTGTGCCATTGGTTACAAGGTGTTACAAAAGCAATCTTATGAACAAAAAATTGAAGCGCTAAAAAGCGAAAAGGACCAGCAATTCAGCTCAGGTAGTCAGAAGGACCATTTCCGAAAAGGTCAAGCTGAGGTGATTGCCTACTACCCTCTGCAAGGAGAGGAAGTCATTGCGTCTATTAGAGAAAAAATCAACCAGGATATCAAAGAAAAGCTGGAAGATAAAGAGGATTTGGTTTTTTATTATACTGAGCAGTTGGATCCAGTCTTAAAGGGAGTTGTTGCTCGTAATATCAGCAAGCAAGTCTATGATTTGTCTGCATCAAAGGTTGAAGAAAAAGAAAAGACTTCTTTAGGGAAAATTTTCTTGACTGAAGATGGGAAAGATTTTGACTTCAGTAAACTCTTCAAAGATGCAAGTAAGGCTAAGGAACTCTTACTGAGTCAAATCAAATCAACTCTAGAAGATAAGAAACTTGACCAGGCAAAAATTGATCAAGTTATAAAGAGCTTCACGAACCAAGAACTGGCATCATGGAGTTTTGATTATAAGGATAGTCAAATCATCCTTTATCCTGCTAATCCTGGAGAGACTGTTGAGGAAATTGCTTTGCCAATATCTAGTTTCTTTGATGTCATTGAGTCTTCTTATCTATTAGAAAAGGATGCTGAACTTTACCAAGCTTACTTTGCTAAGAAAAATAAAAAAGTTGTAGCCTTGACCTTTGACGATGGTCCAAATCCAACTACAACTACGCAGGCTTTGGATACTTTAGCTAAATATGGTGTAAAAGCAACCTTCTTTGTACTTGGTAAAAACATTGCAGGTAATGAAACACTTCTAAAACGAATGAAAGCAGAAGGTCATGTTGTAGGAAACCACAGCTGGAGTCATCCTGTTCTTTCACAACTTTCGCTCGAAGATGCTAAAAAGCAAATCACTGACACAGAAGATTTGTTAAATCAGGTTTTAGGATCAAGCTCTAAACTGATGCGCCCACCTTATGGTGCCATCACTGATGATATTCGAAACAGCCTTGACTTAAGCTTTATCATGTGGGATGTGGATAGTTTGGACTGGAAGAGTAAAAATGAGACTGCCATTTTGACAGAGATACAGCGTCAGGTTCGCAATGGTTCCATCATCCTCATGCATGATATCCATGGTCCTTCTGTTAATTCTCTACCAAGTGTTATTGAGTATTTAAAGGGTGAAGGGTATACATTTGTGACCGTTCCCGAATTGCTCAATTCTCGCTTGAAGTCTCACGAGATCTATTACGATCGTGATCAATAATTGTTAAAATCTAAAGAAGCAAGTGTTCTGATAATCAGGATTTTGTTTCTTTAGATTTTCTTCACATAGAAAGGAAAAACGATGAAATCTTACACCCTTAATAATGGACTTTCAATTCCTGTTCTAGGATTTGGAACATGGAAAGCAGAAAATGGAGAGGTAGCCTACCAAGCCGTTTTAGAAGCCTTAAAGGCCGGCTATCGTCATATCGATACTGCAGCTATCTATAAAAATGAGGAAAGTGTTGGTCGTGCTATTCGAGATAGCGGTATTCCACGCCAAGAAATCTTTGTAACGACCAAACTCTGGAATACCAATCACAGCTATGATGAAGCACGCCAAGCATTTGAAGAATCAATGGAAAAACTGGGATTAGATTATCTAGATTTGTACCTTATCCATTGGCCAAATCCAAAACCTTTAAGAGAAAATGACGAATGGAAAATCCGTAATGCTGAAGTATGGAGAGCGATGGAGGACCTTTACAAAGAGGGTAAAATCCGTGCTATCGGCGTTAGTAATTTCCTTCCCAAGCATCTGGATGCTTTGCTTGAAACAGCAAGAATTGTTCCTGCAGTCAATCAGGTTCGCTTGGCACCAGGAGTTTATCAAGAGGAAGTGGTTGACTACTGTAGAGAGAAAGGTATTCTTCTAGAGGCTTGGGGACCATTTGGGCAAGGAGAGTTGTTTGAACAGAAAGAAGTCCAAGAAATTGCTGCTAAGTATGGGAAATCAGTGGCTCAAATTGCCTTGGCTTGGAGTTTGGCAGAAGGCTTTTTACCCCTACCTAAGTCAGTGACAGCCTCTCGCATTCAGAGCAATCTTGACTGTTTTGGAATTGAACTCAGCAAAGGTGATCGAGAAGTCTTAAAGACTATCTCGGTAGCTTCGGGCGCACCACGTGTGGATGAGATGGATTTTTAGTTTGTATAATCTATTTATACCGAAATAACAAAGACTAGGAATTTTAAATCCTAGTCTTTTTGTGTATAAAAAATCTAAATTATTTGTATGATGAAATAATTTTATGGGTTAAAATATATGAACGAATTCAGAAAACACTGGTTTGATAGAGCAAATAACACGAATAATAAAATTAAACAAGTGAAATATATACGTAAATATTACATTTTTGTGACAATTCAGATTTTTGTAAAAATTTATATCTATTTGCGCTATAATAGGTATACTTTAAAGAAAAAGGAGATTATGTATGAATAGACGACAACGTTTTTCATTACGAAAATACAAATTTGGTCTTGCTTCAGTTTTATTGGGAACTGCTTTGGTTTTTGGAGCAAGTCAAGTCAGTGCCAATGAGCAGAGTACAGGTGAAAATCAAGCCCAAACTGAGGCAATCAAGACAGAGCTAAAAGATGATAAACACTCAAACTCTGCGACTGACTTAACTACCGCTAATGTGATAGCTCCAGTAGTTGGAGAGAAACAAGAAGCTGAAACTTCTAAAGAGGATGCTAGTAAACAAGATGCTAAGGTAGAAGCTCCAGTTGATAAAACTGCTGAAGCCCAAGAATCAGGAAAAGATAGCGCAGTTGCAAATGAAGGAAATCAAGGTGTCGTCCAAAAAGAAACAACAGTCAATACGACTACCGCGCCTGCTACTGAGAAGGCCTCTACCATAGAGAAAAAAGAGGTTCAAGCAACGACAGTTCCTAAAACTACTGGAGAAACAGCAACTACTGAAAAAGAACAAGAAAAAACTGAGTCTGCAAAACCCAATAGCCTTTCCAGCAATGATATCATTACAGTACCGAAAACTTGGAAGGCTGGTTACAAGGGGACAGGGAATGTTGTTGCCATAATTGACTCTGGGCTTGATTTGAATCATGAGGTTCTTCGAATTTCGGATCCGTCAAAAGCAAAATTTAAAAACAAGGAAGCCATCGAAGCAGCTAAAAAGGCTGCTGGAATCGACTACGGTAAATGGTATAGCGATAAGGTTGTCTATGCCTATGACTACTTTGACGGAACGGATAAGATCAAAGAAGCAGAAAGAACTTCTCATGGGATGCACGTAACAGGGATTGCAGCTGGAAACCCTGATAAAGAAGCACCGAATGGTGAAAAGGTCTATGGTGTGGCGCCAGAAGCCCAAGTCATGTTTATGCGTGTCTTTTCAGATCGCCAAAAAACGACAAGTTCTGCCCTTTATGTAAAGGCAATTGATGACGCAGTTGCCTTGGGAGCAGATGCCATTAATATGAGTTTGGGATCTAGCACTGGTTCTATGGTAGATGCTGGTTCTGATATTGTGGATGCTATCAAACGGGCTCGTGCCAAGGGAGTTTCTGTTCTTATCTCAGCAGGAAATAGCAATACATTCGGAAATGGTTATTCAAAACCATTAGCTGAAAACCCAGACTATGGCTTGGTTGGAAATCCTTCCACTGTTGAAGATTCTATTTCAGTTGCTTCTGTCAACAATAAAACATTGACAACAGCGGTTTTTGAAGTCAAAGGTCTAGAGGGAAATGCCGGTCTTCATAACGGAAAATTTGATTATAATCAACCTGAAGCAGATAAGGACTTTGAAAAAGGAAAAGAGTATGAATACGTCGAAGCAGGGTTAGGTCGTGAAGAAGACTTTGCGAAGTTGGATTTAACTGGGAAACTTGCCCTCATTCAGCGTGGAGCCATGAACTTTTCAGAGAAGATCAAAAATGCAAGAAAACACGGTGCAGTTGGTGCTTTGATCTACAATAATGTAGAAGGCGCAAACATCAATATGTCTATTGATGATGAAGCAAAGAAAATTCCTTCTGTATTTATTTCTAAACAGTATGGTGAAGCCTTAAAATCAGGAAACTACAAGATTGTTTTTAATGGTAAGATGGATAATCGTCCTTCTGATGTAGCCAATCAGCTATCTGACTTTTCAAGTTGGGGAGTGACCACCGATGGACAATTGAAACCAGACGTAACAGCTCCTGGCGGCAATATCTACTCATCCTTTAATGACAATACCTATGGTAGTATCAGCGGAACCAGTATGGCGGCTCCTCACGTTACGGGTGTTGCAGTTCTGGTTAAGGAATACCTTCAAAAACACCATCCAGAATTGACTCCTGAGCAAGTATCAGAGACTGTCAAGGCCTTGATCATGTCAACTGCAAAACCACATGTTAATAAGGACACAGGCACTTACACCTCTCCTCGTCAGCAAGGTTCTGGTATTGTGGATACAGCTGCTGCAGTTTCAACTGACCTCTATGTAACGGGTGAAAATGGTTATCCAAGTGTGACTTTGGGAAATGTTGGAGGCCAATTTACTTTTAAGGTTACTGTACACAACATTTCAGATACTGAACGCACTCTCAAGATGGTGGTCAATACCAATACAGACGAAGTTCAAGATGGGAAATTCACCCTTCGACCTCGAAAACTAACGGAGACAGTCTGGCCTGAAGTGACGGTCAAAGCCCACAGCAGTCAAACAGTCACTGTTAAAGTGGATGCTCGAAAATTTGCTGCTGAACTCAGCAAACAAATGCCAAATGGCTATTTCCTTGAAGGGTTTGTTCGCTTTGTAGATCCAGCAGATGATGGGGATATTGTGAGTCTTGCTTTTATGGGCTTCCGAGGAGAATTCCAAAATCTCCCCGCTGTCGAAAAACCAATTTACAATCTTGTTCGAGAAGGGAAAAATGGATTTTACACAGAGGTAGACAAGGAAAACCCTGCCGTTAACTACTCTAATGATGCCACCTATCTAGCTACCTTGCAAAATGACCTTCTAGTTTCTCAAGGTCAACGCCAAGGACGACGAATTACCGTTCTTGGGATCGAACAAAATGCTGAAGGTAAGCATGTTCTTCAGTTGGACGAAAAAGGAAATGTCCGTATTGCCATTTCTCCAAACGATGATGGAAACAAAGACCTAGTTGAATACAAAACGGTTGCTTTGAGAAATCTTGTAAATCTTCGTGCAACAGTTTATGCGGCTACAGATACCAAGCATGAACATCCTATTTGGGAGGGCGATGCAAAGGATCTTCGTAAGAATTATTTTGATGGTGACAGTAGAAATCTGAAGAGTTATATTCTAGATAATACTGCTTGGAGAGGTCAGAATTTTGATGGCAATACCGTTTCGGATGGTTTATATGACTATGTTATCAGTTATACACCAGACGTTCCAGGTGCCAAAGAACAATACACGACCTTTAAAATTCAAATTGATACTCAAAAACCAGTCATCACGAGTGGTTATATTCGCTTTAAAGACGGAAACCAAGAATTCGTAGCTCGTAAACCAAAAGATGTCGGTCAAGGTGGTATCCTTTCAGAAAAAGTCTTCTACCTCACACCATTTGACCAAAAAGGGACTATGGTTCTAAATGGGAAAGACCAGTCTGGAACTCGTGCGCTTGAGAACACCCATCTGATTAAGGCCAATGCTGACGGTAGTTATACACTTCCTAAGGATGTTGACAAGGGTAATATTTACTATCTTGTAGAGGACTATGCAGGAAATGTCGACTATATCTCGCTTGCAGAACTTGTTCGCGATCAAAATAGTGGTCGAGTAAAAATTGCCTTGAAGGATGCGAAAACAAACCAAGATATTGATACCCTATACGTCTATCGAATCAAAAATAGCAAGGGACAATATGTCGATGTTGACAAGACAAAAGCGATTCATTTCTTACAATTTGGTCATTATACGGCAGAAGTTTTCAGTTATGACCGAACAGAATTGAAATTTATCAGTGCCCTGTCCCAAGAGTTTGACCTGACGGAAGAAAATAGTTTCCAAACCATTACCTTTCTAGCAAATCTCCTAGAATATGCACCAGTATCTGTTTCCTTCAATCAAACTGTTTCAAAGACGACTACAGTAGTTTTGAAAGGTGAAGATGGTACAAGGATCACTCTTCCTGCTGAAAAATACGATCAATACGCCTTTGGTAAGAAAGTTGCTACAGGCCGTTATACTGTACAAGTCACCTTGCCAACTGGATATGAACTCCTTGAAGATCTCGTTTCCTTGCTCGTTCAGCCAGGTCGAAATAATGCTTTGCGTCTATCTGTCGTGTCTAAGTTGGCCTTGCTTGCTGCGATAAATCAACATAAAGAACTGGTAGAAACGTCTCGTTACTTTAATAGTAGTGCCGATAAGAGAAAAGCTTATGACCAAGCTTTCCAAGTGGCGCGGTCAGCCTTGTCAAGCAAGTTAAAACAAGAATTGATTGATGGCGTTCTCGCTAGTCTTGAAGCTGCTGGAAAGGCTTTGGATGGAAAAGATTCGAACGTGGCAGCCTTGAAAGAAGCTATGAAAGCTTACTATGCAACGACTAAAACTGGACGATATGCTAATGCCAAGGAAAAAGTACGTCGTGCTTATGATCGTGCCTTCCAAGAAATTGCTTTACTAGCTGTGGACCCTAAAGTCAAACAAGATCAAATTGACCAATCTCTTATTGTCCTAGCTACAGCTAAAAGTAAACTAAATGGCAAGGCCACAGACTTCTCTAGTCTGAAGAAACTGGTCAAAGATGAACGCCTTTTCCAAGAAAAGAACGCGAGATTTATCTATGCAGACAAGAAAGAAAAAGCAGCTTATCTTTTAACTTTTAAAGAGGCACAGGAACTCCTTAAAGATTCAGGAGCGAGCCAAGAAGATGTCAAAGATGCCATTACAGCATTGAAACAAGCCAAGAGAAATCTGCATGGCAAAAAACCAAGAGCAAGAAGACGTCCATAAATAGGGGTTTTCTAGCTCCATTAGAAAAAGAGTCAGGAACTTTGTTTTCAGACTCTTTTTTGGTTTACACTAGCTAGAAAATCTGCTATAATACTAGCTAGGAAAGAAAGTCTTATGGCGTTCTTCAAGCGAGCTTGGGACAGTGGGAGCCAAGTAGGGCAAAATAAGGAGCTGGCGCTTTCTGTCGTATTTTTAAAAACAATGAAGTAATAAATTAGGGTGGAACCGCGTTTCTGACGCCCCTAGGTCACAGACTTAGGAGCAAAGACACGGTTCTTTTTGTATCCAAAGTCACAAGAATTTATAAAAGGAGTAAATAATGTCTAAAAAATTGACCTTCCAGGAAATCATCCTCACTTTGCAACAATTTTGGAATGACCAAGGTTGTATGCTCATGCAGGCTTATGATAATGAGAAAGGTGCGGGAACGATGAGTCCATATACTTTCCTTCGCGCTATCGGACCTGAGCCATGGAATGCAGCTTATGTAGAGCCATCACGTCGCCCTGCTGACGGTCGTTATGGAGAAAATCCTAACCGTCTTTACCAACATCACCAATTCCAAGTGGTCATGAAGCCTTCTCCATCAAATATTCAAGAGCTTTACCTTGAGTCTTTGGAAAAATTGGGTATCAATCCATTGGAACACGATATTCGTTTCGTTGAGGACAACTGGGAAAACCCATCAACTGGTTCAGCTGGTCTTGGCTGGGAAGTTTGGCTTGATGGGATGGAAATCACTCAGTTCACTTATTTCCAACAAGTCGGTGGATTGGCAACTGGCCCTGTGACTGCGGAAGTTACCTATGGTTTGGAGCGCTTGGCTTCTTACATCCAAGAAGTAGACTCTGTTTATGATATCGAGTGGGCAGATGGTGTAAAATATGGAGAAATCTTTATCCAGCCTGAGTACGAGCATTCAAAATATTCATTTGAAATTTCGGACCAAGAAATGTTGCTTGAAAACTTTGATAAGTTTGAAAAGGAAGCTGGTCGTGCCTTGGAAGAAGGCTTGGTTCACCCTGCCTATGATTATGTTCTCAAATGTTCACATACCTTTAACTTGCTTGACGCGCGTGGGGCTGTATCTGTAACTGAGCGCGCAGGCTATATCGCCCGTATCCGTAACCTAGCCCGTGTCGTAGCCAAAACCTTTGTCGCAGAACGCAAACGCTTAGGCTACCCACTTTTGGATGAAGCAACACGAGCTAAACTCCTAGCAGAAGACGCAGAATAGTAAGTAATACTGTGCTCTAAAATCGTTAAAGGCAAGTCGAAGACTTGCTAGAGGGATATGCACCACCGTACTGTTATGTGGGGATTTTTGAAACCTTGGGTTCAAAAATCAGTCAGCTAAATCCACTTTGATGAGACAGTTGGAAATCTTAGTTTATTTGGTATAAGATTTCCTTACAGACTCACAAAAGTTAGTTAGCGACGTTCCCAGTACCTAAGGTGCATATCAAAAAAGATTGAAGAAAATGTAAAGGAAAAAACATGACAAAAAACTTATTAGTAGAACTCGGTCTTGAAGAGTTGCCAGCCTACGTAGTAACTCCAAGTGAAAAACAACTAGGCGAAAAAATGGCAGCCTTCCTCAAGGAAAACCGCCTGTCTTTTGAAGCCATTCAAACCTTCTCCACACCACGCCGTTTGGCTGTTCGTGTGATTGGTCTTGCAGACAAACAGTCTGATTTGACAGAAGATTTCAAGGGACCAGCAAAGAAAATTGCCTTGGATGGTGATGGAAACTTCACCAAAGCAGCTCAAGGATTTGTCCGTGGGAAAGGCTTGACAGTTAAAGATATTGAATTCCGTGAAATCAAGGGTGAAGAATATGTCTATGTTACCAAGGAAGAAGTGGGTCAAGCAGTTGAAGCCATTGTTCCTGGTGTTGTAGATGTCTTGAAGTCCTTGACTTTCCCAGTCAGCATGCACTGGGCTAACAACACTTTTGAATACATCCGCCCTGTTCACACTTTAACTGTTCTTTTAGATGAAGAAGAATTTGACTTGGATTTCCTTGATATCAAGGGAGGTCGTGTAAGCCGTGGTCATCGTTTCTTGGGACAAGAAACTAAGATTCAGTCAGCATTGAGCTATGAAGAAGACCTTCGTAAGCAGTTTGTAATCGCGGATCCACGTGAACGTGAGCAAATAATTGTTGATCAAATCAAAGAAATCGAGGCAAAACATGGTGTACGTATCGAAATTGATACGGACTTGCTCAACGAAGTCTTGAACTTGGTTGAATACCCAACGGCCTTTATGGGAAGTTTTGATGCCAAATACCTTGAAGTTCCAGAAGAAGTCTTGGTGACTTCGATGAAGGAACACCAACGTTATTTTGTTGTTCGTGATCAAGACGGTAAACTCTTACCAAACTTCATTTCAGTCCGTAACGGAAACGCAGAGTATTTGGAAAATGTCATCAAGGGTAATGAAAAAGTCTTAGTTGCTCGTTTGGAAGACGGAGAATTCTTCTGGCGTGAAGACCAAAAATTGGTCATTTCAGATCTTGTTGAAAAATTAAACAACGTCACCTTCCACGAAAAGATTGGTTCCCTTCGTGAACACATGATTCGTACGGGGCAGATTGCCATTCTCTTGGCAGAAAAAGCTGGTTTGTCAGTGGATGAAACGGTTGACCTTGCTCGTGCAGCAGCCATTTACAAGTTTGACTTGTTGACGGGTATGGTTGGTGAGTTTGATGAACTTCAAGGAATTATGGGTGAGAAATATGCCCTTCTTGCAGGAGAAACTCCAGCAGTTGCGGCTGCTATTCGTGAACACTACATGCCTACATCAGCTGACGGAGAGCTTCCAGAGAGCAAAGTTGGAGCTATTCTAGCCATTGCAGACAAATTAGATACGATTTTGAGTTTCTTCTCAGTAGGCTTGATTCCATCAGGTTCTAATGACCCTTATGCCCTTCGTCGCGCGACGCAAGGTGTGGTTCGTATCTTGGATGCCTTTGGTTGGCACATTGCTATGGATGAGCTGATCGATAGCCTTTATGCTTTGAAATTTGACAGTTTGACTTATGAAAATAAAGCAGAGGTTATGGACTTTATCAAGGCTCGTGTTGATAAGATGATGGGTTCTACTCCAAAAGATATCAAGGAAGCAGTTCTCGCAGGTTCAAACTTTGTTGTGGCGGATATGCTAGAAGCAGCAAGTGCTCTTGTAGAAGCAAGCAAGAAAGAAGACTTCAAACCATCTGTCGAATCCCTCTCACGTGCCTTTAATTTGGCTGAGAAGGCAGAAGGCTCTGATGCGTTTGATTCTGCTCTCTTTGAGAATGAAGAAGAGAAAGCCTTGGCAGAAGCCGTAGAATCACTCGTTTTGTCAGGAACTGCAAGTCAGCAATTAGAACAACTCTTTGCGCTTAGCCCAGTTATCGATGCTTTCTTTGAGAATACTATGGTAATGACCGACGATCAAGATATTCGTCAAAATCGTTTGGCCATCTTGTCGCAATTAACCAAGAAAGCAGCTAAGCTTGCACGCTTTAACCAAATCAATACCAAATAAGATCTGTTAAACAGATTAAATCTTATCATAAAGGAGAGAAACATGGATCCTAAAAAAATTGATCGTATTAACGAGCTTGCTAAAAAGAAAAAAACAGAAGGCTTAACTTCTGCTGAAAAAGTGGAACAAGCTAAACTTCGTGAGGAGTACATCGAAGGCTATCGTCGTTCTGTTCGTCACCACATTGAAGGAATTAAAATTGTGGATGAGGAAGGAAATGACGTCACACCAGAAAAACTACGTCAGGTACAACGTGAAAAAGGTTTGCATGGCCGTAGTTTAGATGATCCCAACTCATAAAATGAAAAGGGTTTGTAGATGATTTACATTCCCCTTTTCTTTTGCAATAAAAAAGAAGGAGCCAAATGGCTCCTTTTGGTTTCTTAGTTGCTTGCGCCAGAAGTAGCGTCAGCGTCACCACCGTGGCCCCCAGCATCCCCTGAATCAGAAGCGCCAGAAGTAGCATCTGCGTCTCCATGACCTCCGGCAGCAGGAGCAAAAGGTCCGCTACCACCCACCAAACGTTGACCAGTTTCTTTTAGGTACCAGTCAAGCCATGGTTGGAAGTTAAAGACAATTTCATTGATACCAGCGTATGATCCATCAGGATAGTACATTGCTTGGTAGTTGTGAGTGTTGATAACACCTGCAGGAGAACCTGGAACGATCGTACGGACGTATTCTTGGTTTCCGTTGCGAAGTGTTCCGATAACCCACTCTACGTTCTTCATACGTGCTGGTGGAAGAGAACCATGAACAGTCGACATACGGCTACCTGATTGAGGCGGTACACGTTTAGCAAACATGGTGTCTGGATCTTGGTGAGCGTTGTTGTAGTATAGGAATTGGTTGTTATCGTCAGCGTATGTCAATTCAAATGGCATAGCTTTCAAGAACATATCGATTTGGTTAACTGTCAGGATACCGTGATCCAATTTGACATAGGTATCACCAGAAACAGCTCCAGTGATTGCTGCAACTTTTTCTACCCATTCTGGATCGTCAGGGTCAACTTCTGTAATGGTTGTAGCAATTGGTTTTCCACAATCCAAGTCTTCTGGTTCGATTGGTTTTGGTTTTTTCAATTTCGAAACGACTCCTACGTATTTTACAAAGTTATCTAAGCAAGTTTCAAGGAATTTAACAGTGCCTTCGTTGGTGATATTTCCGTTGTTATCAAAAGCTTCCTTAGCTTTACCAAGAAGGAATTCGTTACCTGGAAGCGTGTAGGCATTGACACCAGGAGCGTCAAGGATTTTACGAAGGTGAACTTGGGCACGTGATGTTCCTTGGTCATAGTATGATGCACCCACAATCATAACAGGCTTGTTTTCAAATGGATGAACTTCGTATGAAAGCCATTCAAGTACAGATTTGAGCGAAGCTGAGATAGTGTGGTTGTGCTCAGGAGTGGCGATAATGACACCATCAGCACGTGTAATCTTGTTATACAAGAAGCGTAATTGGAAACTGTCGTCCCATTTTTCGTCTTGGTTAAACATTGGAACTTCGTCGATTTCAAGAACTTCTAATTCAAATTTGAATTTGAAATTACGACGAATAAATTCCAAGAGTTTGCGGTTATATGATTGATCGTAGTTTGATCCAACAAGTCCAACAAATTTCATTCTTTCGGTCTCCTATCTTACAAATTTTCCCAGTCAAATTCTTCTGCATCTTTGCGAAGCAATTCTTGTGCATTGCGCAATTTTTCAGTAATCTTCACAAAGATACGGAAGTCATCAAAGATGGCATCCAATTTCTTGATAACATCAAGGTCAACCAAGTCGCCACTTGGGTTAAATGATTGAAGAGAGTGTGAGAGCAAGAATTCATCTGGAAGAACATTTGCCTTAATTTCAGGAGCGTTCAAGATTTGACGAAGTTGCAATTGGGCACGAGATGAACCAAGTGTACCATAGGAAGCACCAGTGATCATGATTGGTTTGTTCAAAAGTGGGTAGATACCATAAGATAGCCAAGCAAGAGCGCTCATCAAAACTGCAGGGATTGAGTGGTCGTACTCAGGAGTACCGATAATGACACCATCAGATGCTTCAATTTTAGCAGCAATTTCAAGAATTTCAGCTGGAAGTTGCTTATCTGCTGGTTTGTTGAAAACAGGGATATCCTTGATTTCAACGAGTTCAATTTCAGCTTTATCTGCAAAGTGTTTTTGCATGTATTGGAGCAATTGGCGGTTTGTAGAACGTTTAGAGTTCGTTCCAACAATGGCAATAAGTTTTAGCATGAGATTTCCTTTCTCTTTTTACATAATACAAATTTAAAGGCCTGAAGAACAAGTAAGGCGTCCATCTTTGTCGATGAGGATGGCTTCAATCCCATCTATACTTTCGACTTGCCAGAGGATAGAAGCGCTTCGCTCTCCGAAAAGGCGGGTTGTCCATATCTCACCATCAACGGATTTATCAGAGACAATCGTTAGGCTAGCAAGATCGGTTTCGACAGGGAATCCTGTCTTACTATCAAAGATATGGTGATAGTCTTTTCCATCCACTGTCAGGTGACGTTCATAGATACCTGAAGTGACAACGGATTTGTTAGAAGCAGGGATAGTTAGGAGATGATTACCACGAGGATTTCGCGGATCTTGAATCCCAATCTGCCAGGCTTTCCCTTCTTTGGTTTGGTTATTCCCGATGGTGAGGATATTTCCTCCGAGGTTGATCAAGGCAGACGTGACACCGTGTTCTTTTAAATACTGGGCAACCTTATCTGCACTATAGCCCTTGGCTAAACAACCTAAATCAAGCTTCATTCCTTTCTTCTCTAAAAAGACAGTATAGCTAGTCGGATCTAACTTGATAAAATGCGGGTCAAGTAGAGGCAAGACAGCTTCGATTTCTTTAGAGTCTGGAAGCCGTGCATCTGAAAATCCAATTCGCCAGGTTTGAATCAAGGGGCCAATGCTGATATTGAGATGGCTAGATGGAGCTAGGCTGTGTTCTAATCCAAGAGCAGTCAGTTCAAATAGCTCAGGATGAACCATAACAGGTGCGATTCCGGCCTGATAGTTAATTTCCATCAGTTCGGATTCTTGACTGTTGGCGTTAAAGCGGTATTCGAGTTCCTTGAGCAAATCAAAGGCTCCTTGAAGTAGGCAATCAGCCTGTTCATCTACTAATGAAATCGTGATAGTTGTTCCCATTAGCCGTTCAGAACGTGAATGAAGGGGCAAGCTACCAGCTCCTTTCTCTTTATAGGAAATCATTCAATATAAGGTCGTTAAAGAGAAATTAAACCCCTTACATTTCCTTTCCATGTCTCTAGCATATCATAAAGTCAGCGTTTTCACAAATGAATTTTGACAAAAAGTCAAGAAATATGCTCAAAATTAGTATGAAAATAATAGAAAAATTAGATTTATCAATGTTAGGTGCTTTTTTTTCTGAAAAAAAGAGAATTCTGAGTAAATATTGAGCAAATATCTTGTAAACGCTAACAGTAAATGTTATACTAGAAATGTAAATTTTAAATTATTAAATTAAAGGTAGGAAATTTTCTATGAGTAAAATCGTTGTAGTTGGTGCTAACCACGCTGGTACAGCATGTATCAATACTATGTTGGACAATTTTGGACATGAAAATGAAATCGTTGTATTTGACCAAAACTCAAATATCTCATTCCTTGGATGTGGAATGGCGCTTTGGATTGGGGAACAAATCGACGGAGCTGAAGGCTTGTTCTACTCTGACAAAGAAAAATTGGAAGCTAAGGGTGCAAAAGTCTATATGAACTCACCTGTTCTTTCAATCGACTATGACAATAAAGTTGTGACAGCAGAAGTTGAAGGTCAAGAACACAAAGAGTCTTATGACAAATTGATCTTTGCGACTGGTTCAACTCCAATCTTGCCTCCAATCGAAGGTGTTGAAATCGTTAAGGGCAACCGCGAATTCAAAGCAACACTTGAAAATGTTCAATTTGTTAAGTTGTACCAAAACGCAGAAGAAGTTATCGAAAAACTTGCTGACAAGAGCAAACACCTTGAGCGCATCGCAGTTGTTGGTGGTGGTTATATCGGTGTTGAACTTGTTGAAGCTTTCGAGCGTCTTGGAAAAGAAGTAGTGCTTGTAGATATCGTAGATACTGTCTTGAACGGCTACTATGACAAAGACTTCACTCAAATGATGGCGAAGAACTTGGAAGAACACAACATCCGTTTGGCTCTTGGTCAAACAGTTAAAGCCATCCAAGGTGATGGAAAAGTTGAACGCTTAGTAACAGACAAAGAAACATTTGATGTGGATATGGTTGTTCTTGCAGTTGGTTTCCGTCCAAACACAGCTCTTGCTGATGGTAAGATTGAACTCTTCCGTAACGGTGCTTTCCTTGTAGACAAGAAACAAGAAACATCAATTCCAGGTGTTTATGCAGTAGGTGACTGTGCGACTGTCTATGACAACGCTCGTAAAGACACTAGCTACATCGCGCTTGCTTCAAACGCTGTTCGTACTGGTATCGTTGGTGCTTACAACGCTTGTGGACACGAACTTGAAGGAATCGGCGTACAAGGATCAAACGGTATCTCAATCTATGGTCTTCACATGGTCTCAACTGGTTTGACTCTTGAAAAAGCTAAAGCTGCTGGTTACAACGCAACTGAAACAGGCTTTAACGATCTTCAAAAACCAGAATTTATGAAGCATGACAACCATGAAGTTGCCATCAAGATTGTCTTTGATAAAGACAGTCGCGAAATTCTTGGCGCTCAAATGGTATCACGTGATTCTGCTATCAGCATGGGAATTCATATGTTCTCACTTGCTATCCAAGAGCATGTAACAATTGATAAATTGGCCTTGACAGACCTATTCTTCTTGCCACATTTCAACAAACCATACAACTACATTACAATGGCTGCACTTACAGCTGAAAAATAAAAATTGATGAGCTATCTGGCCTTAAATTAAGGTCAGATAGTTTTTTATACTTCTGTACCCAGACAGTTTTTGTTTTTCTATCTTGTACTTCATTCTAATCTGACATAAAATAAAATGGTAGCTACCAATACAAATGATGAGGATTAAGAAATGACTGAAAATCGTTATGAACTAAATAAAAACTTGGCACAGATGCTCAAAGGTGGGGTTATCATGGACGTTCAGAACCCTGAACAGGCTCGAATTGCGGAAGCTGCTGGTGCGGCTGCTGTCATGGCCTTGGAGAGGATTCCTGCTGATATTCGTGCAGCTGGTGGAGTTTCCCGCATGAGTGATCCAAAGATGATTAAGGAAATCCAAGAAGCGGTCAGCATTCCAGTGATGGCCAAGGTTAGAATCGGGCATTTTGTAGAAGCTCAGATTTTAGAGGCTATTGAGATTGACTATATCGATGAGAGTGAAGTGCTGTCTCCAGCTGACGACCGTTTCCATGTGGATAAGAAGGAATTCCAAGTTCCTTTTGTCTGCGGGGCAAAGGACTTGGGTGAAGCCTTGCGTCGTATCGCTGAAGGAGCATCCATGATTCGTACCAAAGGAGAACCAGGGACAGGCGATATTGTTCAAGCTGTTCGCCATATGCGTATGATGAATCAGGAAATCCGACGGATTCAAAACCTACGTGAGGATGAACTTTATGTTGCTGCCAAGGACTTGCAAGTCCCTGTTGAATTGGTTCAACATGTCCATGAACATGGAAAATTGCCAGTTGTAAACTTTGCAGCTGGAGGTGTTGCAACGCCAGCAGATGCGGCATTGATGATGCAATTGGGAGCAGAGGGCGTCTTTGTCGGTTCAGGTATTTTCAAGTCAGGTGATCCTGTTAAACGAGCAAGTGCTATCGTTAAGGCCGTAACCAACTACCAAAATCCTCAAATTTTGGCTCAAATCTCTGAAGACCTAGGAGAAGCCATGGTTGGTATCAATGAGAATGAAATCCAAATTCTCATGGCTGAGCGAGGAAAATAGATGAAAATCGGAATACTAGCCTTGCAAGGCGCTTTTGAAGAACATGCAAAAGTGTTAGAAAAGTTAGGTGTTGTTAGTGTTGAAATCAGAAATTTAGATGATTTTCAACAGCATCATAGTGACTTGGCGGGTTTTATATTACCTGGCGGTGAGTCTACAACCATGGGCAAGCTCTTGCGCGACCAGCAGATGCTGCTTCCTCTAAGAGAAGCTATTCTCAATGGCTTACCAGTCTTTGGAACCTGTGCGGGTTTGATTTTGCTAGCTAAGGAAATCACTTCTCAGGAAGAAAGTCATCTAGCGACTATGGACATAGTGGTTGAGCGCAATGCCTATGGGCGCCAACTAGGAAGTTTCTATACAGAGGCAGAATGTAAGGGAGTTGGCAAGATTCCCATGACCTTTATCCGTGGACCGATTATCAGTAGTGTTGGAGAGGGTGTAGAAATTCTAGCAACAGTAGACGATCAAATCGTTGCAGCTCAAGAAAAAAAGATGCTGGTAACTTCTTTTCATCCAGAATTGACAGATGATGCTCGCTTGCATCAGTACTTTATCAATATGTGTAAAGAAAAAAGTTGAGAAAAGATTCTCAACTTTTTTACATGTAATAAACAATCGCGATGTATTGGAGTGCAGATGCCGCTAGGATAAAGAGATGCCAAATCATGTGGAAATAAGGTTTTTTCTTAGCGTAAAATCCAGCTCCAACTGTATAGCAGAGTCCGCCAGTTACCATAAGACTCCAGAAAATTGGCGTTGTTTGACTGATAATGGCAGGAATGATAGCCAGAACCAACCAGCCCATGATCAGGTAAAGGGCAAGGCTGAATTTCTCATTGACCTTTTTAGCGAAGATTTTATAGAGGATGCCAAAGATGGTCGTTCCCCACTGAATGGCAATAATGAGATAGCCAAACCAGTTATTCATTAAAGTCAATACGACCGGCGTGTAAGAGCCTGCGATAGCCACATAAATCATAGAATGGTCGATGATTCGCAAGACGTATTTGTGGGTCGAACCATAGGCCATAGAGTGGTAAATGGTTGACGAGAGGAACATGAGAAATAGACTGATAACAAAGATAGAAACACCCAAAGATGATAAAAATCCGTGTGCTTCATAACTATAGGTGGATGAAATAGGGAGTAAGATGAGCATGATAACGGCACCCACAGCATGGGTCACGCTATTAGCAATTTCCTCACCAAAACTGAGTTTTTTACTGAGCTTTAAGCTGGTGTTCATTGGATTTCCTCCTCTTCTTTGATAAGGATTAAGTTTAGAGTTTGATGATAGAGTTTAACGGTTTGACAGCTGGTTTGGATAATAGGATTTTCTGGATCAATCCCATGGTTCATGTAGTCTACAAAAGCGTCGTAGAGCTGGTCTGAGCTCGCTTGAGTTTGCAGAGTATTCAGTGTCTGGGCGATTTCTTGGATCGAAAAGACAGACTTGAGAGTGGTGATGGCAATCAAACGGGCAATCTGTTTGCGTTGGTATTTTTTCTTGTCAGGCTTTGTCAGGTAACCATTTTTGACATAGTTATTGACCATGGATGCTGTTAGCCCTTTGTCCTTATCTGGAGAGACAGGGGCGCAGACTTGATTGACATAAAGCAAAACCTGATCCAGATAGAGGTCAATGTTTGGAATGTCTTCCCATTTTGGGTAGGAAAAGTTAGAATTCATTTCCAACTCCTTTTTATCTAGTTTTAATAACTAGATTATAAAATAATAAAAAACAAAAGTCAAGTTTCAACTGCTTGTAGAAAGCCTTAAATTATGCTATGATGAGAGAAAATAGTTAGAAATGAGGGGAAAAGATGGAGATTCGTTTAGCCTTTCCAAACGAAGTAGATGCAATTATGAAGGTGATGGAGGATGCCAAAAAGTGCTTAGCTGAGTCTGGTAGTGACCAGTGGCAAAATGGCTATCCAAATGCTAACATCATTATTGATGATATCATCTCTGGTCAAGCCTATGTGGCCATGGAAGATGGAGAACTGTTAGCCTATGCTGCTGTGACCAAGAACCCAGAGAAAGCCCATGAAGCCATTTATGAAGGAAGTTGGCAGGGAGAAGAATCAGAATATCTGGTCTTTCACCGTATCGCTGTGGCAGCAGATGTCCAAGGACAAGGAGTTGCTCAGACTTTCCTAGAAGGCTTGATTGAAGGTTTTGATTACCTAGATTTTCGTTCAGATACGCATGCACAAAACAAGGCCATGCAGCATATCTTTGAAAAACTTGGATTTAGTCAGGTCGGTAAGGTTCCAGTTGATGGGGAACGCTTGGCTTATCAGAAATTAAAATAATGATGCAGAAAAAGTACACAAAAATGGTCTATCCGTCGCCAATTGGGACCTTATCCTTAGTTGCTGACGAGCAATATCTGTATGGAATTTGGGTGCAGGACCAAACTCATTTTGAGAGGGGATTAGGGGATGAAACGATAGAAGAGGTTGATAGCCATCCTGTATTAGAGCAAGTTATTTCCTATTTAGATACCTATTTCGAAGGCAGTGTTCAGGATCTATCTGACTTACCTTTGGCTCCTATTGGAACAGATTTTGAAAAGCGAGTCTGGGCATACTTACAGGCCATTCCTTATGGTCAAACAGTGACTTACGGGCAAATAGCGCAGGACCTGCAAGTAGCTTCTGCCCAAGCGATTGGTGGAGCAGTGGGGCGCAATCCCTGGTCCATCCTCGTCCCCTGTCATCGAGTGCTGGGTGCAGGTAATCGTCTGACAGGCTATGCTTCTGGAGTCGAAAAGAAAGCCTGGCTCTTGCAGCGTGAAGGTGCGGTTTTTCAAGAAAATGAAAATAAAGAATAGAAAGAAAAAAGATGTTAGAATTTATCGAATACCCAAAATGTTCAACTTGTAAGAAAGCCAAAAATGAACTAGACCAACTCGGACTTGAATACCAAGACGTCCATATCGTAGAAGAAACACCAAGTGAAGAAGTTATTTTAAACTGGCTAGAAACTTCTGGTTTTGAATTGAAACAATTTTTCAATACCAGCGGGATCAAATATCGTGAACTGGGCCTGAAAGATAAGGTGGGAAGTTTGTCAAAACAAGAAGCAGCCAAGCTTCTGGCTAGTGATGGCATGTTGTTAAAACGTCCAATTCTGGTGGAGAATGGTGCTGTTAAACAAATCGGCTATAGAAAAAACTATGAGGACTTAGGTTTGAGATAGTTTTTATTTATCTCCTTGATAGGTAAAATATATAGCCTCCCTGTTTTAAAGTGTGATAAACTAGAAGATAGACAAAGTCTGAATAGCTCGTAGCAAATAATTTGCTTGCGAGCAGAAGTATGATAGAATGAATCATTATCAGGAGAGGATGTTTTTATGACTGTTACAACATTTTTAGCATCAGATTGGTACCAAAGTTTGATGCAACTCATTCCGGATGGTAAGCTCTTTAGTTTGCGTTCGGTCTTTGATGGAATTCCAAGGATTGTCCAACAACTTCCCACAACTATCATGTTGACGCTTAGTGGTGCGATTTTTGGTTTGGTGCTAGCCTTGGTTTTTGCCATTGTTAAAATCAACCGTGTTAAGATTTTATATCCCTTGCAAGCCTTTTTTGTCAGCTTTTTAAAAGGGACACCGATTTTGGTTCAGCTTATGTTGACCTACTACGGGATTCCACTTACTCTGAAAGCCCTCAATCAACAATGGGGAACTAGCTTCAATATCAATGCTATTCCAGCAGCAACCTTTGCTATTGTAGCTTTTGCCTTTAATGAGGCTGCTTATGCCAGCGAAACCATTCGTGCAGCCATTCTTTCTGTCAATCCTGGTGAGATTGAAGCGGCACGCAGTCTGGGGATGACCCGTGCGCAAGTTTATCGTCGTGTCATTATTCCTAATGCAGCGGTGGTAGCTACTCCAACCTTGATCAATTCCCTTATCGGTTTGACCAAGGGAACTTCTCTAGCCTTTAGCGCGGGTGTTGTCGAAGTTTTTGCCCAGGCTCAGATTTTGGGTGGAGCCGATTATCGCTATTTTGAGCGATTCATCTCCGTAGCCCTTGTTTACTGGGTAGTCAATATCGGAATCGAAAGCCTCGGTCGCTTTATCGAGAAGAAAATGCAAATTTCAGCGCCGGATACAGTAACTACAGATGTGAAAGGAGACCTTCGTTAATGATTAAGATTTCGAATTTAAGTAAATCCTTTTCAGGACAAACTGTCTTGGATCATCTGGACTTGGATATCCAAAAAGGTGAGGTAGTGGCTTTGGTTGGTTCATCTGGAGCTGGGAAATCAACCTTTCTTCGTAGTTTGAACTACCTTGAAACTCCAGATAGTGGAACGATTCAGATTGATAATTTTAAAGTTGATTTTTCTCAGATTAGCCAAGAGGAAATTTTGACCCTTCGTCGCAAGTTGTCCATGGTTTTCCAACAGTTCAACTTATTTGAACGCCGAACAGCCCTTGACAATGTCAAGGAAGGCTTGGTTGTTGTTAAGAAATTATCAGATGAGGAAGCAACCAAAATCGCCAAGGAAGAGTTGGCTAAGGTCGGTCTTTCTGATAAGGAGCAACATTACCCTCGCCATTTGTCAGGTGGGCAAAAGCAACGGGTTGCCCTAGCGCGTGCCCTCGCTATGAAACCAGACGTCTTGCTCTTGGACGAACCAACATCAGCTCTTGATCCAGAATTGGTCGGAGAAGTGGAAAAATCTATTGCAGATGCCGCTAAGTCTGGTCAGACCATGATCTTGGTTAGTCACGATATGTCTTTTGTAGCCCAAGTGGCAGATAAGATTTTGTTCCTAGATAAAGGGAAAATCATCGAGTCAGGCACACCGGATGAAATCATCAATCATCCGAAAGAAGAACGAACAAAAGAATTCTTTGCTAGTTACAAACGGACTTATATTTGATATAATAGAAAAAGGAAAACTCAGTTAGTTGGACTAGCTGAGTTTACTCTTTAAAAAAGATAGAAACGAGAGAGATCATGCTACTGCATCTATTTTCTTTGTATTTCGAGAGTTTGATCTTAACGACCATCCTTGTCGTGATTTTTCTGGGGATTTGGATTGGATTGAGAGCCATGTCTGGTGTGGACAAGACAGCTAAGGCCCGTCAAGCCCATCTCTATGATATGATTATGATTGGGGTTTTGGTGATTCCAGTATTATCCTTTGCCGTCATGAGCCTCATTTTAGTTTTCAGAGCATAATGCTTGCTAAATAAACTTCAAACAGTTAGAATAAAGATAGTTACAACAAGAAAGAAGGAATCGAAATGTACGATACGATTATTATCGGTGCTGGACCTGCGGGAATGACCGCTGCCTTATATGCTGCTCGAAGCAATCTGAAAGTGGCTTTGATTGAAGGTGGTCTGCCAGGTGGACAAATGAATAACACATCTGATATCGAAAACTATCCAGGTTATGCCAACATCAGTGGACCTGAATTGGCTGAAAAGATGTTTGAACCTCTTGAAAATCTTGGAGTAGAGCACCTTTATGGATTTGTTGAAAATGTAGAAGACCATGGTGATTTTAAGAAAGTTATTACTGATGACCAAGTTTACGAAACTCGTACTGTCATCGTGGCAACTGGGTCTAAACACCGTCTTTTGGGGGTTCCTGGAGAAGAAGAACTAAATAGCCGAGGCGTTTCCTATTGTGCGGTCTGTGATGGAGCTTTCTTCCGTGACCAAGACTTGCTCGTAGTTGGTGGTGGAGATTCAGCGGTAGAAGAAGCTCTCTTCTTGACTCGTTTTGCCAAGACTGTTACGATTGTTCACCGTCGAGATGAACTTCGTGCTCAAAAGGTTTTGCAAGACCGTGCCTTTGCAAATGAGAAAGTCAACTTTATCTGGGACTCTGTCGTCAAGGAAATCAAAGGTGAAAACAGAGTAGAGTCAGTTGTATTTGAAAATGTAAAAACTGGTCAAGTGACAGAGCAAGCCTTTGGAGGTGTCTTTATTTATGTTGGACTTGACCCTGTTAGTGATTTTGTTAAGGATTTGAATATTCAAGACCAGGCGGGGTGGATTGTAACAGATAACCACATGAAGACTGCCGTTGATGGTATCTTTGCGGTTGGGGATGTTCGCCAAAAAGACCTTCGCCAAGTGACAACAGCAGTTGGAGATGGGGCTATTGCAGGTCAAGAAGCCTACAAGTTTATTACAGAACATAGTTAATACACTTCGAAAATCTCTTCAAACCACATCAGCTTCGCCTTGCCGTATATATGTTACTGACTTCGTCAGTCTTATCTACAACCTCAAAGTAGTGCTTTGAGCTGTCTACAGCTAGCTTCCTAGTTTGCTCTTTGATTTTCATTGAGTATAATCATAAAAAAGTTTCCAATCTTTTGATTGGAAACTTTTTTATAGTCTGTTTCGAAAAACTTCGTACATGAGAATGGCTGCAGCCACACTGGCATTGAGACTTTGAACATGTCCATTCATGGGAATGGTAATCATCTCATCGACCTGTTTTTTGATGTTGCTAGAGATACCTTTTCCTTCATTTCCGATGATGAGGGCGATTTTTCCTTTTGTATTCCACTTGTGGCAAGGGGTACCGTTCATATCCGTTCCAAAGGTCCAGAAGCCTTCATCCTTGAGTTTATCTAGAGTTTGACTGAGGTTGGTTACTCGGGCAATCGGTACATGCTCAATAGCACCAGTAGCCGTTTTAGCAACGACTGGAGTTACACCGACAGCACGGTGCTTGGGAATGATGACCCCTGAGACATTGGTTGCATCAGCAGTTCTCAAGATAGAACCTAAGTTGTGAGGGTCAGTTAACCCGTCCAGAATCAATAGCAAAGGATTTTCTTCTTGACGCGTTTTGGCAAGAATGTGATCTAGCTCGCTATAGGCAAATTCAGAAACTCGAAGGACAAATCCTTGATGGACAGCGCCTTCGGTCATTTCAGAGAGGGATTTTTTTGAGGTCCAAGAGATGGAGACCTTTTTCTCAGCAGCCAGTTCCTTGACTTTCTCAACATTCTTACCCCTTAGATCTTCTTGGAGGTAGAGTTTGTTTCCTGTGTTTGCAAGTAGGGCTTCGGTAACGGCATGGACGCCATAGACAATATCATTTGTTTTCATGCCTCTATTATAACACAAAATCCCGTCTTGCAACGGGATTTTCTTTATTCCAGAATTAGTAAACCATCTTTAACAGCAAATGGATCTTTTTCATTGATACGATCGTAAAACATGATTCCGTTGATGTGATCAATTTCATGTTGGACAACGATAGAGTTGTATCCTTTTAGCTTGATACGGTGTTTTTCGCCGTCCTTATCAAAGTAGTCAACAGTGACTCGGGCATGGCGGACTACATAACCTGGCACGTTACGGTCAACAGATAGGCAACCTTCTCCTTCGCCAAGAGCAGCGTCCTGAACAGAGTGGGAGACGATTTTTGGATTGTACATAATGGCTTGTAAGTCGTAGGCTTCTTGTGGAGTTTCGCCTTCTTCTACAATATTTGGGACCAAAACAGCGATAATACGTTTTGAGATATCTAATTGAGGAGCAGCAAGTCCAACACCACCACGCAAGCCCATTTTCTCAGCCATAACGGGATCCTGGGAATGTTTTAGGAATTGCATCATCTTTTCGCCAAGGATGATTTCTTGATCAGATAATGGGAAAGTAACCTCCTCAGCAACTGCGCGAAGAGTCGGATTCCCTTCGCGGATAATATCTTTCATATCAATTAAATGAGCAGCTTTTGTAATACGTTCTATAGCAGACATTTTCTCTCCTTTCATTACCTCTACATGATAACACAAAATAGGCGAGAAAGAAAGTCGCAGAAGTTGCTAAAAATAATATAATAAACGGTATTCCTCTTTTGTCTGTGGTATAATAAAAGAAAAGACTTGCATAAGAAAGCAAGGGAGAATACAGATGGAAAAGCGACAAAATAGACGGTCTCATGGACCTATTGATGGATTGTTGGAGAGAAGTATTGGGTTCTTTCGGAATTATAAATCCTGGACCAATGCCCAGTTTATTACGGTGTTGCTGCTTGCAGTTGTCTTATCTATGGGACTAAATTTGCTAGTTCGAGCAGTACAAGGTAGTAAGGAAACGAGTCCTAGTAGTCAAACTCTTGATTCTGCTAGGACATCTGGTCAATCCAAGGAAGATCAGTCTGGTGAAACAACGGCGCGTATCATGGCAAATGGTGACCTTCTCTACCATATCCCTATCTACCGAACAGCTCTTAAAGAAGATGGAACCTATGATTTCCATGAAAATTTTGAGTATGTAAAACCCTGGCTCAAACAAGCGGATTTGGTAATTGGTGACTTTGAAGGAACAGTGAACAAGGACCACTACTTGGCAGGTTATCCATTGTTTAATGCACCTGGAGAAGTAATGGACGCGATCAAGGATGCAGGCTACCAAGTTCTAGACTTGGCTCATAATCATATTTTGGATTCTCAAATTGAGGGAGTGGTTTCAACGGCTCAAGCTATTGAAAAGGCTGGAATGACCCCCATAGGAGTTTACACACATGAATCTCGTGACCAAGCCCCTATAGTCATCAAGGAAGTCAATGGAATCAAGGTGGCTCTCCTGGCCTATTCTTACGGTTTTAATGGCATTGAACAATCTATTTCCCAAGAGGACTATAATCGCTATCTTTCTGACTTAAACGAAGAAAAGATGAAGGCAGAAATCGAGCGTGCAGAGAAAGAAGCGGATATCACTGTTGTTATGCCTCAGATGGGAATTGAGTACCAGTTAGAACCAACGGAAGAACAGAAAACACTGTACCACAAGATGATTGACTGGGGAGCTGATATTATCTTTGGAGGGCATCCTCACGTCGTTGAACCTGCTGAAACAGTTGAAAAAGATGGTGACAAAAAACTGATTATCTATTCCATGGGAAATTTCCTCTCAAACCAGCGCATTGAAACCATGCAAGACGAGGAAAATGCCAAGTGGACTGAGCGAGGAGTTCTCATGGATGTGACCATTAAGAAAAAAGATGGAAAGACAAGGATTGAAACTGCCAAAGCGCATCCTACTTGGGTTAATCGAACACCCAAAGGGACTTACTCCTCAGAAGGCTATCCTCTCTTCCTCTATCAGACCTATATCTTGGAGGACTTCATTGAAGGAGGACGTTACCGAGAGCAGTTGGATGAGGCGACCAAGGAACGAATTGACACAGCTTATAAAGAAATGAATGAACATGTAGGGTTGAAGTGGTAGGCACTCGCCCTAAAGGAGACGAGATGACAATTAAATTGATTGCAACAGATATGGATGGAACCTTGCTGGATCCGAGGGGGCAGCTGGATCTGCCCCGTTTGGAAAAGATTTTAGACCAATTAGATGAACGAGGTATCCGTTTTGTCATTGCGACGGGGAATGAAGTTCACCGGATGAGGCAATTATTAGAGCACTTGGCGAGTCGAGTAGTCCTTGTTGTTGCCAACGGTGCGCGGATATTTGAGTATGATACATTACTTCAGGCTCAGACTTGGGATGATGCTATGGTTGACAAGGCTCTCCTTCATTTTAAAGGGAGGGAGTGTCGAGATCAGTTCGTCGTCACTAGTATGAATGGGAGTTTTGTCAAGGAAGGAACGGTTTTTACAGACCTGGAAAAATTTATGACTCCAGAGATGATTGAAAAACTTTACCAAAGGACCAATTTTGTGGATGAGCTAAACTCAGACCTCTTTGGAGGAGTTCTAAAGATGAGCATGGTCGTTGGTGAAGAACGTTCTAGTTCAGTTTTGCAGGAAATCAATGACCTCTTTGATGGTCGTGTAAGAGCTGTTTCTAGCGGTTATGGCTGTATCGATATCCTGCAGGCTAGTGTTCACAAGGCTTGGGGATTGGAAGAATTACTCAAGCGCTGGGATTTGACATCGGAACAGATCATGGCTTTTGGTGATAGCGAAAATGATGTTGAGATGTTGGAGATGGCTGGAATTTCCTATGCTATGGAAAATGCTGATGATGAGGCCAAGGCAGTTGCAACTGCCCTAGCACCAGCTAACAGCCAAGGTGGCGTTTATCAGGTTCTAGAAAAGTGGTTAGAGAAAGAGGGATAAGGTGGCAGTACAGTTATTAGAAAATTGGCTCTTAAAGGAGCAGGAAAAGATTCAAACCAAGTATCGTGAATTGAATCAAGTGTCTGTTCTAGAGCCAGATATCATCTTTATTGGCGATTCGATTGTAGAATACTACCCTTTACAAGAGCTACTCGGGACTGCCAAGACGATTGTCAATCGAGGGATTAGAGGTTACCAAACTGGACTCTTACTAGATAACCTTGATGCACATCTTTATGGTGATGCTGTGGATCAAATTGTTCTCCTAATTGGGACAAACGATATTGGAAAAGATATTCCCATGAATGAAGCCTTGGATAATCTTGAGCGTGTAATCCAATCGATTAACCGAGATTATCCGCTGTCACAAATAAAGCTCTTTTCTATTCTGCCAGTCAATGAGGGAGAGAAATACAAGCAGACAGTATATATTCGTACCAATGAAAAGATTAGAGAATGGAACCAAGCCTATGAGGCTCTAGCATCCGCCTATATGCAGGTAGATTTTGTGCCGATTTATGATAGTTTGACAGATTCAGAAGGACAACTTCAATCAGCCTATACAACAGATGGTCTCCATCTAAGTGTAGCCGGTTACCAAGCCTTATCAGAAGCCTTAAAATGGGTTCTTTTCTAAAGAAACGGCTTGATTTTGCATTTTTTTTGAAGATGGGTTATAATAGTTCTATCCTTTTGGGGTCGTTACGGATTCGACAGGCATTATGAGGCATATTTTGCAACCCGTGTGGCGACGTAAACGCTCAGTTAAATATAACTGCAAAAAATAACACTTCTTACGCTCTAGCTGCCTAAAAACCAGCAGGCGTGACCTGATTTGGATTGCTCGTGTTCAATGACAGGTCTTATGATTAACGAGATACGATCAAGCCTTGTCTAGTGGTTTGATAAGAGATTAATAGACTCGCAGTTCCTAGGCTTGAGTTATGTGTCGAGGAGCTGTTAAAACAATACATAACCTATGGTTGTAGACAAATATGTTGGCAGGTGTTTGGACGTGGGTTCGACTCCCACCGGCTCCATTATAAACAGGTATACAGTATGATTTTTTCCAAATTATATCCTTTGTTGTATCCTTTATTGCATCCTATTTGTTTTAGTTTGCTAGTGGAGAATTACTCAAGAGGCTGAAGAGGACGGTTTGCTAAATCGTTAGGTCGGGTAACCGGCGCGGGGGTTCGAATCCCCCATTCTCCGTTAGATGAACCCCGTGTTTTTCTAAACAAATCTACTTGGAGGTGGTCTCCAAGAGTAAATTTTTCATAAAGAGGTGAAACATGAAAAAGATTAAGTTATTAACTATCTTAGCACTCTCAACAGTTGTCTTAGGTGCATGTTCTGCATTGTCTAATCAGTCATCTGAAGCTTCTTCTGATGACAAGGAGAAAACGGAACAAGTTGAGAAGAAGGATGAAGCAGCGGAAGTTAAAGAGAAAGTCACAAAAGATGCTGAAATTCTCCTAGACTCTGTTCTCACTAGCGACTCTGCACGATTCAAGAAGATTTATGGCGAAACTTATGAAAAATGGACTGAGGCCATATTTGCAGTACAAACAAGTGAAAAAATTAAAGAAGAAGGTCTTTCACCTGCGTCTACCTACTCAATACAATGGCACAAGGATTTTCCTGTAGAAACACCAGAAGAAACGATTTCAGGTTTCTTGAAAATGAAACGCAAGTTATTCCAAGATATCGGTTCTTACACTGTGAAAGATGTAAAGGTTGATGAATCAGGTAACACTGCGACTGTGACTTTTAACTCTAAAAAGTTACACTCTAAAGGCTTGACTTCTTCCATCAGAGAAGTGTTAACGATTCTTATTGGAGGTATTGATAACTTAGGTAAGTACAACCAAGCTGGTTCGGATGTTGACATCAAGCGTTACCAAACATTGGTGACTTACTGGATTTATGAACACCTCTTTAGAAAAGATTTTGCTATCTATAGTGATGTAGATGCCGAAGCCGCTCTAACACCCCTGACTACTGGAGATTTTGATACAGAAATCAAATTAACCAAGGATAAGGATGGAAACTGGCTGATTTCTCAAGAAGACTATCGTACCTTATCAACTGAGTTAATGGATACTACAGAAGGATATGATAAGATTGATCGTAAGAATTCTACAAAATCTAAGAACAAATCTACAGACAAGTCTTCAGATAAATCTTCAAACAAATCCACTGATAAATCAACAGACAAATCTTCAGATAAAAAAGATAAAAGCAATATCTAATCACAAGATTTAGAAGAAAAACAAGTAGTCTTAATAAACTACTTGTTTTTTTATGAAATCAAAGTGATTCTAGGATAGGGCAGGATACAGAAAAATGTGGTGTGATAGTTAGAGTAACTCAGCCTTTCATTTCTAGATATTGTTCTTAGAACGATAAAAAACTGCATTGAGGTGCAGTTTTTCTTTGTTCTACGGAAGACATGGGATTCGAACCCACGCACGCTGTTACACGCCTACCGCGTTTCCAACACGGCCTCTTAAGCCTCTTGAGTAATCTTCCAATACTTACTCAAATAGTCTACCATAAAGCCACTTATCTTGCAATAAAAATTTTGGAAATAAGAAAAATGATAGAATTTGAAATAAAATGATAAAAAATGCTTGACTTTGGTAGAGAATGTGCTAGAATGAATAGTGTAAACGATAACAGGAGGTGGTTTGGTGTTAAAAACTGAGCGGAAGCAACTGATTTTAGAGGAGTTAAATCAACATCATGTAGTTTCCCTAGAAAAATTGGTTAGTCTATTAGAAACATCAGAATCAACGGTTCGAAGAGATTTGGATGAGTTGGAGGCGGAAAACAAGCTTCGCCGTGTGCATGGTGGAGCAGAATTGCCTCACTCCTTGCAGGAAGAAGAAACTATTCAAGAAAAATCTGTCAAAAACCTTCAAGAGAAGAAGCTACTGGCTCAGAAAGCTGCCTCTCTTATCAAGGAACAAGATGTTATCTTTATTGATGCTGGAACGACAACTTTTTTTTTAATCAAGGAATTGGTTAATAAGAATATCACAGTTGTGACCAATTCCATTCACCATGCGGTTCAGTTGGTTGAAAAACAGATTCCAACTGTCATGGTTGGAGGAAGTGTCAAAATGGCAACAGATGCATGTATCGGTGGTGTTGCTCTTAACCAAATCAATCAATTGCACTTTGATCGTGCCTTTATCGGGATGAATGGTGTAGACGATGGTTATTATACGACTCCTGATATGGAGGAGGGAGCCGTTAAGCGTGCTATTTTGGAGAATGCCAAACAGACCTACGTCTTGGTGGATTCATCAAAGATTGGTCAAACTTGCTTTGCCAAGGTAGCACCACTTAAACGCGCTATTGTCATCACAAGTCAAGGGCATGAGCTCTTGCAGGTTATTAAGAAGAAAACGGAGGTAATAGAAGTATGATTTATACAGTCACACTCAATCCATCCATTGACTATATCGTGCGCTTGGACCAAGTTCAAGTCGGCAGTGTCAATCGTATGGACAGTGATGATAAGTTTGCTGGTGGGAAAGGAATCAATGTCAGTCGAGTTTTGAAACGCTTGGGTATTCCAAATACAGCGACTGGATTTATCGGAGGTTTTACTGGTAAATTTATCACAGATACTTTGGCAGAAGAGGAAATCGAAACGCGTTTTGTTCAAGTAGCAGAAGATACTCGTATCAATGTCAAGATTAAAGCAGACCAAGAAACAGAAATCAATGGAACGGGTCCAAATGTGGAACCAGCTCAGCTAGAAGAATTGAAAGCTATTCTTTCAAGTCTGACAGAAGATGATACGGTTGTGTTTGCGGGTTCGAGTGCTAAGAACCTGGGCAATGTTATCTATAAGGATTTGATTGCCTTGACACGCCAGACTGGTGCGCAAGTGGTTTGTGACTTTGAAGGACAGACCTTGATTGATAGTTTGGACTACCAGCCACTTTTGGTTAAACCAAACAATCACGAGCTTGGAGCTATCTTTGGAGTGAAACTCGAAAGTTTAGAAGAAATCGAGAACTATGCTCGTCAGTTACTGGTCAAAGGAGCTCAAAACGTTATTATCTCCATGGCTGGCGACGGTGCTCTTCTTGTCACATCTGAGGGAGCATACTTCGCAAAACCTATCAAGGGAACAGTCAAGAATTCAGTGGGAGCTGGTGACTCTATGGTTGCTGGGTTTACAGGTGAATTTGTCAAATCAAAAGACGCAGTAGAAGCCTTCAAGTGGGGAGTAGCTTGTGGAACAGCAACGACATTTTCAGATGATTTAGCAACTGCAGCATTTATTAAAGAAACTTATGAAAAAGTTGAGGTAGAAAAAAGATGAAAATTCAAGATTTATTGAGAAAAGATGTCATGTTAGTGGATTTGCAAGCAACTGAAAAAACAGCTGTCATCGAAGAGATGATTAAAAGTTTGGTAGATCACGGTTACGTGAAGGATTTTGAAACCTTTAAAGAAGGAATTTTGGCGCGTGAAGCTCTAACTTCTACTGGTTTGGGTGATGGAATTGCTATGCCTCACAGCAAGAACTCTGCTGTCAAAGAAGCGACCGTTCTCTTTGCTAAGTCAAACAAGGGTGTTGATTATGAGAGTTTGGATGGGCAACCAACAGACCTCTTCTTCATGATTGCAGCTCCTGAAGGTGCCAATGATACCCACTTGGCTGCCTTGGCAGAATTGTCTCAATACTTGATGAAAGACGGTTTTGCTGAAAAACTTCGTCAGGTAACATCTGCAGATCAAGTTATCGAACTATTTAACCAAGCTTCAGAAAAAGCTGAGAAACCTGTTCAAGCACCTGCTAATAACTATGGTGACTTTATCGTTGCTGTTACAGCTTGTACAACAGGGATTGCCCATACTTACATGGCCCAAGAAGCCCTTCAAAAAGTAGCTGCTGAAATGGGGGTTGGGATTAAGGTTGAAACCAATGGTGCTAGCGGTGTTGGTAACCAATTGACTGCGGAAGATATCAGCAAGGCTAAAGCTGTTATCATCGCAGCTGACAAGGCTGTTGAGATGGATCGTTTCGATGGAAAACCTTTAGTTAACCGTCCAGTTGCAGACGGTATCCGTAAGACAGAAGAGTTGATTAACTTGGCTCTTTCAGGAGATGCTGAAATCTACCGTGCTGCTAATGGAGCAAAAGCTGCAACAGCAAGCAATGAAAAACAAAGTATCGGTGGTGCCTTCTACAAACACTTGATGAGTGGTGTATCCCAAATGTTGCCATTCGTTATCGGTGGCGGGATCATGATTGCCCTTGCTTTCTTGATCGACGGAGCTTTTGGTGTGCCACAGGATAGCCTTGGAAATCTTGGTTCCTACCATGAACTAGCTTCTATGTTCATGAAAATCGGTGGCGCAGCCTTTGGCTTGATGCTCCCGGTCTTTGCAGGTTATGTTGCCTACTCTATCGCTGAAAAACCAGGTTTGGTAGCAGGTTTTGTGGCTGGTGCTATTGCCAAAGAAGGTTTTGCATTTGGTAAAATCCCTTATGCTGCAGGAGGAGAAGCAACTTCAACACTTGCAGGTGTCTCATCTGGTTTCCTAGGTGCTCTTGTTGGTGGATTTATCGCAGGTGCCCTGGTTCTTGCTATCAAGAAATACGTTAAAGTTCCACGTTCACTTGAAGGGGCTAAATCAATTCTTATCTTGCCACTTTTTGGAACAATTCTGACAGGATTTGTCATGTTGGCGGTCAACATTCCAATGGCAGCAATCAACACTGCTATGAATGACTTCCTAGGCGGTCTTGGAGGAGGTTCAGCTGTCCTTCTCGGTATCGTCCTTGGTGGTATGATGGCTGTTGATATGGGTGGGCCTGTCAATAAAGCAGCCTATGTCTTTGGTACAGGTACGCTTGCAGCGACTGTTTCTTCAGGTGGTTCGGTAGCCATGGCAGCAGTTATGGCGGGAGGAATGGTGCCACCGCTTGCTATCTTTGTCGCAACCCTCCTCTTTAAAAATAAATTTACCAAAGAAGAGCGTAACTCTGGTTTGACAAACATTATCATGGGCTTGTCATTTATCACTGAGGGTGCGATTCCATTTGGTGCCGCTGACCCAGCTCGTGCGATTCCAAGCTTCATCCTTGGTTCTGCAGTAGCAGGAGGACTTGTTGGTCTTGCAGGAATCAAACTCATGGCACCACACGGAGGAATCTTCGTTATCGTCCTAACTTCAAATGCCCTTCTCTACCTTGCCTTTGTTTTGGTTGGGGCAATTGTAAGTGGTGTGGTTTATGGTTCCCTACGAAAACCACAAGCATAAAAAGGATTAGAATAGAAAGATTGTTACCATTTGGTGCAATCTTTTTCTCTATTCGAAATGGCTGTGAAATATGGTATAATAAAAGAATGGCAAACAAGAATACTACAAAAACAAGACGGAGACCGTCTAAAGCAGAACTCGAAAGAAAACAGGCTATTCAGAGGATGCTGATTTCCTTAGGAATTGCCTTATTGTTGATTATTGCAGCCCTCAAACTTGGCGCGGCAGGTGTCACTCTTTATAATCTCATTCGACTGGTGGTCGGAAGTTTGGCCTATGTGGCTATAGGCGGCCTCCTCATTTATCTTTTTCTATTTAAATGGATCCGCAAGCAAGAGGGACTTCTGTCAGGATTTCTTTGTATCTTCGCTGGCTTGCTCTTGATTTTTGAGGCCTACTTGGTATGGAAATATGGCTTGGAGCAGTCAGTTTTAAAAGGGACCTTGTCTCAAGTTATGACGGACCTGACTGGTATGCGGGTGACTAGCTTCGCTGGTGGTGGCTTGCTTGGTGTCGGACTCTATATCCCCATAGCCTTTCTTTTTTCAAATATCGGCTCTTACTTTATTGGTGTTCTCTTGATTCTGGTTGGTGCACTCTTGGTTAGTCCTTGGTCTATTTATGATGTTGCAGCCTTTATTGGAGTGCAGTTCAGATCCTTCATGGAAAAACAGGAACAGAGAAAACAGGAACGCTTCATCAAGAGAGAAGAAGAGAAGGCTCGTCAAGAAGCTGAAGAAGCTGCCAGAATTCAGAGAGAACAAGAAGAACAGAATGCATTACCGCTTCCTCCTGTAGATCCTGAAACGGGAGAAATCTTATCTGAAGTACCAGACTACGATTTCCCACCAATTCCTGAGGAAGAATGGATCGAACCGGAGATTATCCTCCCTCAAACTGACTTTGACGTTCCAGATGAGGAAGAAGATTTTGAGGATGAAGAGGTTCAGGTTGATTTTTCTGCCAAAGAAGCCCTTGAATACAAACTGCCAAACTTGCAACTCTTTGCGCCAGATAAACCCAAAGACCAATCGAAGGAAAAGAAGATTGTTCGAGAAAATATCAAAATCCTAGAAGAAACCTTTGCCAGCTTTGGTATCAAGGTGACGGTAGAACGGGCTGAAATTGGACCATCAGTTACCAAGTATGAAGTCAAACCAGCAGTCGGTGTACGGGTTAACCGCATTTCCAATCTGGCAGACGACTTAGCGCTAGCTCTAGCAGCTAAGGATGTTCGGATTGAGGCTCCAATACCTGGTAAATCCTTAGTCGGAATTGAGGTTCCTAACTCTGAAATTGCGACTGTTTCCTTCCGTGAGCTCTGGGAACAGTCTCAGACTAAACCAGAAAATCTCCTCGAAATTCCTCTGGGTAAGGCTGTCAATGGAACTGCTCGCACCTTTGACCTTTCCAAGATGCCCCACCTACTGGTTGCAGGTTCGACGGGATCAGGGAAATCAGTCGCAGTTAATGGTATTATCGCTAGCATTTTGATGAAAGCAAGACCCGACCAAGTCAAGTTTATGATGGTCGATCCTAAGATGGTTGAGTTATCCGTTTACAATGACATTCCTCATCTCTTGATTCCAGTTGTGACTAATCCACGCAAGGCTAGCAAGGCTCTCCAAAAGGTGGTGGATGAGATGGAAAACCGTTATGAACTCTTCGCTAAGGTTGGAGTGCGAAATATCGCTGGTTACAATGCCAAGGTCGAGGAATTTAATAGCCAGTCTGAGTACAAACAAGTACCCCTGCCTTTGATTGTTGTCATTGTGGATGAGTTGGCAGACCTCATGATGGTGGCTAGCAAGGAAGTGGAAGATGCCATCATTCGTCTCGGACAGAAGGCGCGTGCTGCAGGGATTCACATGATTCTTGCAACGCAACGTCCATCAGTCGATGTCATCTCTGGTCTCATCAAGGCCAATGTTCCATCACGAGTGGCATTTGCAGTTTCATCAGGTACAGATTCACGAACCATCTTGGATGAGAATGGAGCAGAAAAACTGCTTGGTCGAGGAGACATGCTCTTTAAACCAATCGATGAAAATCACCCAGTCCGTCTGCAAGGATCCTTTATCTCGGATGATGATGTTGAACGCATCGTAAACTTCATCAAGGCACAGGCGGATGCGGACTATGATGATAGCTTTGACCCAGGAGATGTTCCTGAAAATGAAGGAGATTTCTCAGACGGTGAAGCTGGTGGCGATCCGCTCTTTGAAGAAGCCAAGTCTCTTGTTATAGAGACCCAGAAAGCTAGCGCTTCGATGATTCAGCGCCGTTTGTCAGTTGGATTTAATCGTGCGACCCGCCTTATGGAAGAACTCGAAATGGCCGGTGTCATCGGTCCAGCTGAGGGAACCAAACCACGAAAAGTATTGCAACAATAAAAAAATAGCTTCTTTCCAAATTTGGAAAGAAGCTATTTTGTGATTACTGGTTCGTTTTAGTTTCAGAACTCGTCGTATTTGACTGTGTTCCATTATCGCTTGTTTCTTTATTTGTAGCAGGTGTAGAAGAGTCCTGAGTTGTTGTTTTCTGTTCTTCTTTTTTCTCCTCTTTCTTGTTGGATTGAGAAGTTTCTTCTTGTGGGGTATTTTCTTTAGTAGAAGTGTTGTCCTTGTTAGGTGTAGTATTTTCCTGAGGGGATTCCTTTTGAATTTCTTTGACAACAGTTGTTTGGGTTGTCGTCGGTTCTTTTTTGTTGTTTTTATTATTATCCATGGCGTTCATGATAGTGATAGTAGCGGTGATGAGGCCAAGGATACTACCGATGGTAGCAATCGTTTTTTGAAAGACAGTAAATCCCTTTTTGATATGTTCTGTTTTTGGTTTTGAAGTTCTACGATAGTTAGACATGATACTCTCCTTTGATTATGATTTATTATACCTCATTTCTTTAAAAAAATCTTAAAAAAAGAGGAATCTTCCTTTCTTGTCGCAGGTCTCTTTTCGTGATACAATAGAAGGAGTGATTTTAGAAAGCGTGAGAAAACATGATCTACTTTGATAATTCGGCGACAACTAAGCTTTATCCTGAAGCTCTTGAAACTTACATGCAGGTCGCTTCAAAAATTGTAGGAAATCCATCTAGCCTCCATCGTTTGGGAGACCAGGCAACACGAATTTTAGATGCTTCCCGGCAGCAAATTGCAGATTTGATTGGGAAGAAAAGTGACGAAATCTTTTTTACCTCTGGTGGAACAGAAGGAGATAACTGGGTCATCAAGGGTGTGGCCTTTGAAAAAGCCCAGTTTGGCAAGCACATCATCGTATCAGCTATTGAGCATCCAGCAGTCAAGGAGTCAGCCCTCTGGCTCAAAGGTCAAGGTTTTGAGGTGGATATTGCCCCAGTTGATGAGAAAGGATTTTTAGATGTCAAGGCTCTAGAGGATTTGATACGACCTGATACGATCCTTATCTCTATCATGGCAGTTAACAATGAAATCGGCTCTATCCAGCCTATTGAAGCTATTTCGAAACTGTTAGCAGATAAGCCGACTATTTCCTTCCATGTTGATGCAGTTCAAGCACTTGCTAAGATTCCAACTGAAAAGTATCTAACTGATCGGGTGGATTTTGCAACCTTTTCAAGTCATAAGTTTCATGGTGTTCGAGGAGTTGGCTTTGTCTATATCAAGTCTGGTAAGAGGATCATGCCTCTTTTAACAGGTGGTGGTCAAGAGGGAGACTATCGTTCGACAACTGAAAATGTAGCAGGGATTGCCGCAACAGCCAAGGCCCTCCGTTTATCTATGGAAAAGTTAGCTATCTTTGCTAGTAAGACTGGGCAGATGAAGGCAGTCATTCGTCAAGCCCTTCTGGACTATCCAGACATTTTCGTCTTTTCAGATGAGGAAGACTTTGCCCCTCATATCCTGACTTTTGGGATTAAGGGTGTTCGTGGTGAAGTCATCGTTCACGCCTTTGAAGACTATGATATTTTCATTTCCACAACCTCGGCTTGTTCATCCAAGGCAGGAAAACCTGCAGGTACTTTAATTGCCATGGGAGTAGACAAGGATAAGGCCCAGTCAGCAGTACGCCTCAGCCTAGACCTAGAAAATGATATGAGTCAGGTCGAGCAGTTCTTGACCAAGCTAAAATTAATTTACAATCAAACTAGAAAAGTAAGATAGGAGCATTTATGCAGTATTCAGAAATGTTGATTCGCTATGGAGAATTGTCAACCAAGCACAAAAATCGTATGCGTTTCATCAATAAACTTCGTAATAATATTTCGGACGTTTTGTCCATCTATCCTCAAGTTAAGGTAACCGCAGATCGTGACCGTGCCCACGCTTACCTGAATGGAGCTGATTATACAGCAGTAGCAGAATCTCTCAAACAAGTATTTGGGATTCAAAACTTTTCTCCTGTGTATAAGGTTGAAAAGTCTGTGGAAGTTTTGAAGTCTGCTGTCCAAGAGATCATGAAGGAAATCTACAAGGAAGGGATGACCTTTAAAATCACTAGCAAGCGTAGCGACCACAACTTTGAATTGGACAGTCGTGAACTCAATCAAACTCTTGGTGGAGCTGTTTTCGAGGCTATTCCAAACGTGCAAGCTCAGATGAAAAATCCAGATATTAATCTTCAAGTTGAGGTTCGTGAGGAAGCGGCCTACCTTTCCTATGAAACTTTTCGTGGAGCAGGAGGATTACCTGTGGGAAGTTCTGGTAAAGGCATGCTCATGTTGTCAGGGGGTATTGATTCACCCGTGGCAGGTTATCTAGCTCTTAAACGTGGTGTAGATATTGAAGCCGTCCACTTTGCCAGTCCGCCATACACGAGTCCTGGTGCCCTTAAAAAAGCCCACGATTTGACTCGGAAATTGACCAAGTTTGGGGGCAATATCCAGTTTATCGAGGTGCCTTTTACAGAGATTCAAGAGGAAATCAAGGCTAAAGCCCCAGAAGCCTACCTCATGACCCTGACACGTCGTTTTATGATGCGCATTACCGACCGTATTCGTGAGATACGAAAAGGTTTAATTATCATTAATGGGGAAAGTCTTGGCCAAGTAGCGAGCCAGACCTTGGAAAGTATGCAGACTATCAACGCTGTGACTAGCACTCCAATTATTCGTCCCGTGGTTACGATGGACAAGTTGGAAATCATTGATATCGCGCAGGAAATCGATACCTTTGAAATTTCAATCCAGCCTTTTGAAGATTGCTGTACTATTTTTGCGCCTGACCGTCCTAAGACCAATCCTAAGATAGAGAATGCAGAGCAGTATGAAAAACGCATGGATGTTGAAGGCTTGGTTGAGCGAGCAGTGGCTGGAATTATGATCACTGAGATTACACCTCAAGCTAAAAAAGATGCTGTCGATGACTTGATTGACAATCTCCTCTAATCAGAAAATCCAGAAGAATTCAGAAAAACAAATGAAGAAAGTTAGTTATTTATCCTTAAAATGGACATTTACTGACTTTTTTTCTATTTTTATGGTATAATGAGATAAAATTTTGAATATAGAGAGTTTTCTGACAATGAATCATTCCTACTTTTACTTAAAAATGAAAGAACACAAACTTAAGGTGCCTTATACTGGAAAAGAGCGTCGTGTGCGTGTGCTCCTGCCAAAGGATTACGAGAAAGACACAGACCGTTTTTATCCAGTTGTATACTTTCATGATGGGCAAAATGTCTTTTACAGCAAGGAGTCTTATATCGGGCACTCTTGGAAGATTATTCCAGCCATTAAGCGGAATCCTGATATCAGTCGCATGATTGTTGTTGCTATTGACAATGATGGTATGGGGCGGATGAATGAGTATGCGGCTTGGAAGTTTCAAGAATCTCCTATCCCAGGCCAGCAGTTTGGAGGTAAGGGTGTGGAGTATGCCGAGTTTGTCATGGAGGTGGTCAAGACTTTTATCGATGAAACCTATCGTACCAAAGCTGATCGCCAGCACACGGCTATGATTGGTTCGTCGCTAGGAGGCAATATTACCCAGTTTATCGGACTAGAGTACCAAGATCGAATTGGTTGTCTAGGTGTCTTTTCATCAGCTAACTGGCTTCACCAAGAAGCCTTTAACCGCTATATCGAGCGTAAGAAACTGTCGCCTGAACAGCACATTTTTATCTATGTTGGCACAGAAGAAGCAGACGATACGGACAAGACCTTGATGGCTGGCAATATCAAGCAAGCCTATATCGACTCGTCGCTTCGCTATTATCATGATTTGATTGCAGGTGGAATAAACTTGGATAATCTTGTTTTGAAAGTTCAGTCTGGTGCTATCCATAGTGAGATTCCATGGTCGGAAAATTTACCAGACTGTCTCCGATTTTTTGCAGAGAAATGGTAAGTTAGGAAAGGAGAAAGCCAATGCATATTGAAAATCTTAGCCACTGGAGTGGCTACCTCAACCGTGAAATGTATCTCAACCGTTATGGACACGCTGGGATTCCAGTTGTGGTTTTTGCTTCATCTGGTGGTAGTCACAACGAATACTATGATTTTGGCATGATAGACGCCTGTGCTTCCTTTATCGAAGAAGGTCGTGTCCAATTCTTTACCCTCTCCAGTGTGGACAGTGAAAGCTGGTTGGCCACTTGGAAAAATAGTCATGACCAGGCGGAGATGCATCGTGCCTACGAACGCTATGTGATTGAGGAGGCCATTCCTTTTATCAAGCATAAAACAGGTTGGTTTGATGGCATGATGACGACAGGTTGCTCGATGGGAGCCTATCATGCACTCAATTTCTTTCTCCAGCATCCAGATGTCTTTACCAAGGTGATTGCCCTCAGCGGTGTTTACGACGCACGTTTCTTCGTTGGCGATTACTACAATGATGATGCTATTTACCAAAACTCACCAGTAGATTATATCTGGAATCAAAACGACGGCTGGTTTATCGATCGTTACCGTCAGGCAGAAATCGTCGTCTGTACGGGCCTCGGAGCCTGGGAACAAGACGGTCTACCATCTTTCTACAAGCTCAAAGAAGCCTTTGACCAGAAACAAATTCCAGCCTGGTTTGCTGAATGGGGGCACGATGTCGCCCACGACTGGGGATGGTGGCGTAAACAAATGCCCTATTTTCTTGGACACCTGTATCTATAAAAGGAGTTGCCTATGAATTACCTTGTTATTTCTCCCTACTATCCGCAAAACTTCCAACAGTTTACAATCGAGTTAGCTAATAAAGGCATAACCGTTTTGGGAATTGGTCAGGAGCCTTACGAACAACTAGATGAACCTTTGCGTAATAGCTTAACCGAGTATTTCCGTGTGGACAATCTTGAGAACATAGACGAAGTCAAACGTGCAGTTGCCTTTCTTTTCTACAAGCATGGTCCAATCGACCGCATCGAGTCCCACAATGAATACTGGCTTGAGCTGGACGCAATACTTAGAGAACAATTCAATGTCTTTGGTGCCAAACCGGAGGATCTCAAAAAGACGAAATATAAGTCTGAGATGAAGAAACTTTTCAAAAAAGCAGGTGTCCCTGTAGTACCTGGAGCTGTTATCCAGACGGAAGCAGATGTGGATAAAGCAGTGAAAGAAATCGGTCTACCAATGATTGCCAAACCTGATAATGGAGTGGGAGCTGCAGCCACCTTTAAGCTTGAGACAGAAGAAGATGTAAATCACTTTAAGGCTGAATGGGACTATTCTACCGTTTATTTCTTTGAAAAATTTGTCACTTCTAGCGAAATCTGTACCTTTGACGGGCTTGTGGACAAGGATGGCAACATCGTCTTTTCAACGACTTTCGATTATGCTCATACACCACTTGATCTGATGATTTATAAGATGGATAATTCCTACTATGTGCTTAAGGATATGGATACCAAACTGCGTAAGTATGGCCAGGCCATAGTCAAGGAATTTGGAATGAGAGAACGCTTTTTCCATATCGAGTTCTTCCGCGACGGGGACGATTACATTGCCATTGAGTACAATAACCGTCCTGCAGGCGGCTTTACCATTGATGTTTATAACTTCGCTCACTCCTTGGATCTCTACCAAGGTTATGCAGCTATTGTCGCAGGAGAAGAGTTTCCAGCATCAGAGTTTGAACCTCAATACTGTTTAGCTACATCACGTCGTGCCAATGCCAACTATGTTTATTCAGAAGAGGACCTTCTTGCCAAATACAGCCAGCAATTCAAGGTCAAAAAAATCATGCCAGCAGCCTTTGCAGAGCTACAAGGGGACTACCTTTATATGCTGACCACTCCTAGTCGCCAAGAGATGGAGCAGATGATTGCAGACTTTGGTCAACGTCAAGAGTAATGAAGAATAGGATGAAAGGAGTTTGACTTCTTTTGTCCTTTTCTTAAAGATAAGTTAAATAAAGCGTTTTCCATGGATTCTTTTAGAAAAGATATTGCTAAAAGGCCTAAAAATTGGTAGAATAAGGATTGTCTAAAAAAATTTAAGGAGAATCTATCAAATGGATTTTACATGGGCTATTAAATATGCCACAGAATTTTTGGGAACTGCTATTTTGATCATTCTTGGTAATGGTGCAGTTGCTAACGTTGAACTTAAAGGTACGAAAGGTCACCAAAGTGGCTGGCTCGTTATCGCGGTTGGTTACGGTATGGGGGTTATGATCCCAGCCTTGATGTTTGGTAACGTATCTGGTAACCACATCAACCCAGCTTTCACTCTTGGACTTGCTGTTAGTGGTCTTTTCTCTTGGGAGCAAGTACCATTTTACATCCTAGCACAAGTTTTGGGAGCAATTTTCGGTCAAGCTTTGGTTGTAGCGACTCACCGTCCTTACTACTTGAAAACAGAAAACCCAAACAATATCTTGGGTACCTTCTCAACGATTTCAAGCATCGACCACGGTACAAAAGAATCACGTTATGCAGCTACTGTTAACGGCTTCCTCAATGAGTTTGTAGGTTCATTCGTTCTTTTCTTTGCAGCACTTGGTTTGACTAAAAACTTCTTTGGTGCTGAATTAGTAGCGAAAGCTCAGGCGACAATTAATGACCAAGTAGCTCAAGCTGCAGCGCAAGGAACAACAATTCCTCAAGAACAAGTAACAGCAGCGCTTGAGCAAGCAAAAAACCAAGCCGCTCCATTTTTGGCACCAGGTCTTGGAATTGCACACTTGGCACTTGGTTTCCTAGTGCTGGCTTTGGTAGCTTCACTTGGTGGACCTACTGGACCTGGTTTGAACCCAGCTCGTGACTTCGGACCACGTCTTCTTCACGAACTCCTTCCAAAATCAGTTCTTGGTCAACATAAGGGTGATTCAAAATGGTGGTATGCATGGGTTCCAGTTGTAGCTCCAATTTTAGCGGGTATTGCAGCAGTAGCACTATTCAAACTACTTTACCTATAAGAAATGAAACTGGGGAATCCCAGTTTTTTTGTTATAGAATTTCTAAATAAAATAGATATGGCTTGTAAAATATTCGAAAATCCTTTAAAATAAAAGAGTTGGAGGAATTTATGAATGTGAATGAGATTGTTCGGATCGTTCCGACTTTGAAAGTTAATAATCGAAAATTAAATGAAAGATTTTACATTGAAATCTTGGGGATGAAACCTTTGCTGGAAGAGTCTGCCTTTATTTCCCTAGGCGATCAAACAGCTACGGAGAGATTGATTTTAGAAGAGGCTCCAAGTATGCGAACACGCAAAGTTGAAGGTCTTAAGAAGCTAGCTAGACTCTTGATAAAGGTTGAAAATCCTTCTGAAATCGAGGCCCTTCTTTCTCAAATGAAGTCTCTTCCTCGCTTATTTAAAGGAAACCGAGGGTATGCTTTTGAGATTGTTTCTCCTGAAGAGGATGTGATCCTTGTTCATGCAGAAAATGATGTAAGAGATTTGGTTCCACTGGAAACTGTTCCTGAATTTTATTCAAATACAAGTATAAAATATGTGAGTCAATTTGAGGTTTCTATGGAGTTGCGTTTGCCTGAAAGAACAGAGAGTTTACTTGATTCTGAAGGAGTAGCGCAAGCAATCACCTTTACTAAAGGGCAAGGAGCAGATTTGGCTGTTGAAAACAATGTCACTTGGGACCTGTCGATGTTGAAATTTTTAGTAAGAAATTTTGATCTAACCAGTCTTCGTCAGAAATTTGAAAAGACAGGCTACCTTGTCCCTAAGTCTGAAAAATTCTTCCTTGGTAAAGATACCAATAACATTGAATTGTGGTTTGAAGAAGCATGAAGTTGGAAAAAATTCTAAGAAAAATAGAAAATCAAATCGAGGCAGGGATTTATCCCGGGGCCTCTTTTGCGTATTATAAGGATGGTGAATGGAAAGAGTCTTATCTAGGATTGAGTGATCCAGAACGGGGCTTCAAGACAGAAAGCGGTTTGGTTTATGATCTTGCTAGTGTGAGCAAGGTCGTGGGAGTGGGGACGGTTTTTACCTACTTGTGGCAGCAGGGCAAATTCGATATTGATCAACCGGTGACGGATTTTTTACCGGGGTGTGATTACCCAGATATTACCATACGGCAACTTCTGACCCATGCCACAGATTTAGATCCCTTCATTCTCAACCGTGACAAGTTAAGTGCAGAGGAATTGAGAGAAGCCATGTTTCACCTCAATAGACGAAATCAGCCTGCTTTTCTATACTCAGATGTTCACTTTTTACTCTTGGGCTTTGTTTTGGAAAAAATCTTTAACCAAGACTTGGATCAGATTATAAAAAAACAAGTTTTGGAACCATGGGGGATGAAAGAGACTAAGTTCGGCCCCGTTGAGCAAGCTGTACCAACAGTGAGAGGAGTAGAGGCCGGAATCATTCACGATCCTAAAGCCCGTCTATTAGGGAAACACGCTGGAAGTGCTGGTTTGTTTTCGACTGTTAAGGATTTGCAGATCTTTCTGGAACATTACTTGAAAGATGATTTTGCTGCAGATTTGAGCCACAATTTTTCTCCCTTAGATGATAAGGAGCGTTCTCTATCCTGGAATCTGGAAGGAGCTTGGCTCGACCATACGGGTTATACAGGTACCTTCATTATGTGGAATCGGGAGAAGCAGGAAGCGGCTATCTTTCTATCCAATCGAACGTATGAGAGGGATGAGCGTGCCCAGTGGATAGTCGATCGAAATCAAGTGATGGAAAAGATTCGTCAAGAGGAGTAGGGAGAAGCATGTCAAAAACCGTAAAAGGAACTCTGTATACAGTAGTGGCAGGGATTGCTTGGGGCTTGTCTGGAACCAGTGGTCAATACCTGATGGCACACGGGATCTCTGCTCTAATCTTGACCAATCTGCGACTTATCATTGCAGGCTTAGCGCTGGTATTCTTATCCTATATGACTGCAAGGGATAAACTCTATGCTTTTTTAAAAGACAGAAAAAGCCTTTTATCTCTGCTGTTTTTTGCCTTGTTTGGACTTTTCTTAAACCAGTTTGCTTATCTTTCTGCCATTCAGGAAACCAATGCTGGCACGGCGACAGTTCTCCAGTATGTATGCCCCGTTGGAATCTTGGTTTATACTTGTATCAAGGACAAGGTAGCGCCTACTCTGGCTGAGATTATTTCGATTGGTTTAGCAATTGGAGGAACGTTTCTTATCGCGACGCATGGGGAACTTGACCAGTTGTCTGTCACACCTGCTGGTCTTTTCTGGGGCCTCTTTTCTGCCCTAACCTATGCCCTCTATATTATCCTTCCCATCGCTTTGATTAAGAAGTGGGGCAGTATTTTGGTGATTGGTGTCGGGATGGTTATTTCTGGTGTATTGGCTATTCCTTTCACAGGAGTCTTACAGGCCAGCATACCGACTAGCTTAAATTTTCTCTTTGCATTTTCTGGGATTATCATCATCGGAACTGTCTTTGCTTATACAGCTTTCCTAAAGGGAGCTAGTCTGATAGGCCCTGTTAAGTCTAGTTTATTGGCTTCCATAGAGCCAATTTCAGCCGTTTTCTTTGCCTTTCTGATTATGAAGGAACAGTTTTATGCGATTGATTTTGTCGGTATGGCTATGATTTTACTAGCTGTGACCATTATTTCATTGAAAGATTTACTGCTGGAAATAAAGACTAAGTAATAAAAAAATCCACTCAATCGAGTGGATTTTGTGTGTATAGATGATTAGTCTTTGTTTTCGTGTGGCAAGATCAAGTTCAAGATAATTCCTGTCATAGCTGATAGAGCAGTACCTGAAAGTGTAACGGGACCAAGTTTGAGGATAGCTCCACCAAGTCCAAGTACCAACATGGCACTTGCGATGATGAGGTTACGCATTTGACTGAAGTCAACACGTTCCTTAATCAAAACTTTCAAACCATTGCTGGCGATAACTCCGTAGAGAAGGATGGACATGCCACCAAGCACAGCATTTGGAATGGTTGAAATCAAGGCAGTGAATTTACCTAGGAAGCTAAGAGCAATGGCGATGAAGGCTGCGTTACGGATAACAGAGACAGAAGCGATACGAGTCATCCCGATAACCCCTGTATTTTCGCCATAAGTCGTATTAGCTGGTCCACCGAGGAAGGCAGATACAGATGTCGCGATACCGTCACCGAGAAGCGTACGGTGAAGTCCTGGTTCTTTCAGGAATTGACGGCCACAGATTTGGCTCAAAACTGTGTGGTCTCCGATGTGTTCTGAAATGGTTACGATAGCGATAGGCAAGATTGCGATTGTTTCAGGACCGAAGTATAAGTTGTACTCTTTAAAAGCTCCACCAGTACTAAATGGCAAGTAAAAACCAGGAATTTCAAACCAGTTGGCTTGAAGGACTGGGGTAAAGTCAACCAAACCAAGAAGCATTGCGAAAATGTACCCACCGATGATGGCAAAGAGGAAAGGAATGATACGGAGGAAACCTTTTCCTTTTGTATTGATAAAGGCGGCAATCAAGAACGTAACAACGGCTACAAGAGCGTTCTTCCAGTTTCCGTCTGCTACAAGTCCAGCATTCGTTACAGCAGAACCAGCAAGACCAAGACCGATAACGATAATCATAGGTCCGATAATGATTGGTGGCAAGAGTTTATCAATCCATTTCGTACCTGCAAAACGAACACTTGTCGCTACAAGGACATAGACCAAACCAGTCAAGATAACTCCAGTTTGAGCGGCAGATACATCTCCTCCCATTTCTTTCATGGCTAGAGACATAGCTGTGATAAAGGCGAATGAAGAACCTAGATAAACTGGAACCTTAAAGCCAGTAGAAATCATGTAGATAAGTGTTCCAATACCGGAAGCAAAGAGAGCCACCGATACGGGCATTCCCAAAATTAAGGGAACGAGAATGGTTGCACCAAACATGGCAAACACGTGCTGGAAGCTTAGAAGAATGCCTTTACCAGCAGAAGGACGTTGATCAACGTCTAGTAACAAATCAACAGTTGATTCCTGTTTCATAAAAACCTCACTTTTGGGCACCAAAAAAGAGCCCATTATTTTACAGCAATAGGCTCTCAGAGTAAGACTTTTTAAAAAATAGCTATCTTTTAAAAATTTATATAAATCTGCGCCTTTGTCACCTCACAGGATGACATTAAAAACCTTTGCTTGTGATAGTATAGCAGAAAAAAATGATTTTGTAAATCATTTTTTCCCGAGCCCAAAAATGCGAGAGCGAGGAATGATTTTGTAAATCATTTTTTCCCGAGCCCAGAAATACGAGAGCGAGGTCTGTTTTGTAAACGAATTTTTCCCGAGCCCAGAAATAAGAAAGCGAGGTTGATTTTTAAATTGTTTTCTGAACTTTAAACAAGGGTGCACCATTGTTTAAAGTGGGCGTTTGTTTGGCATTCCAGCCTTTCTTGGGTACTTGTTAGGCGTCTCCTTTTTCTTTTCGACCACAGTGATATAACGCGGATCTCCATTTGGAAGGGCATAGCTGAGGTTGTCCTCTACCTTGCTAAAAAGGAGGTTTAGAGCATTCTTGGCTTCTAGCAATTCCTCAGAAGCATTGCTGGCCTTGAGTGCCAAGAGTTTTCCGCCGACTTTAAGATAAGGAATGGTCAGCTCAGACAAAACCTGCATACGGGCAACGGCACGAGCCGTCACTATATCAAACTGAGCACGGAAGTTCTTGTCTTGGGCAAAGTCTTCTGCACGCCCATGGTAGAAGTGCACACCATCCAAATCCAACTCCTGAGCCAAAAGCTGAAGAAAGTTGATGCGCTTATTGAGCGAATCAATGATGGTCACATCCAACTGTGGATAGAGAATTTTCATAGGCAGACTAGGAAATCCTGCCCCAGCCCCGATATCAAGAAGTTTGATAGTTTCATTTGAAATCAAGCCTTGTAGGATGGGTGCAATCGAATCATAAAAGTGTTTGAGATAAACTTCTTCTTTGTCTGTAATAGCTGTCAGGTTAATTTTTTCATTCCACTCGACCAAGAGTTCAAAATATCGTTCAAACTGGTTCTTTTGCTGGTCAGAAAGTGGAAGATTTTGCTCAGCTAATAGGCTGTAAAATATTTCTGGTTTCATAGTAGTTTCCTTCTCTAGTATCATCTTATTTTACCATATTCATTAAAATTTTGATATACTGGTAGTAATCTAAAAGCAGAAAGGAATAAGATTATGACTTGGATTATTATTGGAGTTTTTGCTCTGATTGTTATTTTTGTGATTGTTAGCTATAACGGTTTGGTGAAAAATCGTATGCAAACCAAGGAGGCTTGGAGCCAGATCGATGTTCAGTTGAAGCGTCGTAATGATCTCCTCCCAAACTTGATTGAAACAGTCAAAGGCTATGCCAAATATGAAGGTTCTACCTTGGAAAAAGTGACAGAACTTCGTAGACAAGTAGCCGCAGCAACTTCACCAGCTGAAGCGATGAAGGCCAGTGATGCCCTTACCCGCCAGATTTCTGGTATCTTTGCAGTAGCAGAGAATTACCCAGACTTGAAAGCTAGCGCTAACTTTATCAAATTGCAAGAAGAGTTGACCAATACAGAAAATAAAATTTCTTACTCACGCCAACTCTACAACAGTGTTGTCAGCAACTACAATGTAAAACTAGAAAGTTTCCCAAGCAATGTCATCGCAGGACTATTTGGCTTTAAAGCTGCAGACTTCCTTCAAACACCTGAAGAGGAAAAGGCAGTTCCTAAAGTTGACTTTAGCGGTTTAGGTGACTAAGATGTTGTTTGATCAAATTGCGAGTAATAAACGAAAAACTTGGATTTTATTGCTGGTTTTCTTCCTACTCTTGACCTTGGTTGGTTATGCGGTTGGTTATCTCTTCATGCGCTCAGGTCTTGGGGGGATGATAATTGCCTTGATTATTGGTCTTATCTACGCTCTGACCATGATCTTTCAATCAACAGAGATTGTCATGTCTATGAATGGGGCGCGTGAGGTTGATGAGCAAACAGCACCAGACCTCTACCATGTAGTGGAAGATATGGCCATGGTCGCTCAGATTCCCATGCCACGTGTTTTCATCATTGAGGATTCTTCTTTAAATGCCTTTGCAACAGGTTCGAATCCGCAGAATGCAGCAGTCGCAGCAACGTCGGGTCTTCTGGCTATCATGAATCGTGAGGAGCTAGAAGCGGTCATGGGTCATGAAGTCAGTCATATCCGAAACTACGATATCCGTATTTCGACCATTGCTGTTGCCCTTGCCAGTGCCATTACCCTTCTGTCTAGTATGGCTGGTCGGATGATGTGGTGGGGTGGCGCAGGCCGCAGACGGAGTGATAATGATCGTGATGGAAATGGTCTAGAGATTATCATGCTTGTTATCTCTCTCTTAGCCATTGTTCTAGCACCTCTCGCAGCAACTTTGGTGCAACTTGCCATTTCCCGTCAGAGGGAATTTCTAGCGGATGCATCCAGTGTGGAGCTGACTCGCAATCCTCAAGGGATGATCAATGCCTTGCGCAAGTTGGACAATAGCGAGCCAATGCATCATCATGTCGACGATGCTAGCAGCGCTCTTTATATCAATGATCCCAAGAAAGCTGGCGGACTACAAAAACTATTTTACACCCACCCACCTATCTCAGAACGAATTGAGCGTTTGAAACACATGTAAACAAAATCCAGAGCAGGTCTCTGGATTTTTTGCTTTGTTCAACATTTATAAATCTTGTAAATCAACTGCTTCTAATCCATTTTCTGTCAAACGATAGATACTCGTACAGACCTCTTTTAAGAAGCGTCTGTCATGCGAAACAGTAATCAGACCGCCTGGATAGGAGGCAAAGAGTTTTCTGATTTCGGGTTGAGAAGTGGGAGAAAAGTTTCGTGTGGGCTCATCTAGAAGGAGAAAGTTTGGTTTGCGCAACACTAAATCCAAAAGTAGAAGTTTACCCTGTTGACCACCAGATAAGGAGCGGATTTGGTGGTGCATCTCTGGATAGCTGAAATTGAGACTGGCTAGGTGAGATTGGATTTTCTGTAGTTCCTCTTTTCGTCCAGTTTGACTGAGGTAGGCTATTGGAGATAAATCCAATTGCAGTTTTTTATGGTAATCTTGTGGCATAAAACCAAGCGAAATCTCTCTTTTGGCGCTGAGCAGTTGTTGCAACTTGGTTAACAGAGTTGATTTCCCAACACCATTTGGCCCAATGATACCGATTTTATCTTGGCCACGGACAGTTAGTTGTAACCCCTGAGCTAAAACGCGCTGGCCAATAGACAAATTTTCTTTTTCCAGTTGGACTAAGACTTTAGAAGCCGGTAATGGTTGGACGTCTGAAAAGAAAAGTTGTATTTGTTCCTCGTCAAGTGGCTTTTGGGTCATGGACTGGGCTTCCTTTTCAAAGCGTTTTTCTTGAGAGAGTACATTTTTCATCTTTTTAGCCAATAGGCGCCCGGCAACATCATTTTTAGTATTTCGCAAAGCATTTTCTACATTCTGCTTAACGCGACGATGTTTTTCCATGGTTTTATCATAGGCTCTCTGGTCGTTAGCAGCTTGCTGACTTTGTCTGGCAAAACTAGCCTTCCTCTGGTCACTATAGCTATCGTAGTCTAAATGCTCCACTAGGGTTTCGGCTTCTTTCCGGTGTTTAACAAGGCGTAAATGGATAATAGTATCCGCAGTTTGAGAAAGAAAGTCTTCATCATGGGAAATGAAAATAACAGTTTGTCTAATCTTGCGAATCTGATTTTTTAGCCAATCAACCGTCTCAAGATCTAGGTCATTTGAAGGTTCATCTAAAAATAGAATCTCAAAAGGTTTTGCCAACTCATGGATGAGCTGAATTTTCAAAGCTTCGCCACCTGATAGACTGCCAATTTCTTGGTCGCTAGCAAAACGGTCGCTATCAAAGTGTAACTCCTCAGCCAAACGATAAAGAATACTGTAGTCTAATTCAGCAGAATCCAAAAAGAAGTAGTCATGTAGAGTTTTCTTTTTCAAGTCCTCAGGTAACTTTTGAGGAATGTAGGCTAGTGACTGAAGGTCAGACTGGATGTCGCCCTTGATAGTAAAATCAGGTAATGCTTCCCCCATTAAAGCTCGTAGTAAAGTCGATTTGCCATTTCCTTCTTCACCAATAATAGCAACCTTTTCCCCGTCTTGGATAGTCATGGTTAGGTCAGATACAAGGTCTCGTAAATCTTTGTTTTGTGTGATGGTCAGATGATTGATTTTTATCATATTGTTGCCCTTTCTAGAATGTCCATAATGCATAACAAAAAGCTCTACTTTATCTAGTAGAGCCCAAAGTCACTGTCAAAACTCTATTATCCTCGTTGAAAAACTCGTCAAACTAGCTTGGAGTTGCCTAACCCAACCCAAGAGGAGCATAACTTTCTAGTTTTTTTGATTTTCAATGAGGACAAGATACTAGAAAATCTAGTATAAAAGAGCACACAAAAAGAGACAAAAACAAAATCTACTAAATAAAGGTTCTTTATTTGATAGATTAGTTGTTCATGTCTCCCTTACCTCCGAGTATTAGTAACTCTATCCTATACCTTTCAGGAAATTTTGTCAATAGAAAACAGGAAATTCTAGTTTTTATACTCAATGAAAGTCAAAGAGCAAACTAGGAAGCGACCCGAAGGCTGCTTAAAGCACAGCTTTGAGGTTGCAGATAGAGCTGACGAAGTCAGTAACCCATACCAACGGCAAGGCGAAGTTAACGTGGTTTGAAGAAATTTCGAAGAGTATCAGAATCCAAAAACAGGTCCATAAAGAGTTAGTACGTGTTTGACATGCTCGTAATGGAACTTGTCATAGTTTCGCCAAGCGGTGCGTGCTTGATCATTCAATTTTAGGCTACCCAGTCCAATCAGAAGACTGGTACGTTGGTAAAATTTCTCAAGGTTGATTAAGAAACTGTTGTCCAGCTTTTCTGCTTTTTTTAGTTCCTTAAGAGTGGTGTTCAGCAGCTCTTGTAGTCGAAAATCATCGGCTGTTCCTTGTTTGCAGCTTTTGTAGCTTTTATTTAACTCGGAAAGGAGTTGGTAAGCTTCAGTGATGAGTGCTTTGTCTTCCATATGAGCATCCTCCTTGCTCTGATCTATTCTTGCCTATAGTATAGCACTAATAGGAAAGATTGTCATAGTAAATATGTTAAAAAATGAGATTTTAATCTCAAAGTTTGGGAGGCTGACTTATAGCCTTTTCATGGTATAATCAAGTGAGTACATCTTTATGGAGGAAATATGAAGTTAAACATTCAAGAAATTCGTAAGCAACCTGAAGGCCTGCATTTTGAACAAGCTTTAGACCTGGCAGCAGACTTGCGTAAACGGAATCAAGAAATTTTAGATGTCAAAGATATCCTAGCAGTGGGAAAGGCCCAGTACGAAGATCGTCTGTATTTCTTAGACTATCAGTTGTCATATACCATTGTTCTTACTTCCAGCCGCAGTATGGAGCCAGTTGAGTTGGCTGAGTCTTATCTAGTGACAGAGGTCTTCATGGAAGGAGCGACTAACCAACTGGACCAGGAAGTTCTAGATGATGACTTAGTCTTGCCTATCGAAAATGGTGAAATAAACCTTTCTGAGAGCGTAGCAGATAATATTTTGCTCAATATCCCAATCAAAGTCTTGACGGCAGAAGAAGAGGCGGGCCAAGGTTTTGTATCTGGAAATGACTGGCAAATCATGACTGAAGACGAATACCAGGCCCAAGAAGCAGTCAAGAAAGAAGAAAACAGTCCATTTGCTGGCTTGCAAGGACTATTTGATGGAGATGAGTAGATGGTTTTATCCAAGAAACGTGCCCGTCATGTCATAGAGGAAATTATTGCCATTTTTCCAGATGCTAAGCCTAGTCTTGATTTTACCAATCATTTTGAACTCTTGGTTGCGGTCATGTTGTCAGCCCAGACGACAGATGCAGCGGTCAATAAGGCCACACCAGGTCTCTTTGCAGCCTTTCCAACGCCACAAGCCATGTCTGTAGCGACAGAGAGTGAAATTGCTTCACACATTTCTCGCCTGGGACTGTATCGAAATAAGGCTAAATTCCTTAAAAAATGTGCCCAACAGTTACTAGACGATTTTGATGGTCAAGTGCCTCAGACTCGAGGGGAATTGGAAAGTCTAGCTGGTGTTGGTCGCAAAACAGCAAATGTCGTCATGAGCGTGGGCTTTGGAATTCCAGCTTTTGCAGTGGACACTCATGTGGAGCGTATCTGTAAGCATCACGATATCGTTAAAAAATCAGCTACGCCACTTGAAGTAGAAAAACGTGTCATGGATGTTCTGCCACCAGAAGAATGGTTAGCAGCCCACCAGGCCATGATTTATTTTGGACGAGCTATCTGCCATCCCAAAAATCCAGAATGTGACCACTATCCCCAATTATATGATTTTAGCAATGTTTAAGGGGACTCTGAAAAAGTTTTTGCTTGATTTTAAGGGTGCTTTGTGCTATAGTAAATGATAACTAAATAGTCCTTTAAACCTGTCCCGTGAGGCAGGCAAGGAGCATGATAAAGTAGAAGGGTGAAGTCTATACTGTTTATAGTAGGGCTCGCTTGGCTATACATTTCAAGTCTCCTTGTAGAAGGAGACTTTTCTTTTTGGAGGTTTGTCATGAAGGCAAAAGAAGTTGTAGACGAATTGACTGTCAAACGAGCGATTACGCGAATTACTTATGAGATTATCGAGCGTAATAAAGATTTGAATAAAATTATCCTAGCGGGGATAAAGACGCGTGGTGTTTTCATTGCTCATCGTATCAAAGAACGCTTGGAGCAGTTGGAAAATATCACTGTTCCTGTTGTGGAATTGGACACCAAACCTTTCCGTGATGATTTTAAAAGCGGAGAAGATACTTCTTTGATTTCTGTTGATGTGACTGACCGTGAAGTTATTTTGGTGGATGATGTACTCTATACAGGCCGTACAATCCGTGCTGCTATCGATAACATTGTCGGACATGGTCGTCCTGCGCGCGTGAGTCTTGCGGTGCTAGTAGATCGTGGACATAGAGAATTGCCAATCCGTCCAGATTACGTTGGAAAGAATATCCCAACCAGCCGTTCTGAAGAAATCATCGTAGAGATGACAGAACTTGATGGCCAAGACAGAGTTCTGATTACTGAAGAAGCTTAGAAAGCTGAAGGAGTAGCCATGTCAGAAAATCAACAAGCATTGAACCATGTGGTTTCCATGGAAGACCTCACTGTCGATCAAGTAATGAGATTGATCAAACGAGGGATTGAGTTTAAAAATGGAGCCCAACTTCCTTACGAGAACAAACCTATCGTATCGAATCTCTTCTTTGAGGATTCTACACGAACACATAAGTCTTTTGAAGTGGCAGAGATCAAACTAGGATTGGAGCGACTGGACTTTGATGTGAAGACTAGCTCAGTCAATAAGGGTGAGACACTTTATGATACCATCTTAACCTTGTCTGCGCTTGGTGTAGATGTCTGTGTGATTCGTCACCCAGAGGTCGACTATTACAGAGAGTTGATTGCGAGTCCGTCGATTACGACTTCCATCATCAATGGTGGAGATGGTTCAGGTCAACATCCTAGTCAGAGCTTGCTTGATTTGATGACTATTTATGAGGAATTTGGTCACTTTGAGGGGCTCAAGGTTGCTATTGCAGGCGACTTGGACCACTCACGTGTTGCCAAATCCAATATGCAGATTTTGAAACGCTTGGGAGCTGAACTATTCTTTGCAGGACCTGAGGAATGGAGAAGTCAAAAGTTTGCGGACTATGGACAGTTTGTAACTATTGATGAGATTGTTGATCATGTGGATGTTTTGATGTTGCTCCGCGTTCAACATGAACGCCATGATAGTGGAGCAGTCTTTTCAAAAGAAGACTACCATGCCCAACATGGCTTGAACCAAGAACGCTATAATCGCTTAAAAGAAGAAGCCATTATTATGCATCCTGCTCCAGTGAATCGCGATGTGGAAATTGCAGACCACTTGGTTGAAGCGCCAAAATCACGCATTGTCCAACAAATGACCAACGGTGTCTTTGTTCGAATGGCAATCTTAGAATCCGTACTGGCGAGTAGAAACGCCAATTAAAACACAAGACGTTAAAAGACGCCAGTGAGCGTCCACGAGAGGTGAAAATATGACAAAAAGACTTCTAGTATTAGAAGATGGCACAGTTTTTGAAGGCAAGGCCTTCGGAGCAGATATTGATGTAACAGGCGAAATCGTCTTTAACACAGGGATGACTGGTTACCAAGAATCCATTACAGACCAGTCTTATAATGGACAAATATTGACCTTCACTTATCCTTTGGTGGGAAATTATGGAATTAATCGTGATGATTACGAATCTATCATTCCAACTTGTAAAGGAGTTGTCGTTTTCGAAGAAGCGCGTCGAGCTAGCAACTGGCGGAATCAAATGACGCTGGATGAATTTTTGAAAGCTAAGAAAATTCCTGGTATTTCAGGGATTGATACGCGTGCCCTTACTAAGATTATCCGTAAGCATGGTACTATGCGTGCAACCTTGACCCATGTTGGGGACAGTATGGATCATGTGACGGACCAGCTGCAAGCAACAGTCTTGCCGACAGACAATATCAAACAGGTTTCTACTAAAACATCTTATCCAGCTCCAGGAGTTGGTTTGAGTGTGGTCTTAGTAGACTTTGGTCTCAAGCACTCAATCCTACGTGAACTATCTAAGCGTAACTGTAACGTGACGGTTGTTCCTTATTCAACAACAGCAGAAGAAATTCTCCACCTAAATCCTGATGGAGTTATGTTGTCAAATGGTCCAGGAAACCCAGAAGATGTTCCAGAAGCACTGGACATGATTCGTGGTGTGCAAGGGAAAATTCCAATCTTTGGTATCTGTATGGGGCACCAACTCTTTGCTATGGCAAACGGGGCTAAGACCTACAAGATGAAGTTTGGTCATCGTGGCTTTAACCACGCAGTACGTGAAATTGCAACAGGACGCGTAGACTTTACCAGCCAAAACCACGGTTATGCAGTCAGCCGTGAGGATTTACCAGAGCACTTGATCATTACCCACGAAGAAATCAATGACAAGTCAGTTGAAGGTGTACGTCACAGATACCAACCAGGTTTTTCTGTACAATTTCACCCAGATGCAGCTCCTGGTCCACATGACGCTAGCTACCTATTTGATGAATTTATCGAGATGATGGAAGCTTTTAAACAAGCAAACTAAAGACGAGTAAAAGCTCGTCGGAGAATTTATGTAACTGAACACGGACGGAAAGCTCGGAATTTAGAGAAACCAACTTGGATTGTCAATCCTTCCTTGGTTTCCTAAAATTCAATCGCTTTCTATTCGTCCTTTGTATCTTATTTAATGTCGCTCTGTGAGGCGACGAATAGAAAGGCAGGTAGTTTCTTTTAGTCGCTATTGAGCGAACTAAAAACTCCCTGCACTAGATTTTTTATCGAAAAATATCGTTTCTCTAAAAAATCGTCGGAGAATTTATTTAATGGCAACCAGAGAGTTGCCGAATAGAAAGGAGAAGATACATTGTTCGCGGAAGTGAACACGCCCTAAGAACTGTGTGAAAAAGATAAACATCGTCTTGACGCTAAAGGCGTCTGCACCGAGTTTCCTATTTTCACTTTGTTCTTGACGGGCTTTGTATCATAAACTATGCCTAAACGTACTGATATTCAAAAAATTATGGTGATTGGTTCTGGTCCGATTATTATTGGTCAGGCTGCTGAGTTTGACTACGCTGGTACCCAGGCCTGCTTGTCTTTGAAAGAGGAAGGCTATGAGGTTGTTTTGGTTAACTCAAACCCTGCAACCATCATGACGGATAAGGAGATTGCGGACAAGGTCTACATCGAACCGATTACCCTCGAGTTTGTGACACGTATTCTCCGCAAGGAACGTCCGGATGCTTTGCTTCCAACTCTTGGAGGTCAAACAGGGCTCAATATGGCCATGGAATTATCTAAAAACGGTATCCTAGATGAGCTTGGAGTAGAGCTTCTAGGTACTAAATTGTCTGCCATCGACCAAGCAGAGGACCGTGACCTCTTTAAACAATTGATGGAAGAATTGGAGCAACCAATTCCAGAATCTGAAATTGTCAACACAGTGGAAGAAGCTGTTGCCTTTGCAGCATCAATCGGCTACCCTGTTATCGTTCGTCCAGCCTTTACCCTTGGTGGTACTGGTGGTGGTATGTGTGCCAACGAAGAAGAATTGCGTGAAATTTCTGAAAATGGGTTGAAACTGTCACCTGTTACCCAGTGTTTGATTGAGCGTTCCATTGCTGGTTTCAAGGAAATCGAATACGAAGTCATGCGTGACTCAGCTGACAATGCCCTCGTTGTTTGTAACATGGAAAACTTTGACCCCGTTGGGATTCATACAGGGGATTCCATCGTATTTGCTCCTGCCCAAACCATGTCGGACTATGAAAACCAAATGCTACGTGACGCGAGCTTGAGCATTATTCGTGCCCTCAAGATTGAAGGCGGCTGTAACGTTCAGCTAGCCCTTGATCCACATAGCTTCAAGTACTATGTTATCGAAGTGAACCCTCGTGTATCGCGTTCGTCAGCCCTTGCTTCTAAGGCGACAGGTTATCCGATTGCCAAATTAGCTGCCAAGATTGCCGTTGGTTTGACCCTGGATGAGGTCATCAACCCAGTTACAGGTTCAACTTATGCTATGTTTGAACCAGCCCTTGACTACGTCGTTGCTAAGATTCCACGTTTCCCATTTGACAAGTTTGAAAAAGGGGAACGTCGTCTTGGTACCCAGATGAAGGCAACTGGAGAAGTTATGGCCATTGGACGCAACATCGAGGAGTCACTTCTTAAAGCTTGTCGTTCACTTGAAATTGGGGTTCACCACAATGAAATGCCTGAACTAGCATCTGTTTCGGATGATGCCTTGATTGAAAAGGTTGTGAAAGCCCAAGATGACCGTCTCTTCTACGTATCTGAGGCCATTCGCCGTGGTTACACACCAGAAGAAATTGCTGAATTGACTAAGATTGATATCTTCTATCTGGATAAACTCTTACACATCTTTGAAATCGAGCAGGAGTTAGGTGCTCGTCCACAAGTTCTAGAAGTCTTGAAAACTGCCAAATTGAATGGTTTCTCAGACCGTAAGATTGCTGAACTCTGGAAAACGACAGCTGACCAAGTTCGCCAACTTCGTTTAGAAAACAAGATTGTCCCAGTTTACAAGATGGTAGATACTTGTGCCGCAGAATTTGAATCAGAAACTCCTTACTTCTACTCAACATATGGATGGGAAAATGAATCGATCAAGTCTGATAAGGAATCTGTACTGGTCCTAGGTTCTGGTCCAATCCGTATCGGTCAAGGAGTTGAGTTTGACTATGCGACTGTTCACTCTGTTAAGGCAATTCAAGCTGCTGGCTACGAAGCTATTATCATGAACTCGAACCCAGAGACAGTTTCAACTGACTTCTCTGTATCGGATAAACTTTACTTTGAACCATTAACATTCGAAGATGTCATGAATGTCATCGATTTGGAGCAACCAAAAGGTGTTATCGTTCAGTTTGGTGGTCAAACAGCTATCAACCTTGCTGAGCCCTTAGCAAAAGCAGGTGTGACTATCCTGGGTACGCAGGTTGCTGACCTAGACCGCGCCGAAGACCGTGACCTCTTCGAACAAGCCCTAAAAGATTTGGATATCCCACAACCGCCTGGACAGACTGCTACAAACGAAGAAGAAGCAGTACTTGCAGCCCGCAAGATTGGTTTCCCAGTCCTTGTTCGTCCCTCTTATGTCTTGGGTGGACGTGCTATGGAAATTGTAGAAAACGAAGAAGATCTCCGTTCTTACATGCGCACAGCCGTTAAGGCAAGTCCAGATCATCCAGTTCTTGTAGACTCTTATATCGTCGGTCAAGAGTGTGAAGTAGATGCTATCTCAGATGGACAAAATGTCCTCATCCCAGGTATCATGGAACATATCGAACGTGCCGGTGTCCACTCAGGTGACTCCATGGCTGTTTACCCTCCACAAACCTTGTCTCAAAAAGTGCAAGAAACAATCGCTGACTACACAAAACGCCTAGCAATCGGCCTTAACTGTCTTGGTATGATGAACATTCAGTTTGTCATCAAGGATGAGAAAGTCTACGTTATTGAGGTCAATCCACGTGCCAGCCGTACTGTTCCATTCCTATCAAAAGTAACCAATATCCCGATGGCTCAGGTTGCAACTAAGTTAATTCTTGGTCAAAGTCTTGAAGAACTTGGTTACCAAGATGGACTTTACCCAGAAAGTAGTCGTGTTCATATTAAAGCACCAGTCTTCTCATTTACCAAGCTAGCGAAAGTAGATAGCTTGCTTGGTCCTGAAATGAAGTCAACAGGGGAGGTTATGGGTTCTGATACGACTCTTGAAAAAGCTCTCTACAAGGCCTTTGAAGCTTCTTATCTTCACTTGCCAACCTTTGGAAATGTTGTCTTTACTATCGCAGATGATGCCAAGGAAGAAGCTTTGGATTTGGCTCGTCGTTTCCAAAATATTGGTTATGGTATCCTTGCGACTCAAGGAACAGCAGCTTTCTTTGAAGGTCATGGCTTGAAGGCTCAACTCGTTGGTAAGATTGGTGATGATGAACATGATATCCCAAGCTATGTTCGTAAAGGGAAAATCCAAGCTATCATCAACACAGTTGGTACTAAGCGAACTGCTGATGAAGATGGTGAACAAATCCGCCGTTCAGCTATCGAACATGGTGTACCACTCTTTACAGCCCTAGATACAGCGGATGCTATGCTTAAGGTACTTGAAAGCCGTAGCTTCGTTACAGAAGCAATTTAGTTTCTTGTTAAATGATCTAAGTAGCTTTTATCCAGCGTCAAAAGACGCTGGTTTTTCCTCTTTTATAGAGAAATCGAGTTAGAAATAATAGTTACAGTTCACTATTAAATGTCAAAGTTTATCAATAGATTTATCATTATCGTTAATGAGTAGACTTATTCTGACTTTCCCTAAAATTTTGTTGAATTTTCTTAAGTTTTTATCATATTTTTTATAATTAAGGTGCCTTAAGAAAAATAATGAAAAAACTAAATGTTTTTCATATAGTTTTCATTTTTTTGTGTTATAATTAAGGCGCCTTAAGAAAAATATTAAGGTGCCTTAAGAAAAATAATGAAAAAAACTAAATGTTTTTCATATAGTTTTCATTGTTTTAATAGTTTAAAGTCAATCTTATTTTTCTCTAATAGAAAATAATGAAAAAGTAGGTTTAGAAAGAGGTAAGTATCTATGTCTTCTCATAAAAAAGTGTCACTCTCTGAGATTAATCAATCTATCGATACTCCAAATAACAATCATTTTTGGCAAAATCTAAAAGCATTTTTAGGACCTGGAGCTCTTGTAGCAGTTGGTTATATGGATCCTGGAAACTGGATTACCAGTGTGGTTGGTGGTGCTTCCTACAAATATAGTCTCTTATTTGTTATTTTGATTTCATCCATCATTGCCATGCAACTACAACAGATGGCTGGAAAGCTTGGTATCGTGACTAGGATGGACCTGGCGCAGGCAACAGCTCATCATGCTCCCAAGTGGCTTCGCTATAGTTTATGGGTGATTTTAGAATTAGCTTTAATGGCGACAGATTTGGCTGAAGTTTTAGGTTCAGCAATTGCCTTAAATCTTTTGTTTAAAATACCGATTATGATTGCTATCCTTCTAACCGTTTTAGATGTATTTTTGTTACTTCTATTGATGAAATTTGGTTTTAAAAAAATTGAAGCCATTGTTACGACCCTTATTTTAACCATATTAGCCATCTTTACCTATCTTGTGGCCTTATCCAATCCAAGTATCCAGGGGATTATTGGTGGTTATTTACCAACTTCAACTTTATTTGAAACACCGTTACCAGGTCATGAAAGTCAATTGACCTTGGCTCTAGGGATTGTAGGTGCGACAGTCATGCCTCATAATCTCTATCTTCATTCATCCCTATCACAAACAAGAAAAATTAACCACAAAGATAAGAAGGATGTTCGAAAAGCAGTGCGCTTTATGACCTGGGATTCAAATCTTCAGTTGTCCCTAGCCTTTATTGTCAATTCCTTGCTTCTCATTTTGGGTGCCTCCCTCTTTTTTGGTCATGCATCTGAAATTTCAGCATTCTCCCAAATGTACAATGCTTTACAGGATTCGACGATAGCAGGAGCAATAGCCAGCTCAACCTTGTCAACTTTATTTGCTCTAGCTCTCTTAGCAAGTGGTCAAAATTCGACCATTACAGGCACTTTGACAGGACAAATTGTCATGGAAGGTTTCTTACATCTAAGATTACCTCAGTGGATTATCCGTATTGGTACACGTATTTTTGCCTTGCTACCTGTGATTATAGTTGCCGTCTTGTTTGGGTATCAAGAAAAAACCTTGGATCAATTATTGGTCTATTCGCAGGTCTTTCTTTCAATCGCTCTTCCATTCTCAATTTTCCCCTTGATTTATCTAACCTCTAAAAAGTCACTGATGGGAGAATTCACCAATGCCAAGTGGAACACAATCCTAGGTTACGCAGTTTCAATCATCTTGACCATTCTAAATATCAAGCTTCTTTTCGATATTTTTTAAACTTGTTCAAATTAGTTTTCGGTACTAGCTTGAAGCTTGATATTGAGATAATAGCAGTGGTTGGTTCATAAAAATATAAAAAGAAGTAAAAAAAAGAACAGTGGTAACTGTTCTTTTTATGATTATTTGAGACCGTATTTTTTGTTGAAACGATCCACGCGTCCATCTGCTTGAGTGAACTTTTGACGTCCAGTGTAGAATGGGTGTGAGTCTGATGAAATTTCCACACGGATCAATGGGTAAGTTTCGCCTTCGAACTCAACAGTTTCGTTAGAGCGTTTTGTTGAACCGCTAAGGAATTTGTAACCAGTAGTTGTGTCCATGAAGACAACTGGGCGATATTCTGGATGGATATCTTTTTTCATTTTGCAATATTTCCTTTCTGCCATGGTCTCTTTGCGAGCCATAGATTGTTACCATACTAGTCTATCAGATTCTGATAAGTTTGGCAAGTTTTTTATCAGTTTTTAAGCAAGTTTTTTAACTTTTGATAGATGATTTCGTTTTCTTCTAGACTATAGGAATTGGCGCCACTGGCTAATGGATGCCCTCCTCCATTATGTCGTTTGGCAATTTCATTGATGGGGGTGATTTTGCTGCGCATCCGCACACGGAAGTGACCATCAGCTTGCTCAACAAAGATAGCCCAAGCCCTAACAGTATCAATTCGACCAGGTGCCCCAACAATCGCTGCTGTTTCAGCATCCGTAACCTTATATTTTTCCAAGATGTCTTGAGTAAGCAGAACGCGTGCAGCCCCATTCTCATCAACTTCTAAGTGATCATAAACATACCCTTGCAATTTTGCAATCTTGAAGCTCATGGTATCCATTTGACGAGACAGTCCAGCAAAGTCAAAATCAATTTCTCGGAGCTGGCCAGCTATTCTAAAGGTACGGGCACTAGTTGAAGGGTAGAGAAAACGCCCTGTGTCTCCAACAATTCCTGCATAGAGAAGTCGTGCCGCTTCACTAGACAAAGTTAGCTGATTTTCTTGAGCAAATAATGCAATCATCTCACTGGCGCTGCTTGAACTTGTATCCACCCAAGATAGGTCACCATAGATATCATCATTTGGATGGTGATCGATTTTGATGGTGAAAGCAGCTTGTTCGTAGCGTTTATCATCGATACGAGCAGTATTCGCTGTATCACAAATAATAGCAAGAGCTCCTTGGTAGTCACTGTCTTGGACAGTATCCATTTCTGCCATCCAAGTTAGAGTTGGTTCGTTAAAACCGACTGCTTTGATAGTCTTTTCTGGAAAATGGTGTGTGAGAAGAGCTTTCAAGCCTACCTGACTTCCCAAGGCATCAGGGTCTGGTTTCATATGACGATGAATGATAATGGTATCGTATTCTTTGATTTTCTCTAAAATTTGCTGGCAAATTTCCATAAGTAACCTCAATTCTTTCTCATTTCATTGTAGCATAAGAATTTTTATTTTTAAAATGAAAAAGATATGATATAATGGAGAAAGATAAATTGAGGAGGACGATATGGCATTAGCAAAAATTGTATTTGCCAGTATGACCGGTAATACCGAAGAAATTGCAGATATTGTAGCAGATAAATTGCGTGACTTGGGCTTGGATGTCGATGTTGATGAATGTACGACTGTTGACGCTTCAGACTTCTTGGAAGCGGATATCGCAATTGTTGCGACTTACACCTACGGAGATGGAGAATTGCCTGATGAGATGATGGACTTCTACGAAGACCTAGCTGATCTCAACTTGAATGGCAAAATCTACGGAGTGGTCGGTTCAGGAGATACCTTCTACGACGAATTCTGTAAGGCTGTTGATGACTTTGATCGCGTTTTTGTAGCGACAGGAGCTGAAAAAGGTTCAGAGTGCATTAAAGTAGACCTTTCTGCCGAAGAAGAAGATATTGAACGCTTGGAACAATTCGCAGAAGAATTGGCTGCAAAAGTAGGATAAGAATCAAACTGCGCTGACTGGAAGAAGTCAGTGCGTTTTTTTATTAGTTTTTTTTGGATTTTACTAGCCTATTTAGAGGCTTTTTGATACAATAATTCAAATAAAGGAGGAGACACTATGGATTTAGATAGTATTCGCCAAGAAATTGATCAAATCGACGACCAAATCGTCAAGCTCCTAGAAGAACGAATGCATTTGGTTGAGGGAGTAGTTGCCTATAAGAAAGCCTCAGGAAAACCTATTTTAGATACCAAGCGAGAAGAAATAATTTTTGAAAAGGTAAGGAATCGTGTAACCAATAAGAGTTATCAAGAAACCATTGTTTCGACTTTTTCAGACATTCTCAAACGTTCGCGTGATTATCAGGATCAAAACATCAAATGAAAAAAGAACAATTCTATCCGCTATGGATTTTTTTAGCTGCTATGTTGGGAGGCCTCGTCCGCTATTTTGTATCTAGTCAGTTGCCAGCCAGTCCTGACTTTCCTTGGGGAACCCTCCTTGTCAACTATCTGGGCATTATCTGCTTGGTCTATCTGGTAAAAGGTTATCTGGTCTATAAGGGAACTAGTAAAGGCTTGGTTTTGGCGCTGGGGACGGGTTTTTGCGGAGGTTTAACTACCTTTTCTAGCCTGCTCTTGGACGCTGTGAAGTTGCTCGATACTGGGCATTATCTTAGTTTAGGCATCTACCTACTTTTGAGTATTGGTGGAGGTCTGCTCTTGGCTTATGTTCTAGGGAGGAAGAAATGGTAATCGTTTATCTTGCAATCGCCTGTGGCTTCGGAGCCCTGGTTCGTTATTTCTTTTCCCGATATAATCAAGCTTCTAAATTGCCTCTAGGAACTCTCGTAGCCAATCTTATAGGCTGTTTTTTAATCGGCCTACTCTACAATCATGTGGAGTTCAAGGAAGTCTATGCTATCCTAGCGACAGGTTTTTGTGGAGGGTTAACGACCTTTTCAACCTTGAATGATGAGCTACAAAGACTGTTAAGTGACAAGAAGGTATTTTATAGCTATTTTCTCTTAACTTACATAGGCGGTTTTCTAGCGATTTTTTTAGGAATTCTGCTATAAATTTCTTTACTTTTAGGTGGAAATTTGGTAAACTGTATCTTGTGTGTAATGGACGCACAAAAATACAGTTTATCCGCTGAGGAAGGTTCCTCAAGATTGACAAAGATAGGAGAATAAAATGAATCCATTAATCCAAAGCTTGACTGAAGGTCAACTTCGTACAGATATCCCATCATTCCGTCCTGGTGACACTGTTCGTGTACACGCGAAAGTTGTCGAAGGTAACCGTGAACGTGTTCAGATTTTTGAAGGTGTTGTTATCGCACGTAAAGGTGCTGGCATCTCAGAAAACTACACAGTTCGTAAAATCTCTAACGGTATAGGTGTTGAGCGTATCTTCCCAATCCACACTCCACGTGTTGAAAAGATCGAAGTTGTTCGTTACGGTAAAGTACGTCGTGCGAAATTGTACTACTTGCGTGCTCTTCAAGGTAAAGCAGCTCGTATCAAAGAAATCCGTCGTTAATTCGACAAAAAAACTCTGCTTACCCAGCAGGGTTTTTCTCTAGCTCCCTTAGTTCAATGGATATAACAACTCCCTCCTAAGGAGTAGTTGCAGGTTCGATTCCTGCAGGGGGCAATAATTCAATCAAAAAGCACTGAATGATCAGTGTTTTTTCTTTGACCAAATTTTGAACCATTTATAAGATATCCATGGTATGGTATAATTAGACTTGACAATAAAATGATTTTCATTTTAATCCAGATAATTTTAGAATAGAAACGCCTTCTCCTAACAGGAGCCACAGTCACGAATAGAAAGGAAAATAATGAGAGTTTATGATTTAGAGTCGTCTATTAGAAATGCAGATTTAAAATCGTTTCAGAAAGACTATAATGGAGAAATACACCAAGAATTTACAAATGATAATCTTTCTATGTTAGAGTTACTATTTACGGAATCTAGTAATTATCCTGATAGAATGCAAATTGCAGAATATTTGATTCATCAAGGAATTGATGTAAATCATCAATCAAAAAGAATGAGCACTGCTCTTCACTTACTTTTAGGTTCTGCAAAAGCAAATTGGACTGCTGATCCAAAATATCTCTTCGAGGAAGCGGAATTACTTATACAGAATGGAGCAGATGTGAATTTGAAAGACTCTCACGGTGGAACGCCTCTATCATATGCAATTGCGACATTAAAAGCCTCCACTGAAGATTTACTTCCTGTGTACAAAGCTCTTTTAAACGCTGGAGCATATGTCGATGAGCGCTCTGGTATACCTTCTTGTTTAGAGTTGACAAAAATTTTTCCTTGGAGAGCGGACTTACTTACACTAATGGAGGGTTATCGTGTTAAATAACAATGATTTTGGTGGTTTTGTCGTTTCAAACAATATTCTTGATGGAAAAGCTATTCGCTATTCCTATCGCGAGGAATCTGCTATTCCACAATTAAATGGCTGGACACTGTTATCAATCGAAGATGATGAAGCTTACCTAGCTAATTCAAAAAATTTCACAATTTTAGGAGCAAATAGCATTGTAAAAATTGCTCCTGTTATGCTAGAAATTTTTGAAGCCCCATACGGTACCGACTTATGCTGGCTATATGAGGAAGGTGTTCATGTAGGATTTTATGATTTGGTGAGAGATAGAGAGACTACTATCGAGGAAATCATTAGTTGAATATAGTAATGATGAAGGGATTTAAATGACGAAGCAGGAATTCTTAGACTTTTTAAAATTTAATAGTAACAATCTTAGATATTATACTGTATACTTAAATAAAAAGGTTTTAGAGCAGTTTGCGATAGGGTATTATCAGGATTTAAGTGCAAATAGATTTATAGTGTATGAGGTTACTGAACGTCAACAATTACGTGAAAAAGCTAGTTTTGAAAGAGAAAAGGATGCTATTGAAGAATTATATGAGATTGTAAAGTTTAGATGTAGGATTAAAAGTATCCCTATTCAGTTAGATGATTCAGAAATTGATGCAATCGGAACGAGTGATACAAACTTGGAACTTTTATTAATAGATGGCAATCTTTGGCTTCCAGATACTGAAGAAGAACATCTTTTGAAACTTCAAGAAAAACTTAACAACTATATCTACTTCCTCGAAATCAAGCAATATGTGGATCGATATGGCGATAGCTTTGACAAAAAAATCATCCGTATCACATTCCAATATTCTCCATCGGATAATGGACTAGCCTTTCTCGCTGCGGTTCAGAAGACATTACAGAATACAGATATGAGCCTGAAGGTAGAATTACCGGAGTGACAAAGAGAGCGGAAACGCTCTTTTTTATGTTATAATAGGCATAGAATGTTTAGGAGAAAGAGATGAAGGAAAATAAACGCTTATTTTGGGGTGTTAGTGTAATGTTAATGATCTTACCCCTTTTTGCGCTAAATGGATGTGGTTCAGGCGGAGAAACTATTCCCAAAAACAGAACAAAGGAACAGTACGAATTTGAAAAAACGTTTGAACCTATGTTTAAATTTTTAGAACAAGACAAGAAAGATTTTACGGGATTAAAGGCATACACTAGTAGAATTTATATAAAAAATCAAGATGAAGTAAAAGAATACGAAGTAGATTTAGATATCACTCAAGCTGATATTAAAGGTGATTATACAATAACAATTGGCGAGGATAACAAAACTGTTCCGGTTACATATTCTAATGGGAAGTTAAATTATGGGTCGGAGGTAACTCCTTTATATGATGAAGAAATTCTTAATTTAGTGGTACAAAGAGAATTCTTTACTTCTTTAGATGTAAAGGAGACCTTTAAGAGTGCAGAAACAGAGCTTCGTGAGATTGTATATCAGCCAGAAAATAACTCTGACCTCTATAAACATCTAAAAAGCAAATATGATTTACCAGAGGAAACAACATGTATAGTATTAGTAAATCATTCTAGCTCAACTATATATAGAGTAACTATTCAACTAAAATCTAATCAAAAGATTGTGCAAATTAGTAGTGTTATTTTTGAAAAAGAATGAGGTTTCCATGAACGAAATTGAAAAGAGTAATCGCCGAGTTGAAAGGTAAAGCACTATAAAAGCTGTTTTATAACTGATTTTTAATGAGCATCAGGAGATATTATGTTAAAATCGAACAAGTGGATATTCCTTGCGATTTCCGTTCCCTTTATTATTATTGGTTTGTCATATTTGTTAATTAGGATACCGATTGGGAACACTGGTAAGTTTATTCATGATCATAAAGATTCTATCAAGAGAGAAATTATTGCAGACGTAGACAGTCAAGGGCAATATATAAAGTCAGTGACGCTTTTACCGGGTTCTGCGAGGGGAGGCTTTGATAATGGTGGAGATGTAGGTGGAAATTATCATATTTCCTTTACAGCCTATGCTAATAATAATCGCAAGCAGTCAATGAAAGTAGAATTATACTTTCCTGATGCTGGTATAGGTCCTTTTACATTTATAAAACCCAATCCTTATAAATCTCCTGAAACTATGAGGAGATGGTACTTATCAGTAGTAGAGGTATCAAGTGACCCCTCGTGGGATTGGAAGCGAGAGCAAGATAAATTGACTGAAACTATGAATAAACTTGATCGCAAGAGCAAGGATGCCTCCAGGCAAGTTGAAAAAGAAAATATGATTCGTAATCTTAACAGATGGCTACAAGAACATGAGGAAAATTTCAAACTAGCTATCCAAACAGACCTGTATAGAAACGACCCAGAATTGGAACAGAAATTAGGAAAGATTCAAAGTATCAGTGTAAGTGAATATCAAATGTACATTCCTTCGGAAGGTATCGACATTCGTTTTGATGTTAGATTTGAGAAATATCCTGAAGAAGTAGCTACTATAGACGTTCGCTTGCATTCCCAAGGGGAACAATCAGTTTTTAAGGATCCCTCAGTAGCTGCAACTATTAGTTTTGAAAGAGAACGTTTTGTTATAAAAACTGTGTACGACTCCAAGCTATTTCCAATTTTTAATCAAAGTCGATTTGGTAATAGTAATGGAGAAATATCTTATGAGCTCCCAAAAAATTATGAAAATCAATTTTTAATTCCTTAACTTTCAAGCAAGCTATTGTGCTTGCTTTATCTTTATGGTTTCAAGCCATAAGAGCAAGGACGACAAATCGATGTATGATAGAGGAGATTCAAGATTATATCTCTTTTTTTAGATACGGGATAATGATGTTTTCAAGTACGATGGTATGTAAGCTAGTCCGCTATGTATAAGGAGTCGAAACGATGCTAGCTATTTTTATTGATTCTATAGGTGACAAGTCAGGGACCTATAAGTTGTTAAGAAATTATTCATCCTTGCCTTTCTCTTTAATCCAATCCAAAATAAATGTTCATAACACGGTAATAGAAGTAGACATGTTAGATTTGGACGAATTGAAAAAGGTTAGAGCCCTCATACATGAGTTGAGTGCCATTGGAACTAAGGTTACGTTGAGAGATTCGACTGGTATTATCACCTTAGAATTTTTAAATAATATTATTTCTACCTTCGAAGAGATTGCGGCTGAAAGAGAAGAACTGGATGCTCTGATGTTTGAGGAGGAAGAGTGATTGTCACCTTTTTTAGTGAATCATACATTCCCAAGTTAGTTTTTAGTAATAAAAGGAAAATCAATGAAAGATAATAAAAATTTGTTGCTCTTTCTACAGGAGTTGATATACGGTCTTGTAGATTTTATCAGTGAGAAAGAATATAAGGAATTTGTCTTTGACTCCTTAAAACTTTCAAGACAGGAGCTTGATAAAGAGAGTGGGTTTTGTCCAGATGATTTATACAATCGATTGGAAAATATGGACGAGCTGGATATCTTGACATTTCAGGAGCTGGATAAGAAAACCAATCCACTAGTATGGAACTGTATCGCTAATTTCTTTGTCTTAGTTTGTCACTATTCATATATTGCTTCGGAAGAAATCTACCTACCACAAACGATTGAAAGTGTCGACGAGGACACACTGGCTGTTCTTGCCTTAAGTTACAAACAAATCCTATCTGAAAATAGTGAACTCATTTCACAAATATCTGAAACTGAAATAGAAGGATATTTAAAGGACGAACTCGTTAAAAACTACTTTGGTCCACTATTTTTATCAGATGAGAAAAGATAGGCTATTTCGTTCAAGTATAGATTAGGAGAGGATATTCTGACTAGTTATTTTATGTTGATTTTTGCTGAGGCAATTGCAAATCGTATGGAAACGCAATATATTTCACACATTCGAAGCGCCTTGGATGCATGTTGGAGTTTTTTGGAGAATAGAGATAAAAGGGGAGAGGAACTTTATCGTTTATTAGATGATGGGACAGACTTCAGTGGGATTTTTATCTACATGCAGCTGGATGAAAATGAAGCGAATACTCTTTTGTGGGACAACATTAGTTATGCAATAGGTGTGACTGCTAAAGAAGCGTTTGAGCTTGGAAACGAGAAAGAACTTCCTTCTCCCTTAGAGAACATTGAACCAGGTTTGCTTGATGACTTTATTGAAAATTTAAAAGAAATCAGCGTGGATCTTTATCATCACGTCGAAGCTGTAAAATCTTTCATCAATAGAAATCCATATCCTTCAAGAGAGTCTGCTTTAAAAGAACTAGATAAGATGGGCATACTTAGATGATTTGGTGAAAATTCAAAAAGAACACCCCAGAAGTTAGAGTGTCATCTCTACCTTTTGGGGTGTGGTTCATTTTTTAAGCTTAAGCATTTTACAATACCCACGTACGAATAGCATGGGCTACGCCAGATTCGTCATTTGTTTTGGTGATGTATTTGGCGATTTTTTTGAGTTCTGGATTTCCATTTTCCATAACAACGGGATTACCCACAACTTCCAGCATGGCACGGTCATTTTCTTCGTCCCCGATGGCCATGGTTTCATCTTTGGTCAATCCTAGTTTTTCAGCTAAGTGAGTGATAGCTGATCCCTTATCTACATTCTTTTTAAGGAGTTCAAGGTAGAAAGGAGCAGACTTGTTGATAGAGTATCGCTCGTAAAATTCTGCTGGGATTTTTTCAATTGCAGCATCGAGAATTTCTGGTTCGTCGATAAACATACATTTGACGATTTCCTTATCAGCCATTTCTTCAGGCGTACGATAGAAGATGGGCATGCTGACGAGGGTTGATTCGTGCACCGTGTATTTTCCGATATTGCGATTGGCAGTGTAGATACCGTCCTTGGTAATGGCGTGCATGTGGACACCGAGCTTGCGGCTGAGAAATTCCATATCCAGATAATCCTCATAAGTCAAGGATTCGCTGATAATCTCATGGCCAGTAGCAGTTTCTTGGACAAGGGCACCGTTGAAGGTTACAACATAGTCACCCTCGTCTCTCAACTTTAAGTCGTCCAGAAGTTTGGCAACACCTGCGATGGGACGACCCGTTGCAATCACGATTTTGACACCAGCTTTTTTGGCGTCTTGGATGGCAGAAAAGACTTCAGGAGTTATTTCTCTTTTACTGTTGACTAGGGTACCATCGATATCGACGGCGATTAGTTTAATACTCATATATTTCCTCTATTCCTTCTTATTTGGGGTAAAATGATCGTTCTCAATCAAGTGTAAAAATTGCTGGGTAATGCTTGCGAAGATACTGTTTTGATCTAACATTTCTTTTGGGAAATAGAAACGATTATCTCCGTGGCGGCTGCCAGCAAGGGATTGGACGATAGGGGACAGGCTAGAGAGTTCTGCCAGTTCTCCATTTTTTTGTAAAATTTCAATCTGTGTCCGTGGATTTTCAGATTCGGGACGATAGATATCATAAGGGAGGTCAAAGTTCTTATGAATGGCTGTATAGTAGTCTGGATCAAAACCGATTTCTTCAACCAGTTGTCTCATGGTTGCGAGTTGGTCTTGGTCTTTTTCTGAAAAAGTAATGGATTTAAAGACCTTGCGGTTGACAAAACGTTGCGACAAGTCTGCTAGTATCTTGTCAGGACTGGTCATCCAGAGTTGGAAGTAGGTATTCATCACGCCGTCATCAAGTGCCAGATAGTCAGATAGAGTAACTTTCTTTTCAAAAAAAGGTAGCAAATGAGGAGAAGTGCGTGCAAAGAAGTCCTTGTCTTCAGGATAGAGTTCCTTGGCGCGTTTGAGGAGATTTTGTAGGAGAACCTCCATGGCGCGTGTTGCTGGGTGGAAATAAACCTGCATATACATCTGGTAACGACTGAGGACATAGTCTTCGATGGCGTGCATGCCATTGCGCTGAAAGGCGATACCATTTTCGACTGGACGAATGACTCGAAGGATGCGAGTCAGGTCAAATTCCCCATAAGATGCTCCTGTAAAATAGGAGTCGCGCAAGAGATAGTCCATGCGGTCCGCATCGATCTGACTAGAAATGAGTTGTACGACCTGCTTGTTAGGGTAGGTATGGTCGATGATACTGGCTACCTTTTCTGGGAAATCTGGTGCTACTTGTAACAGGACTTGGTGGATCTCTGTCTCAGGACTTTGGATGATTTCCTGAGTAATGGCCTCATGATCTGTATCAAAGAGATGTTCAAAAGTATGAGAGTAAGCCCCATGTCCAAGGTCATGGAGGAGCGCAGCGGTCATGGTCAAGAGAGATTCAGCAGGATCCCATTCTTCAGGATATTTTTCTTCAAAAATCTCCGTGATACGACGAGCGATCTCATAGACCCCCAAACAGTGGGAAAAGCGACTGTGCTCGCCACCATGGAAGGTATAGCTGGAAGTCCCTAGTTGTTTGATACGGCGCAGACGTTGAAATTCTTTTGTATTGATCAAGTCGTATATGACCTGATTATTGACATGGATGTAGTTGTGAACTGGGTCACGGAATACTTTTTCATTCATATGACCATTATAGCAAAAAGCTAGAGTTTTTGGTAAAATAGTAGGACAAGAGAGAAGAAAGAGGACCTGGTGTGAAGATTCGGATGCGAAATACGATTCAGTTTGATGAACAGTTGGAAGTGATTGACCAGCTCTATAACGTGGAAGTGCGTGAAAAGGGAGATTATAGCTATCTGCTTTTCTACAATGAGGAAAAGGAAAAAGTGGTTCTCAAGTTTCATAGTCAAGAACTGGTGATGACCCGTTTCTCGAGTCCCAAGACCATCATGCGTTTTCTAAAGGATAGTGATAGTTTGGCCTATATTCCGACTCCAATGGGGATGCAGGAGTTTATCATTCAAACGAATCATTATGAAGTTGATGGGCAAAAGATTGAGCTTGCCTATCAACTGCAAAATCAAGAGGGACACCCCTTTGCCAGCTATCAATTAGAAATTACTTGGAGATAAGAAAAAGGTTGGCGAATGCCAACCTTATTTGATATAGAGTTCTTGATTTTTTAGAACAATTTCACGTACACTTGTAAACTTCTTGAGTTTTTTAAGTTCTTCAGGATGGGTTACGAGAGTGATAACATAGCCCTCTTTGCCCATGCGACCTGTACGGCCAGCGCGGTGAGTGTAAGTTTCGATGTCTCTAGGAATATCAAAGTTTACGACGCATTCTAGGCTATCGATATCAATTCCACGAGCCAGAAGGTCTGTTGCAAGGAGAAGGGTTAGTTGTTTATCCTTGAATTTCTCTAAAATGACTTTTCTAAATTTAACATTGACATCGCTAGCGAGGGAAACAGCCAAGATATCGCGATACTGTAATTTTTCCTCTGCGCTTCCAAGGTCTGACAAACTATTAAAGAAGACCAGACCACGAAAATCCTCTACATGAGCCAGTTTTCGTAGCATATCCACTCGGTGACGTTGGTCTACCTGCATATAGAAATGTTGAATGTTGTCCAATTTTTGTTCAGAAAGGTCGATGGTGCGCGTGTTAAGTGCAATCTTTTCTTGGTCAAACTTGGCCGTCGCACTCATATAGATGAGTTGGTGGTCACGAGGTGCGTAGTGGGTAATTTTCTCTACAAAGTGAATCTGAGAATCATCGAGCAATTGGTCAAATTCATCCAGAATGATGGTTTCAACATTCATCATCTTGATTTTTTTCAATTTAATCAACTCAAAGATACGGCCAGGAGTTCCAATCAGAATTTCTGGTCCTTTTTTTAGGCGTTCAATCTGACGTTTCTGACTCGAACCTGATAAGAAGAGCTGAGCAGTCAAGCCGATAGCCTCTGCCCACGTTTTACATACATCAAAAATCTGTCCAGCAAGTTCCGTATTTGGTGCTAGAATCAAGAGTTGCTGGGCTTTTTTCTTTTGTAGTCTGAGAAGACTTGGCAGGAGGTAAGCTAGGGTCTTACCAGTTCCTGTTGGGCTCACTCCTAGGAGATTTTCTCCAGCAAGAATGGGCTCAAATAGTTGAGTTTGAATGGGGGTGAATTCTTGGAAACCAAGTTGGTCACTTAGTTCTTGCCATTCAGTAGGTAGTTTGGTTTTCATTTTTCTGCCTCAAATCTAATGCCAGCAGTCTGGCGCATGGTATATAGTAGCTTATGAACAGAGCCTGCATCATCCAGCCAAGTCTGGTAGAGCGTCTGGTCTGGTTGCTGGATCATCTGTGCAAATGCTACGACTTCCTCAGTCATCGTATGAGGAGCTTGTTGGATAGGGAGCTGGATTTGATTTCCTTTGTGGTCGGTAAAAATAGCTGAGTGGACATGCTCAATCGTGTTGAGGGTCAAGGTTCCATCTGCTGTATAAATCTCACAAGTGAGATTGGAAGTGATATTTTTCCCAGCCTTGATATGAACTTGAAAGTTAGGGTAGAAGAGGATACCGTCTCCATTTAGGTCAATGCTATTGTCAAGCTGTTGAGCCTGATAAGTCGCGTCCTGAGCCTTTCCAAAGAGGCGAATAGCAGCATAGAGAGGATAAATCCCCAAATCCATAAGTGCTCCACCAGCAAAACGGTCTGAAAAGATATTTGGCGTCTGTCCTGCCAATAAGTCAGGCATCTTGGAAGAATACTTGGCATAGTTGAAATCAGCTCCCAATACTTGCTTGTCTGCTAAAAAGTTTTCGATAGCGGTAAAAGCTCCTTCGTGGTAATTACGAGCTGCCTCAAAGATAAAACAGTGATTTTTCTCAGCCGTCTGTCTCAAATCCAGCCACTCTTGTGGCTGAGTGACAGCTGGCTTTTCAAGAATGACGTGCTTACCAGCAGACAAGGCAGCCTTGGCTTGAACAAAATGCAAGGAGTTTGGACTGGCGATATAGACTACATCAAAGGAAGACTTAAAGAAGTCTTCTAATTTATCAAAGAGCTGGATATCCTGATAGCGAGAAGCAAAGGTTGCCGCAGTTTCTAACTTTCTAGAGTAGACAGCAACCAGCTGGTATTGGCCACTAGTATGGGCTGCCTCTATGAAGTGATGGCTGATAGCCCCTGTTCCGATGACACCTAGTTTAAGCATAGATACTCCTTTTCCGACTTTAAATCCTTCCTTCATTATATCATAGAAAAGAAGGACTATCCAACAGATGGGAAAAATTTTCAAATGGACTACGAATTTCTTGGAGAAAGTGGTACAATATTTAGATAAGTAGATGAAATGAGAAGGGGGAGAAAATGAGATTATTACCAATAAGAAAAATATCACGTCAGTCTAAGAGACTAGCGCTTTTTTTGACTTTTTGTGCAGGGTATGTCGATGCCTATACCTTCATCGTGCGAGGTAACACCCTTGTGGCTGGACAAACTGGGAATGTGGTTTTTCTTTCTGTAGGACTCATTCAACAGAATGTCTCGGACGCCAGTGCCAAAGTAATGACCTTGTTTTCCTTTATGATGGGTGTCTTTTTTCTGACATTGTATAAGGAAAAACTTCGAATTGTTAAAAAGCCGATTTTGTCCTTGATTCCACTCGCAGTCCTGTCTCTAATTATAGGCTTTGTGCCACAAACGGTTGATAATATCTATCTCGTTCCGCCCTTGGCCTTTTGTATGGGACTGGTGACAACTGCCTTTGGAGAAGTGTCAGGTATTGCCTATAATAATGCCTTTATGACAGGGAATATTAAACGAACCATGTTAGCTTTTGGGGATTATTTCCGGACCAAGCATACGCCATTCCTACGAGAGGGTTTGATTTTTGTTAGCTTGCTGAGCAGTTTTGTCTTCGGAGTTGTTTTTTCAGCTTATTTGACGATTTACTTTCAGGAGAAGACAATTCTAGGTGTTCCTCTTATGATGAGTATCTTTTACTTCAGTATGCTTTTTGCTTCTTGGAGAAAAAAAGGAGAGAAAAAGCTTAAATTTGATTGATTTCGCTTGTAAGAAAAAAGAAGATATGCTATACTTGAAGAGTTGACTATGCACAGTCCTGTGCAACCGCACGAACATCGTTGCTCGTCGTATAACAAATTTAAACTTCGTCATTATCGCCTTGCCTAACACAAGTTATGCCTTCGGATCAATTTCTAGTTTATTCTTTGTTATACTTAGAGCTCTTCTTTTAAGTGGTTCGTCCCACGATGCTAGGCGAGTCTTCACAAAATATGGGGAAACCCTAAAAATCATAGGAGGTGCATAATGAGCACATACGCAATTATCAAAACTGGCGGAAAACAAGTTAAAGTTGAAGTTGGTCAAGCAGTTTACGTTGAAAAATTGAACGTTGAAGCTGGTCAAGAAGTTACTTTTAACGAAGTTGTTCTTGTTGGTGGTGAAAACACTGTTGTCGGAACTCCACTTGTTGCTGGAGCTACTGTAGTTGGAACTGTTGAAAAACAAGGAAAACAAAAGAAAGTTGTTACTTACAAGTACAAACCTAAAAAAGGTAGCCACCGTAAACAAGGTCACCGTCAACCATATACAAAAGTTGTCATCAACGCGATCAACGCTTAATTTTAAGGAGAACACATGATACAAGCAGTCTTTGAGAGAGCCGAAGATGGCGAGCTGAGGAGTGCGGAAATTACTGGACACGCCGAAAGTGGCGAATACGGCTTAGATGTCGTGTGTGCATCGGTTTCTACGCTTGCCATTAACTTTATCAATTCCATTGAGAAATTTGCAGGCTATGAACCAATCTTAGAATTAAACGAAGATGAAGGTGGCTATCTAAAGGTTGAAATACCAGCGGATCTTCCTTCGCACCAGAGAGAAATGACGCAGTTATTCTTCGAATCATTTTTCTTAGGTATGGCAAACTTATCGGAGAACTCTTCTGAGTTCGTCCAAACCAGAGTTATCACAGAAAACTAACACGGAGGAAAACATTATGTTAAAAATGACTCTTAACAACTTGCAACTTTTCGCCCACAAAAAAGGTGGAGGTTCTACATCAAACGGACGTGATTCACAAGCGAAACGTCTTGGAGCTAAAGCAGCTGACGGACAAACTGTAACAGGTGGATCAATCCTTTACCGTCAACGTGGTACACACATCTACCCAGGTGTAAACGTTGGACGTGGTGGAGACGATACTTTGTTCGCTAAAGTTGAAGGCGTAGTACGCTTTGAACGTAAAGGACGCGATAAAAAACAAGTTTCTGTTTACCCAATCGCAAAATAATCGCTCTAAGTAGCATAAAATAAGGCTTTCCGAGTTTTCGGAGAGCCTATTTTTTTGTTTTGATACCCACGCTGATACCCATATTTTAAAAACCAATGTAGGAAGCGAACTTATCAGCCACTTCATCCTTTGCCTTTTGAGTAACATGGGCATAGATATCCATAGTGGTTTGAATATTCTCATGACCTAGCCTTTCCTGAACCTCTTTGATAGTGGCACCGGCTTCGAAAAGTAGTGAGCAGTGTGTGTGTCTGAAACCATGAGGAGTGATTCGCTTGAAATCAGGATACTTCCTCCAAATCCTGTTCAACATATTATTGACATGGACAATACTTTTAGGCTCGCCATTCTCATTTTTAAAAAGAAGTCCCTTTGTACTATACTTGTGCCAATCTTTTAAAACTTCAATTGTTTTTGGATCCAGAGTAATAGTCCGAGCACTCTTTTTGGTTTTTGGAGTCTGAAAGATTAGTTTATTATCTTCACCCTTGGCTAGGGTTTGCTTGACAGAAATCTGTCCAGTTTTCAAATCAATATCGGACCATCTTAGAGCGCTGATTTCGTTCTTTCGCATTCCTGTGAAAGCTAGTAATCTAAAATAAGTCAGCATTTCAACATCATCAAAACCTTTAACGATTTCGAAAAACTCTTGTAGTTCTTCTTTGTTGTAGAACTTTTCAAGTTCATCTGTATTATTTTTTTGTCGTTTAGGTTTCAGAGTCTTTCTCATTGGATTTGTTTCAATCAGTTCCATGGATATAGCGTAATCAAAGATTTGATTTGCTATGCTGATGATTCCAAAAAATCTCTTATATTCATCTGCCCATTTATTAACTTGTGTCTGGCACATGGTCATAGTAATCTTGTTGATAGCTTTATTTCCAAAAATTGGTAAGATATGACGGTCAGCAATGCTAGTTTGGCTCACGTAGGTTGATTCTTTGACTGTGTTTTTATAATGGTCCTTCCAAATCTCATAGACTTGGAGAAAAGTAGTTGTGGTGGTGTTTTTTGCTCTGAATGTCTTTTTTTCATACTCGGTAAGGCACTTTGCTTCAGCAAGTCTTGCCTCACGTTCTGTTTTAAAACCACGACGGAAGGTTTGAATCTTCTTGCCAGTCAATGGATCTAATCCATGATAGGCTTTAAAGTAATAAGCAGTAGTCCCATTCTTTTGATATTTTCCAATCATTGATTTTACCTCACTTTTTTGATAAAATGAGTATAAGAAAACGACCTTTTGAATGGTTGTTTCTTATACCTAAGTTCCTCACACTCAGAGTGGCCAAACTTTGCGAGTGTGGGGATTTTTTTATTAGATGATTTTTTCAAAAACCATAGTAGCTTGAATACGGTCTCCACCTCCAAGCCCTTTACTTCCACCGTTAGCCGTAGTAATAGTATGTAGTCGATATCCTTTAGCTACTTGTTTATTAATTACATCTTCCAGTTCTGTCAGGTTCCCTGATCCAGTACCAAAGAATTTTTCTTTCAAAGTAACTTGAAGGACGACATAGTGTAGTCCATTTGAGCCTGAAGCTGTAGAGAATGACGACTCTTGTTTAACATTATCAAAAAATCCCATAAGATTTTACTCCTTTTAAAAATTAAAAATTTTCAACTTGTTTATAAAATTCGGTGCGGACCATAATTTCATCAGTTACAGTCTTTAATTGATATCGCTCCATAAATCGAACACTATTAAAACTTTCAACTCCATATGTAGCTATTTCTTCAGCTACTAGATTTTGGATCATATAGCGATTAGCTTCATTCTCGCATAGTAGTGGAGCATTTCGGTACAAACTGCGGTAGTGTTCTAGATGACCGAGTTCGTGAAAAAGAACTTTTCGTCTTTCATCTGGACTTAAATCAGCATTGATATAGACGATTCGGTTAATTTCGTCGTAGAATCCGTTTCTTTGCCATTGTTTAGTGGTAAATTCACGTAAAGTAACTTTATGGAGATCCAATAATTCTTTTTCTGTCATATTTTTCTCGCTAAATTCCTTTACTAATCAGCGTGTTTCAGTTTGCGTTCTTCCAAACTGGCTACTTTTCTTTGTCGCAAGTATGGGAAGAGTCCTTTTGATTTTTGTGAGACATTCTAATCTCCTTTGCTATTCATATACCCTGAGATGATTCCTCTGATGGCTCTACGATCTTCATCTGTCAGAGGCTTCCCATCAAATAGCATAGCGTGGTCTATGATTTTATCGATGTCATCTGGTTCATTTACGTGCGAATCCCCAGCTATATTCGGATTATCTGTCCGGCCGAGTAAGTAATCGGTGGATACATTGAAGTAGTTAGCAATTTCTGCAATACGCTCAGCATTTGGCGTAGAGTTTTTTATCTTATACAGTGTATTTCTGCCATAACCCAAGTCTTCTTCGACTTGCCCAAGAGCTTTTCCACGCTTTTTTGCTAATTCTTTAATTTTTTCAAATGTCTCAAACATTGTTAAATCAACCTTCCTAAGACACTACAAAAAAATTTAACAAATTTGGTGTAAAAAGGTTGACTAATTATCCCAAATGGTGTAAAATGTTTTTTGTAAGTAAGAAACAACTAAAAAAACAACTAAGGAATAAATTATAAAAATTGTTTTGGCGAACGGTATTTATAGATTTATCATTGTTTTTATTATGCTTTCATTTTAGCCGATTTGGTGTGAGTTGTCAAGTATAATGCAGAAAAATAGTTGAAAAATTTAGTTGTTTCTTATTTACAAATTAGTAAAGAGGAGGGACGTATATGCCAGATATCGCAAATGGTCGTGAAAGAGTTAATGCTTTCTTGAAAGAGAAAGGAATTAAAAAAGCAACTCTAGCGGTTGCTTACGGCTTTAAGCGACAGGAAGTGACAAACATTCTTAGTGGAACGACGAAGGGTCCACGAGCGAACAGTTTTATTCTTCAGGTTATTGAAGATTACGGGATTGAGTAGGAGGACAGTATGAATGAACTCAAAATAAGAGAAGATGGTATTTACTTGAACAATCAAAAATTAAAAGGTGTTCAAGCAATCAAAACAAAAAGCACGGCTGAAAACAACCATGCTACTATCTTCTTAAAACTTGTTGTCAAGCTGATTTGAAATGAGATTGGTAATAACTTGTGATGAAATATCTTTAAGGACATCCAGTGAAAAAGAACCAACATTCTTTGCTATATCCTTTGTTCGATTCCAATTGTTATCTTGTCGGATATCATTTATGAATTGATGGCCATAAGGAGATAAATCTTGAATTGAGAAACCGCCAAAATAGTGCTGGACTTGGAGAAATAAACCACTATGTTCGCATTGTCGAACATGGTAGAGGATTTCCTCTTGTGAATATTTTGGAACGAGCTTTTCATAGAGTTTACCCTCTGAGACATCATTAGAGTATGTTGAATACTCTTCAACAACAAAAAGGATATCACGGGCACAATCAGGATTTAATTTCATCAGAATTACCTCGTTTTATTTTCATTATACCAAATTTAGAAAGGAAAAAACAATGAGACCAAAACGGTATCCGTATAGCGGGGAAAGAAAAAAGCAATCCGATGAACAGATTGCTAAATTAAAAAGATACGTTGAAGCAAATAGTACTAACATATTATATTTGACACACGTTATTCAAACTCTAAGAAGTCATCAGAATTATCAATAACTGTGTAACCTTGTGCAATTGCTTCTTCGATAATTTCGGATTTAGACATCTCATAATCAGACAATCGGATTACTGCACTAGGATGATCAGTCGCTGACTCGGTAAAAGCAGATATCAGAATACTATCAAGGTCTGACCATGTAAGTTTTTTAACATGATGGTTTGGTTTTCTGCTAAGTTTACTCATAGCCTTTCCTCCTTTCTTTTAAAGTTTTGACTAAAATGGTGAGAGGTCTTAGCCAAAATTATTATAGCAAATCAAGAGGGAATTTCATCGGTCTTGAGACCGATATAGGAGGTTGAATGGAAGATAAAATCATTGAACTTGCTGATTACTTTATCAGCGAATCCAAAACGTACAGAGAAGCAAAAATAGCCTGTGAAAAGCTATTAAAACAAGTTAGCCATGAAATTGAACTCAGGGCGCTGGAAAGTAATATTGTATAAACAAAAAAGCACCTAACGAAGTCAGGCGCATAGAAAAATAACCAATAAAATTATAACACATTAGGAGGATATTGTGAACCTACTTAGTGAAGAATGTGAAAATGGTATCCGTTCAGATGTAAGAACTCAATTTAAAGAATCAATTCAAGAATTTCTTGAGCATGAGACGTTTGAAAAACGTTGGTTGTCGATAGAGAGTGCTGCTAACTACTCAGATTGCAGCCCAAATACTATCAGAAAATGGTTAAGAATGGGATTGAATCTTTACAAAATAGACGGAACCAAAAGAATTGATAGACAAGAATTGGATCAGTTTGTCCAAGCGCACTTAGTGATTTAGAAGGAGAAGGAAGAAAAAATGACAGAACCTACAATTACAAGCCAATTGCTGGGCTTAGCAGCGGTTTTCATTGGGATGTTTATCTTAATGCTATTTACGGCTAAAAACGAAAAATCGGATGAGCAAAATGTAGTGGTTATCATTGAAAAAACAGAAGATTTCAGAGAAGTTGCTCGAAGAAACCTGAGAATGTGTGACAGAAAGTCAACCTATGATACACAACCACCTGTAGGACTTCCTTCATCAATTGAGGATGTACCACAAGTTTTTCGAGCCTGCATCGAAGACTATGACAGGCTGGCTAGCGACTATCAGGAAGAAGCAAGAAATAATAATTTTCTAAGAAGTCAAAATGAGAATCTCTTAGAGGAAAATGGACGATTGCTCTACAAGGAAATGACTATAGATTTTCGGAAGAATCCAAGAAAATGGAGGGCAAAGACATGACTGTTAGTCGTGACATGAGCGAGATGGAAATCCGTGTGTTAAACATGATCATGAATTGTGCTACTTTCGATTTGCCCATTCAAGCGAGCGAAATCCGCTTAGAAACTGGACTGTCGAAGCGTAAGCTGGAAGAGGTCATTGAGAGTCTGCGTGTGAATTTTGGTCATCCTATCGTGGCTAAGAAGATGAAACCGAACGGATACTATTTGCCTCGTAGCGAGGAGGAGAGACAAGCAGGCCTTGCCCCTTATCGTCGTCAAATTTTGACCGAGCAAAAGAACCTTGCTGCGGTTATGAATATTGATTTGGATAAGTATTGGGAGGATAGCGCATGAGTGATGATTTTAGAATACTACCTCATGATCTAGTAGCCGAACAGTCTGTCCTTGGGTCTGTCTTCATCTCCCCCGAATCACTTATATTTCTAGCGGATGAATTGGTTCCAGATGATTTTTACAAGCCTGCAAACAAGATTGTGTTTAAAACCATGTTGTCATTGTTTGAAAAGGGTGAGCCAATCGATGCGACGACTATGGGCTCTGCTCTCACGAATCAAGGAGATATCTCAAAAATCGGAGGTATCACTTACATTGTCGAGTTGGTTAATTCAACTCCGACATCGAAAAACGTGGAGCACTACGCAAAGCTTGTGAAAGAAAAGGCCACGCTCAGAAAGATGATAGCGGACCTATCTGACTCCCTTTCGAGTGCTTATCAGGGCGATGTTTCCATCGATGACATCATTGCAAAGACTGAAAAGTCGATGCTTGACATCAGCAATCAAAATACGGGTACTGGATTTCGTAATGTGGCTGATATCCTTGATACACATATGCAGATGGTCGAGACTCGTTCTCAGACAGATGGAGTTGTGACAGGTCTATCTACTGGGTTCGTTGGACTGGACAAGATTACAACTGGTCTTCATGAGGATAATCTCATTATCCTTGCTGCTCGTCCTGCTATGGGTAAGACGGCGCTAGCTCTGAATATCGCTCAGTACATCGCTGTGAAAGAGAAAAATCCTGTCGCCATTTTCTCGCTTGAAATGGGAGCGGAAAGCTTGATTGAGCGGATGTTGGCAGCTGAAGGAATGGTAGAAGGCTATCATCTCAAAACTGGGAATCTGAGTGTTGAGGAATGGAGTAGGCTAGTACATGCACAAGGGAATCTCTATGATGCTCCTATTTTTGTCGATGATACAGCTGGTATTCGTATCTCTGAGATACGGTCAAAGTCTCGTAAACTTGCCCAGGAAATGGGAGGCCTTGGAGTCATTATCATTGACTACTTGCAATTGATCACTGGGGCAAAAGGTGAGAATCGTCAGCAGATTGTTTCTGAAATTTCAAGGGAATTGAAGATACTAGCTAAGGATTTGAAAGTACCTGTCATTGCCCTGTCACAGTTAAGCCGGGCAGTTGAGCAGAGACAGGACAAGCGTCCGATGCTGGCAGACTTGCGAGAGTCTGGCTCTATTGAGCAAGATGCTGATATTGTAGCTTTCTTGTATCGTGATGCCTACTATCAGAAAGAGCAAGCTGACAGTCAAGAAGCAAACAACGTAACAGAACTGATCCTGGAAAAGAACCGACACGGCAGTCTAGGGACAGTGAAGTTGTATTTTCACAAAGAGTACACAAAATTTTCAAGTGTGGAGGAGGTATAACCATGATTAAAAAAAGTGAAGTCACTGGTTTCTTATCGTTTTTCAAATTTCCAAAGCCATTCATCTATGATGAGAAATATAAGACATTGAGTAATAACGCTAAAATGCTCTATATGCTTTTATTTGATAGGTTAGAACTATCTTTAAAAAATGGATGGCATGATAAAGAAGGAAATGTCTTTCAGTATTACACAAATGAACAGTTGATGATTGACTTAAATTGCAATAGCAACAATACGATTATCAAAATCAAAAAGGAGTTGAAAGATGCTGGTCTAATGACGGAAGTAAGACAAGGAATGAACTTACCGAACCGTATTTATCTTGAGGCTCTTAACGGAAGTGTAGAAAGTACATTTCAGGAAGTGCAAAAAGTGCACCTTGGAAGTGCAAAAAGTACATTTCAGGAAGTGCAAAAAGTGCACACAATCAAGACTGAGAATACTAAGACTGAGAATAACAATAATAAATTGTTGATTTGTAAAGAAGTTATTTCTTATCTTAATTTGAAAGCTAAGAAGAATTTTAAGGTTGACACTGCTAGTCATCAAAAATTTATCAAGGCAAGACTGAAAGAAGGCTATGTCCTTGAAGATTTTAAAAAGGTTGTGGATGTCATGGTAGCGAAGTGGAAAGGTACAGAGTATGAACAGTATCTGCAACCACAAACACTTTTCGGGAATAAGATGGACAATTATCTAAATCAGCCTATGCCAAAACGCTCTACAATATTGACTAGTACGGTTGACGAAAGGCTCGGTTTTTAGATGAAACAGTTTAAACAATTCAAAACCAGAACAGTTCTTGATGATGTCTGTGAAATCCATGGATGCCATCTTTGGTCTGTTAAGATTCCTGTCAATGGGAAGGTTGAGGAAATCAGTCAATGTCCTGAGTGTGAGAAAGAGAATATCCGACGCTTTGAAAAGCAGTTGAATATGGAATCCGAGGTCAAAAGTAAACTATCGGATACTTATGAGGTCTTTGCTCGAGATAGTATTGTTTCAAGCAAGCTGGCCAGCAAGTCACTACACGACTATGAAATTCGAGTTGATATCGATGAAAATGCTATGAATTTTGTGAAGCGGTTGGAGCGTTGCTATGCCAAAGGTGAGACTGGCAATGCTATCATCACAGGTCCTTCCGGTGTTGGCAAGAGTCATCTGACCTATGGATTTGCTAGATTTCTCAATGAGCAGTTCAAGTCTTATGACGAACCGAAAAGCGTGCTCTTTGTGTCAGTTGTGGCTTTGTTTGACAAGATCCGTGAAAGCTTTGAGTTTGACAATGGATTTTCAGAAGCCAAGATGGTCAAGCTACTGTCTGAGGTTGATTTTCTTTTCTTGGATGACCTTGGGAAAGAGAGTCGTAAGGCCGATACCAAACGGAACGAGTGGGCGCATCAGATATTGTTCAAGATCTTGGATAATCGGACCAATACGATTATCAACACGAATTTGAGTAGTGAAGAAATCAAGGAGCTCTATTCGGATGATTTTGGGAATGGTGCACTGTCAAGTCGCATTTTTGAGGGAGCGACAGGCAGGTGCTTTGTATATCCAGCTGGGATGAAGGATAGGAGGTATTGATTATCAAAAAAATGATAGTCTGGGCGCTCTTTGATAGTGGGAATGGTTCTTACTTCAAGGGTGCTAACTCTCTGAATAGTTCGGGGGGGGCGAATATTGAAATCTATTCAATCGGAATGGATATAGGAAACAAGAACAATCATTTCATAAATCTGGACCTTGCTGATTACAAACGTTTATTTGGTGACAATACGCTCTTTGGTGAGTTAGACAAATTACCAAAACCTGACTTGATTATTGCTAGTCCACCATGCGAGTCCTGGTCAAATGCCTCTGCCATGGAAAATGGGAATGCGTGTTGGAAACGCAATGATGTGTCTGATAGCTTGTTTGCTCCGCAAGTAAGACCTTCACCGTTCACGATCAGGGCAAATCAGGATTACGAGTCAGCCTATATAAATTATCAGTACGACAGGCAATTTTTAAAAAGGGTCAATGGCGAGCTAACAGCTTTCAACACAATAGAAATCATAAAAAGATATAGACCACAATTTTGGGTTATTGAGAATCCAGCAGCTGACAGACTGTGGCCCTACATTGAGGATATTATTGGATTCAGAATTCCATACAAAAATCTAGCTAGATACAATAATTATGATTATCCTTTACAAAAACGGACGATTTTTGGAAGCAATATTGAACTTAATCTAAAAAATAAAATTATCAAGCAAGACATAGAGTGGAAGAATTTCTCAAAATCATACAACGAGAGATCTAATATACCTAAAAAATTGGTGTCAGAAATTTTTGAAAAAATCTACAAGGAGTTTTGCAAAGATGATTGAACTCTACTTCATTTATAACGGTCACCGCAAGATACTCATTGGGAGTTTTTGCCATATACCCAGCGCAATCAACGAATTAAAGAAACATCAAGCCAGCTATTCCGCTATTAACAATCCACTATTTCGGAAAAGCATGAGTGGAGAAAACATCAGGATTGATTACGGAGCAGCTGATTGCTACTACTTGATTACGAAGAAAACGGAGGAAACGAATGGCTAAAGATATTTTAACGGATTTAGCATTTGAAAATGTACACAAATGTCTGGGAATTCCTGATTGGAACGAATCTGATGAAGTAATTCTTGTTAGTTTAGCTAATAAAGAACAAATTGAAGCAGATAAAAGTTACCGTTCAACAGAAAATTGTAATTTTTTGGGCAAACGAATTTGTATCTTCTGTGAGCAAGTGAAGAAAAATAATTACATCACGCTACATAAATCTATGTTAGAAAAAATTATTAAGACAATGGAATCATTAAAAGATGTGGAGGAAAAATAAGATGAATACAAAAATGAATTTGGAAGAAAAGGTTCAAAAATGGTTTGTAGATAGAAATCTACATGAAGCAAATCCAGTGAAGCAATTCTTAAAACTCATGGAAGAGTCAGGAGAATTGTTTGAGGGTATCGCAAAAGATAAATCTGAACTGATCTATGATGCACTTGGTGATATTCAGGTAGTATTGATTGGACTTGAGCAACAAATCAAGAACGGTGCTCAAATATCTGCTAATCAACAGGAACTTGAATTGCTACTGATGGTTTCAAGTTTGGGCAATATCGCTCAGAAACTATACGCTCATGTCAGTCACAATGAAACGAAGATGCCTTTAATCAAAGCAGATTTGATGTTTCTTGACAGCGTGATCAGTACGGTTTCATTTTGCAATGGCACTACAGCTGAAAGTTGCTTAGAAGAAGCTTATGAAGTTATCAAGGACCGAAAGGGAAAGATGATTGATGGGGTTTTCGTGAAAGAGGAGGATTTGGGATGAGACCGAAAAGATTCCCTTTTAGTGGTGCTAAAAAAGAGAGTGAAGCTAAGAAAATATCGTTAATGCTTAAAAAAGTCGATGAATCAGACTTGAAAGGAAGTGTTTGGGCGGAGCCTCTACATCTCTATAGAAAAACAAGAGTCCATGTAGAGATAGAGGGTTATGGAAAGAAAATCATAACTGAATTTGAAATAGATGATATGGATTTTTCCAGAAAAGCTTCATTCTTTAAGAGGGCATTATTCAAAAGAGCTGAACAGATGTCTCAGTTTGATTTTAGAGAAACAACAACTGAAGAATGGAATCGAATAATATTAGAATTTTGGGAGGATATCAAATGGAACTTGAAAAAAATTACTGAGGAGATGGAGAATGGACTATGAAAAACCTTTAACAAAGAGACAGCGTGAATTATTCGCTTTTATGCTGAAGCAAAAGAGGATTGATAACAAGGTTACTTTGAAGGAATTAGGAAATAAGCTAGGCTACTCAATCGCAACAATCTCGAATTGGGAGAATTTAAAATCCGCTCCTGATATGTATAACGTTGAAGATGTGGCTGCTTATTTCAATTTGCCTATGAATGTATTTATTGGGGAGGGATGAGGTGACAAATGCCATTTTTTCCAGATATAAACGAAGCCAAAACAAAAGAAAATGCCAAGAGAATTTTAAAAGGCTATCCTCGATGGCGTCGTGTGGCGAATGACACAGATGGGCAGAGAGTGACTACTACATATTCATTCATGCCACGAAATCCATCAAGCGGAAGAGATAGTCAAGTTGAAAAATTGGCTATACGAAAAGTCGATGCAGAGATTGAGCTTGATGCAATCGAGCAAGCTGTCAGTGGCTTACATGATCCTTTATATCGTAGGATACTTTTTGAAAAATATCTTCAGTGGGATTGTAAGAAAGATGAATCAATTTCAATGGAATTATCTATTTCAGAAAGCTCATATTATGACATCTTGGATAAGGCTCTCATGGCATTTGCAGAGTTGTATCGAAATGGTGAGCAGATTGAAATTTTGGAGTAAACTTGGAGTTTTTTTGGAGTAAGTCCGGAGTAAATATGCGATTTTGTGTGCTAAAATTGTATTATGAAATAATTGTAAAGGCAGGCACACCCTGCCTTTTCTTGTAGATTGGAGGTGGCTTTGTGAAGAAAGTAGAACCAATTCGTGAACTTGATGATATTGAGCGAATGAAAGACTTTTTGAAATCGAAGAGTGAGCGAAACTACGTTTTAATCATGTGTGGTCTGTACTCTGGAATGCGCATCAGCGATATAATCCCTCTTCAGGTAAAACATGTTACAAGTGATAGAATCGAAGTCACTGAGAAAAAGACAGGAAAAGTCAAGCGATTTGCTATCAATCCAGAATTAAGAAAAGCTTTAAATCACTACATCAAAACAAATGATCTACAAGATTATGACTACCTATTTCCAAGTAAGAAAAAAGTCAGAACAGATGGTGTTCGTATAGCTCACATCGGAAGAGTTGCGGCTTACCAAATTTTAAAGCAAGCAGCAGAACATGTTGGACTGAAGAATATTGGAACCCACTCTATGAGAAAGTCGTTTGGCTATCATCATTACAGACGAAATCAAAACGTAGCGATTTTGATGGAATTGTTTAACCATTCATCACCAGATATTACTCTTGATTATATTGGTATTAAACAAGATGAATTAGATGATTCAATGATGAATTTTAGCTATTAAAAACCTATTTATTTAACACATTGAGAAAATGTAAATTAGTTTTTAAAGAAATAGTTATGAATACTTGATACGCTTGACTTTTGAGAATGTTAGTTTTATTTAACAGAATATAAGATATGTTAAATATACGAGGGTGTCAGAGGTTTAAAAAACACCCCCCTACATCATAAAAATTTAGCCTCATACCCACTAAAAAGAAAGGACCCTCCCTATATGAACACCCCCAAGGATAGACCGGACCGGAGTGGTCCTCACAGAGTTGCTTTTGAAAAGAATAAAAATATAATTCTCAAAACAAAAAATACTTGTGGAATTTGTGGACTCCCCGTCGACAAATCATTGAAGTACCCACATCCTCTGTCTCCGGTCATTGACCACGTTATTCCAATCAATCGCAACGGTCATCCGTCAGACATTCGTAACTTACAGCTTGCCCACTGGCAATGCAACAGACAGAAGTCTGACAAGCTTTACGCTGATGATAAATCAGCTAATGCTACTGTTGTAGGCAACAGGAACTTGCCACAGTCTAGGGACTGGACTAGGTATAGAGCTTGAAGTCTTAATGAAAGAATTAAAAATAATTTCTAAAAAAAGAAAAATAAAAAATATTTAAAACTCGAAAAAAATAACAGATATGTGTGGAAGTAAGTCCTAGCTGATAGTAGGGGGGTATCCCCCTCCCTCTAGGCGCTCAAGAGCTTCACGCCGTCACTGTACATTTTTTCTCGCGCCAAATCATCAAAATGAAAGGAGAGCGGTTTGGAATTGAGAGGCATTGATTATCTTAGGAGGAAGTTGAATCTCTATCAGAGTAGAGTCAATCTAAGATACAAGCATTATGCAATGCAGCACTATGAAGCACCGACAGGAATCACAATTCCTGCACATATCAGGGCAAAGTATCAAGCTGTACTTGGTTGGGCTGCAAAGGGAGTTGATAGTCTTGCAGATCGTTTGATTTTTAGGGCATTTGCTAATGATGATTTTAATGTTACAGAAATTTTTGAACGTAATAATCCTGATATCTTCTTTGATAGTGCTATTTTAGCTGCGCTGATTGGTTCGTGTAGTTTCGTCTACATTTCGAAGGGTGAAGATGATGAGGTGAGGTTGCAAGTCATTGAATCAAGCAATGCGACGGGTGTTATTGATCCTATCACTGGTTTGCTTGTGGAAGGTTATGCGGTGTTGGCTCGTGATGATTACAATCGTCCAACGCTTGAAGCCTACTTTGAGCCAAATGCTACTCACTTCATTCCGAAAGATGGGGTACCTTACTCGGTTACGAATGAGACGGGTATTCCTTTGCTGGTTCCGGTTATTCATCGTCCTGATGCGGTCCGTCCTTTTGGTCGGTCTCGTATTACCAGGGCAGGGATGTATTATCAGAAATACGCTAAGCGAACTTTAGAGCGAGCTGATATTACAGCAGAGTTCTATTCGTGGCCACAGAAATACATTCTTGGACTTGATCCTGATGCGGAACCTATGGAGAAATGGAAAGCTACTGTATCAAGCTTGTTGACGATTTCTTCAAGCGATAAAGGTGAGAAGCCTAGCGTTGGACAGTTCACTACAGCTAGTATGTCACCTTTCACAGAACAGCTCAGAACAGCCGCTGCTGGATTTGCTGGGGAAATGGGCTTGACCTTGGATGACCTTGGCTTTGTATCAGATAATCCGTCATCAGTAGAAGCAATCAAGGCTAGTCATGAGAATCTTAGGCTAGCAGGTCGAAAGGCTCAGCGCTCGCTAGGTGCTGGATTGTTAAATGTTGCTTATGTTGGAGCATGTTTGCGTGATGAGTTTCGTTATGCTAGAAGCCAATTTGTAAGAACCACAGTCAAATGGGAGCCTTTGTTTGAAGCGGATGCGAATACAATGACTATGATTGGTGACGGTGTTGTGAAATTGAATCAGGCATTGCCTGGTTACATTAATGCGGAGACAATTCGAGACCTTACTGGTATTGCTGGAGACATGTCTGCTAGGCCAGTGATAAGCGATGGTGGTTCAAATGGAGAATGATGTTTTACCTGGTATCTTGCAAGAGGTTCAGGAGAGGTTTGAGACAGATTATGGTAAGAGCGAGATTGTCAGGAATGCTTTTGCTGCGTTAAAAGCAAAAAAAGCCACTTACAAAGCTGCAAATGAGTTTGCGATTGAAATTGGCGAAATTCTCTCTAAGGCTCTAGGAACGTCTCTGAGCGCCGATAAATTACCAGATGGTAAAATGTATTACAATATCGCTCAACGTTTACTGACGGACGTGCTAGGACGAAATCACGAGCTTGTGAGTGGTTATGCTAGTGATGTTCAGAAGAATTTGAACGATGAAGCCAAAATCGGTCTCAAAGTGCAAGTCCCTGAATTGAATCAGGATCGAATCGCTGGCATAGTCAATCGCTTTTCATCTGAGGAGAATTTTGAGGATGTCAGTTGGTTGCTTGGTGAACCTATTGTGAACTTCACACAATCAATCATTGATGATAGTATCCGGAAGAATGCAGAGTTTCATGCTAAAACTGGCTTGGTACCGACAATCAGTAGACACTCTACTAGACGTTGTTGCAAATGGTGTGATAGCTTGGTAGGAAATTACATATACGGTGAGGAACCAGCGAATTTCTACAGAAGGCATCAGCATTGTACTTGTGTAATTGACTATCATCCTAAAAATGGTAAGGTTCAAAATTCTTGGACTAAAAAAATCAGAAATGAGAGTTCCGATGAATTAGAAAAGCGTAAGAGAATGAATATTGATGTGCGTGATAATAATCGCAAAGCAGATATTCAGGAATACAAGAAAATAGTTGATGTTTTAGGAGTTGAAAATGCCCCTATTTCACTAGCAAAGTTTCAGGATTTGAAGTATAATGGTGGTGAGGGATATGAACGCTTAAAAGATGTAGTTTATATCCAGGAAAACCTCAAAAATGGCACTTGGCTGGATAAAATCAATCCAGAAAAACAAGCTAGGCATATTCAATCAACATCACTGACTGGAAAGAGCTATTTTTATGATCATGTGGATATCAATGCTCTGTACGATAAGTACAAGATGACTGGATTTTTAGAAACAAGTAGAAAAGGCGCTCAAACCAGCAATGAAAAGGTTGATTTGTTTGAAGATAGGCCGTTAGGAATTGATGTATATACTGGTAAGCCGGTAAATGCTATGACAATAAAATATAGCAAAACTGGAGCACACTTAATACCGACATACTATGAAAGGGGAGACTGATGGAACTTAGGGAATTTAATAACAAGGTTGTCAGAATCACCGATATTGACGGCCAAACATTTGAAGGCGTCTGTCTGTATGAGGACAAGGATGTCTATGATGAAGAACTTGATGGGTTGTCCGTTAAGTCAGGAACTCGGTGGACAAAACTCTTTGAAGATGAAATCAAGGAAGTTGAAATTATAGCATAAGCACGTTGACAGTGGTCAGGGTGCTTTTCTTATGCTTTGAAAGGAGAAAGAATGGTTGAAATTCACGGGATAGAAGAATGCGACTTGCAGGAAGCCCAACTTATAATCAATAACAAACTAAACTTAGCTAGAGGATTGATAAGCGACGGTTCTCATACATTCAATGAATTGTATCATCATCGAATGGTATTGTTTGCCGTCATCTTAAAAAATCATCTTGATAAAGCATGGAAATCAAAAAAGCATTCAGACGGATCAATGTATGAAAATTATTTTATCGTTGGGATTGATACTCCAAATGGTCAATATAGCTACCATTATCACATGGATAATTGGAAATATTTTGCTGATGTAAAAGAGCTTGAATTTGCTCCAGAATGGGATGGGCATCAGCCAGATGATGTAGTTCGTTTATTAAGCTTGTAGGAAATCTACATCCCAGCGATAGGGTTATCATGCGATGACGATTGAAAGGAAAATAGAATGGCGAGGAAGAAGAAACTTGGCAATCAGAATCCTACTCAATCGGTGATTTTAAAATACGTCAAGAAAAATTCAAAAGCTAAAGAAGCGATTGAACTTTACGAGCGGACTGGTCTTTCTTGTTATGCTTGGCAGAAGAATCTATTGTTGCCTTTGATGGCTATTGATAAAAATGGTCTTTGGGTGCATCAGAAGTTTGGCTACTCTATTCCTCGTCGTAACGGGAAATCTGAAATCCTTTATATTCTAGAAATTTGGGGCTTGCATAAGGGTTTGAATATCCTTCACACGGCTCACCGAATTTCTACATCTCATTCCTCTTTTGAGAAGGTGAAACGATACCTTGAGAAAATGGGTTATGTGGATGGTGAGGATTTCAATTCGATTCGAGCGAAGGGGCAGGAGAGGATTGAACTTTATTCAACAGGAGGTGTTATCCAATTCCGTACTAGGACATCAAACGGTGGTCTTGGTGAAGGGTTCGACATGCTGATCATTGACGAGGCTCAGGAGTACACGACCGAGCAAGAATCTGCTTTGAAATACACGGTTACGGATAGTGAAAATCCTATCACAATCATGTGTGGGACACCTCCGACACCTGTATCAAGTGGTACGGTCTTTACGAAGTATCGTGAGACTTGTCTCTTTGGAAAAGGGAAGTATTCTGGCTGGGCTGAGTGGTCGGTTTCTGATGAAAAGGAAATTGACGATGTGGAAGCCTGGTATAATTCTAATCCGTCTATGGGATACCACTTAAATGAGCGGAAGATTGAGGCAGAGCTTGGTGAGGATAAGCTGGACCATAATATCCAACGTTTGGGATTTTGGCCAACTTACAACCAGAAATCTGCTATTTCTGAAACTGAGTGGAATGAGCTCAAGGTGGATGAGGTTCCAGAATTATCTGGCAAGCTGTCTGTTGGCATCAAGTACGGTCAAGATGGAACGAATGTAGCATTGAGTATTGCTGCACGGACCAAGGATGGCCGTTTCTTTGTTGAGACAGTAGACTGTCAGTCTGTTCGTAACGGGAATGAGTGGATGGTTGCTTTCTTGCGTCAAGCTGATGTAGCTCAGATAGTTATTGATGGCGCAAGTGGTCAAAAGATCCTGGACGAAGAGTTGAAGGACTACAGAATCAAGAACGTGATTCTACCAACGGTGAAAGAAATCATCGTGGCTAACGCTCTTTGGGAACAGGGGATTTACCAGAAGACCATTTGTCACGCTGGCCAACCATCATTATCTAAAGTAGCTACTAACTGCGACAAGCGGAATATTGGCTCAAATGGTGGTTTTGGATATCGATCGCACTTTGACGACATGGATATTTCTTTGATGGATAGCGCTTTGCTTGCGCATTGGGCTTGTGCTACGACCAAGCCTAAGAAAAAGCAAAAAATTAGTTATTAAAATAAGCGGTCTTGTGACTGCTTTTTTTGATGCCCAAAATTACCGAACTGCCGGGAAAGCAGGAGAAAGGAGACATGAGAATGTCAGAATTTAAACCAATCACTACACAAGAAGAATTTGATGCTGCTATTAAGGAGCGTTTATCTCGTGAGAAAGCGAAGTATGCCGACTATGACCAGCTTAAATCTCTTGTTGAAGACTTAAAAAAAGAAAATGTTGATTTGAAGTCAACAATTGAAGCTAATCGTCAAAGTAAGGCGGATGCTGACAAGCAACTTGAAGAGATGCAGAATCAAATCTCTAATTATGAGACGGCTAGTCTGCGAACTCGTGTGGCTTTGCAACATGGATTGCCTTACGACCTTGCAGATCGTTTGCAGGGAACTGATGAAGAAAGTCTAACGGCAGATGCAGAGCGCTTGGTATCTTTCGTAAAACCTACTGAACATTTCGCACCGATGCGAACTCTAGAGCCTGCTCTAGAAAAAACTGAAAATACATCTTATAAAAACCTAGTACAAGGTTTAGTTTTTGAAGAATAAAGGAGTAAAAATATATGACAGATCAACTATCAAGAGGAACATTATTTGACCCAATGCTTGTGACAGACCTTATCAACAAAGTTAAAGGCCACAGCTCACTGGCTAAATTGTCTAATCAACAAGCGATTCCGTTCAATGGATTGAAAGAATTTACTTTCTCATTAGATGCTGATGTAGATATTGTTGCAGAAAACGGGAAGAAAACGCATGGTGGTGCAAGTCTAGAACCTGTAACTATTGTGCCTATTAAAATCGAGTATGGCGCTCGTGTATCTGATGAGTTCATTTTTGCATCAGAAGAGGCTAAAATCGATATTTTGAAGTCATTCAATGAAGGGTTTGCTAATAAAGTGGCTCGTGGTATTGATATCATGGCCTTCCATGGCGTTAATCCACGTACTAAACAAGAATCCGCTGTTATTGGGGATAACTGTTTTGACAAGGCGGTCACTCAGACAGTGAACTTTACAACAAGCGATCCAGACACTAATGTCGAAGATGCAGTTAAAATGATTCAAGGAGCTGATAATATCGTTAGCGGTATGGCTATTGATACTACATTTGCAAGTGCACTAGCTAGCATGAAGAACTCAGCTAATGAGCGCCTATACCCTGAATTGGCATGGGGAGCAAATCCAGGGGCCATTAATGGTCTACCTGTAGATGTGAATACTACAGTTGGTCTTAATGTTGGAACCAATAAGGATGTTGCTATTGTTGGTGACTTTGCTAACATGGTTAAATGGGGATATGCTAAGCAGATTCCACTCGAAGTCATTCGATATGGTGATCCAGACAATTCTGGAAAAGACTTGAAAGGTTATAACCAAGTCTATCTTCGTGCAGAAATCTATCTCGGATGGGGAATTTTGGACAAAAATAGCTTTGCTCGTGTTGTGAAAGCGGGGTAGTACATGGAATACATTAATGTAAAAACAGGTACTACTATCGTTACTGAAAATGAAATTAGTGGAGGTGATTGGGTTCCAATTGCAGCATACAAACCTTTGGACTCATTGACTAACGCAGCGTTGAAAGAAATCCTTGATGAAAAAGGTATTACTTATGATAGCCGCGCTACAAAACCTGAATTGATTTCGCTAATCGAACAAGCTGACACTGAAGTCCAGTAGTCGCTTGACTGGAGGTAGAAATGGAAAACTTTGCAACAGTCGAAGATTTGAAAAAATTGTGGCGAGCGTTGAAATTCGATGAGGAAAAACGAGCCGAGGCGCTGTTGGAAGTTGTTTCTCATTCTCTTCGTGTTGAAGCTAAAAAAGTTGGCAAGGATTTAGATGGGTTAGTGGCTACTGATCCATCTTTTGCCATGGTCGTTAAGTCCGTCACAGTTGATGTAGTGGCTCGCACGTTGATGACCTCAACTGACCAGGAGCCTATGACTCAGGTGGCTGAGTCCGCTTTAGGTTATTCCTTCAGTGGTTCTTATCTAGTCCCTGGTGGCGGTCTCTTTATCAAGGATTCAGAATTGAAACGTCTGGGCCTCAAAAAGCAAAGATATGGGGTGATTGATATCTATGGGACGGATTAAAGGAATTACTGTAACGTTGATTGGAAAAACCAAGAATGGTCGGGATGACTTTGGGCATCCAATCTATGAGAATACTGAAATTCAAGTAGATAATGTCCTGGTCGTTCCAGCTTCGACAGAAGATGTCACTACTCAGCTTAGTTTGACCGGGAAGAAGGCTTCTTATACGCTAGGAATCCCCAAAGGCGATCAGAACGAGTGGAAAGACCGTGAAGTTCGTTTCTTTGGGCGCAAATGGCGCACGATTGGCATTCCATTAGAAGGCATTGAAGCCATGATGCCTTTGGACTGGAATAAGAAAGTGATGGTTGAAGTGTATGAGTAAAACGAAGTTTAAATTGAATTCATCGGGCGTTTCCGATCTTTTACGTTCTAAAGAAATCCAAGCGATTCTATTAGATAAAGGCAATGAAATATCAGAACACGCTGGAGATGGATTTGAGGTAAAAGTTTCACCAGGGCAAAAACGTGCTAATGCGACTGTCAGCACAACAGACATCAAAAGCATGGCAAAAAATGCTAAGGATAACACATTGTTAAAGGCTTTAAGATGATTGAAAAAATTGTAAAAAAATACTTAGATGAACAATTAGATGTTCCGTCGTATTTTGAGCATGAAAAAGGCATGCCAGATGCATTTGTAATCATTCAAAAAACGGGAGGGGGCGGAAGTGACTATGTTCATTCTGCTACTTTTGCTTTTCAGAGTTATGCACCATCTCTTCAAAAAGCAGCTGAATTAAATGAGATTGTAAAAAAAGCAATTGAAAATCTTATTTCAGTGAATGAAGTAAGTGGTATTCACCATAACAGTGATTACAATTTCACAGATACTGAAACCAAGCGATATCGCTATCAAGCAGTATATGATATTAATTATTTTTAAAAGGAGGATTCTATGGGAGAATCAGAACAAACAGTAACAACTAACATTGCGTCTTCAGATAATGTGACAGCTGCAAAACCGAAGACAAGTGGGGCAGTAGCAACAGCTCCATTAGGCACAACTTTGCCAACAAATGCAAAGACTCAATTGGATGAGAAATTTAAGACTCTTGGATTCTTATCTGAAGACGGTCTTACAAATGAAAACTCGCCTGAAAGTAAAGATGTCAAGGCTTGGGGAGGACAAACAGTCTTATCATCTCAAACTGACAAAAAGGATACTTTCAAGTACAAACTAATTGAAGGTTTGAATGTGGAAGTTCTTAAGGAAACATATGGTCCTGAAAATGTCAGTGGAGACTTGAAAACAGGAATCACTGTTAAGGCTAATTCGACTGAATTGAAAGAACATTGCCTTGTTATTGATATGTTCTTAAAGAACGGAGCCATGAAACGCATTGTGATTCCTAGTGGTAAAGTTAGTGAGATTGGCGAGATTGGTTACAAAGATGGTGAACCAGTAGGTTATGAGTTGACTGTTACTGCATTGCCAGACAACCAAGGCAATACACACTATGAATACATTCAAGGAGCCTAATCTATGTCAAAAAAAATCAAAGGAACAACTGAGTCTGGATTTGAATTTGAAACAACAGAACGTCGCTTGAACAACTTCTTACTGCTACGCTATATCGGGAAGGCCGATAAGGGGGATATTGAAGCGGTAGATAAAGTTTTGGAACTTATTTTAGGTAAGGAGCAGAGTGATGCTTTTATTGATCACCTAACCGAAGAAGACGGTATTCTTCCAAATGAAAAGATTTTTTCTGATATCAAGAGCATTTTTGAATCGGTAAAAGAAATAAAAAAATCGTAATCCTTTCCCAGATGATTAAGTTAGATGAAGATGCTCTTGTCTGTGATTTAGCAGAGACTTATCAAATATATGACTATAGTCAGCTACCTCTATTGAAGGTAGCTGTTTTTGCATGTGGACTGAGAGAGGACTCTCGAATCAAGCAGAAGTTATCAAAACAGCTCGTATCCATCGATACAATGTTGTTGGCTGGTATAGTTGATAGACTTTCTCTTTCTCTGTGGATTCAGACGAAAGATGGTCAAAAGGGTGTAAATAGGCCAAAATCTGTTGTTGATCAGCTGACTCAAAAAGAGGAGAAAGAAGAACGAGAGCATCTAGTATTTTCATCTGGTGAGGAATTCGAAAAATACCGCAAAGAATTTTTTGCCAAGATTGGAGGTGAGGATTAATGGCAATAGAACTTGCAAAAGCTTATGTACAAATCATTCCATCTGCGCGAGGGATTGGTGGGATGATCCAAAAAGAGATGGGAGGAGAAGTCGCATCAGCAGGATCTAGTGCTGGAGAGTCTCTTGGTTCCAGTATGATGGCAACATTTAAGAAAGTTATTGTTGCGGCCGGAATTGGTAAAGCTTTTAGCGCTGCTTTAAATGAGGGAGCGGCACTTCAACAGTCACTTGGAGGTATCGAAACTCTTTTCAAAGGTTCTGCTGACAAGGTTAAGGGGTATGCTAATGAAGCCTACAAGACCACAGGCTTGTCAGCTAATGCCTATATGGAAAACGTGACAGGCTTCTCAGCTAGTCTCTTGCAGTCTTTGGGAGGTGATACAAACAAAGCTGCTGAAACAGCAAATATGGCCATGATTGACATGTCCGATAATGCGAATAAGATGGGTACATCGATGGAGAGCATTCAGATGGCATATCAAGGTTTTGCTAAGCAGAACTATACTATGCTGGACAACCTTAAACTTGGCTATGGTGGTACTAAGCAGGAAATGGAGCGTCTTTTGAAAGATGCTCAAAAACTGACTGGTGTTAAGTACGACATTAACAACCTTTCTGATGTTTATAGCGCCATTCATGCTATCCAGGAGAATTTAGATATCACTGGGACAACAGCTAAAGAGGCAGCATCTACATTTAGCGGATCTTTTGAATCCATGAAAGCAGCTGCTCAAAACGTTCTTGGAAAACTGGCATTGGGGGAGAACATTTTACCTTCTTTGCACGCTTTACTTGAAACAACTTCTACATTCCTTTTCGATAATCTCTTACCTATGATAGGCAATATCCTATCTGGTTTAGGACTCGTCATAACAGAGGGAGTCAGCAGTATTGCCTCACAAATTTTTGGAGATGTTTTTGGAAGTGCGGTCTATGACCAATTTGCTCGAGTTACAGGAATCTTTCAAACATTCTTTGATATGATTTTTGGTTCATTGGACAAGCAAGATAATTTTGATATCTTAAACGCATTGGGTTTTAGTGAGGAGGCTGCAACTCAAATTGTCAATATTGCGGATAATATCCGAGTCACTTTTGAGAACATTGGTTCAGCAGTTGGCGATGTATTGTCGATAGTTGGTGATTTTGTCAGTGATCTTTTAGGGATAAAGGATGGAGAACAGGGAGTAAATCTACTTGGAACTGCATTTGAAGTTTTGACTGGTTTTTTAAAAGAAATTTCATCAATTATTAAGGATGTTACAGGATTTTTTAAAGACAATAAGCTAGCTGCAGATTTACTTAAATCTTCAGTAGTCGCCTTGGGGATTGGAATTCCTGTGGCAAAAATTGCCACGTTTGTTCAAGGTTTAGGTGGACTACCTGGTGTTCTAACAATTGCTAAAACAGCTATTTCTGGCTTTGCAACATCAGCGATAACAGCTATTTCTTCAATTCCACTTATAGGATGGATTGCAGCCATTGCTGCAGCCTTAACTTGGTTTTTTACACAAACTGAAACTGGCCAAAAAATTTGGGCAGCTTTTGTGGATTGGATCAAGCAGGCATGGCAGGGTATAGCTGATTTCTTTGTTGGTCTTTGGTCTGGTATCTCTGAAGGTGCTAGCACTTTGTGGGATGGAGTTGTTACAACATGGAATGCTTACGTTGAGTCTTTAAAGGCGATGTGGAATGCTGTTGTAACATTCTTTTCTGACTTATGGGAATCAATCAAGGAGGCAGCATCTACCGCTTGGACATTGATTACTACAGCTGTCATGACGGTTGTTCAACCGTTCATTGACGGATTCATGAATATTTGGAACAACATTTCAGATGGTCTTACTCAAGTTTGGGAAGGAATTAAACTGATCTTTGAAGGCGCTTGGGAATTTATCAAATCGATTTTCTTGGGTGCTATTTTGATTATCATTGACCTTGTGACAGGAAACTTTGGTCAATTAGGAGCAGACCTTTCTCTTATTTGGGAAGGAATTCAAAATGGAGTTTCCATGATTTGGGAGGGGATTAAAACATACTTCTCTGGTGTCGTGGATGTCATCGTAGGTTATGCTACGGGAGTTTTTGAGAACTTCTCTAATGTTTTGAGTACAATTTGGGAATTTATCAAAACCGCTGCGTCTATTGCCTGGGAATGGATAAAGTCCACAGTGTCAAATCTTATCACTGGTTTAATTCAGGGCGCTCAAAACTTATGGAATAATTTCGTAAGTTTTTTATCCGGTCTTTGGGAAAATATCAAATCAACAGCTAGCGCAGCGTGGGCTGGCCTAAAATCACTTGTTCTTGGTTTGATCAATGGGCTTGTTAGCGGTGCTCAGACAGCTTGGAATAACATGAAGCAGGCAGTTAGCGATTTGGTAACTAAAGTAACCAATATTTTTAATTCCATTAAAAATATTAACCTTTGGGAGGCTGGTAAGGCAATTCTTGATAGTTTCTTAGGTGGTTTAAAATCTGCTTGGGATGGAGTTACTAATTTTGTCGGTGGAATAGCGGATTGGATTCGCGATCATAAAGGTCCTATTGAATATGACCGTAAGTTGTTGATTCCTGCAGGTAATGCAATTATGCAAGGTTTAGACCAAGGACTACAAGAACGATTTAAGGGAGTCAAAGAAACAGTTGGTGGAATGGCTGGAGAAATCTCTGATGTATTTTCAGGGGATAACCTGGATCTAAACTCAACTGCCTCTGTCACGAAAAATCTTGAGGCCCGTTTGGCCATGCCTTCTGCTCAGCTTGAAGTACAAGAGAGTAAAACAGTGTCTGAGATAGCGATTATGAGGTCAAGTTTAGAATCTATACTTACAGCTATCCTTGAAAAATCGTCAGAAATCTATCTAGACAATGAAAAAATCTCATTAAACACTTACGAACAACATGGTTCAATTTTAGCAAGGGAGGGAATCTAATGGATTATATGATCGTTAATGGCTTTAATACATCAACCCTTCCAGGCTGTATTGTGACCGACTTTGGAGAAGTTGAGGCTGCCAAACCTAAAGGTGAGGTGGCCGAGCTTCATGGTGTGAATGGGAGTTATCGAGTATTAGATGGTTCTTATGATAGCTATGACAGAACATTTACGATTAACGTTACAAAATTGATTGATATCTCGATTATTCTGGATAAATTTCAAGCGAATGACAATGAGTTGGAATTTAGCTATCATCCTGAATCGGTTTTTTATGCTCATTTTTTAACCGCTAGCTACAAACCTTTTGGCAATCATGCTTGGCAATTGAAAATCAAGCTAAACATGCAGCCTTTTCGTTATCAAAAAACGGTCAATCCTGAATCTTATAATGGACCAGGAACAATTAACAATCCAGGGACCATTTACTCTGAACCGATTATTGAGGTTCAGGGAGATGGAGATATATCGATCACCATTGGTCAAGAAACAATGTATCTTAATGTCAAAACGAAAGCTACAATTGATTGTCGGCAAGGTAAGCAAAACATCTACAATGCTACTGGAGCGGTCCAGAACACGCTCAGAAAGCGCGGTGGCTTCTTTGAAATCCCAACGGGAAGAAGTGGGGTTACATTTACTGGAAATGTTCTTAGATTAATTATTCGGCCAAATTGGAGGTACAAAATTTGATTTACTTAACAAATGGGAATACTCCTCTAAATGCTGCTTATGCAGACAAGATTTCTCAAGAAGCAAATAGTACCTATCAACTGACTTTTCGCTTTCCGACCTCAGATGCTTTGTGGGAGCAGTTGAAGGAAGAAACTTACCTAAAAGCCGATGATCTTCATGGCGAACAGGATTTCGTCATTTTCGAGGTTCAAAAGAAACATGGCTATATTCAAGTATATGCGAATCAATCCTTTACACTGTTGAACAACTATGTCATTAATCCGATTTCTTTGGATAGAGCGACTGGTTCTACTGCCTTGAGTCGCTTTGCTGGAAGTATCACTCGGGATAATCCGTTCTCATTCTTTTCCGACATTGACGAACGTCACACGTTCAATACTGATAGTATCAACGCGATGGCCGCTTTTACAAAAGATAAGCACTCTATCCTTGGTCAGTGGGGTGGCGATCTTGTACGTCATGGTTACCAGGTTCGATTACTTAAAAATGGCGGTTCAGAAAATGAATCGCTCTTTATGTACAAAAAGAACTTATCTAGCTATCAACAAAAGACATCAACGAAGTCTTTAAAAACTAGAATCACTTTTAATGCAACCGTCAAAGGTGAGGGAGGGAAAGCACCCGATCGCAAGTTTTCCGTTGTGGTAGATAGTCCGCTCATTAACAAATACAGTCAAATCTATGAAGATGTGATTGATGTTAATGACCAGGACGTGAAAGATGAAGCGAAACTTAGAAAATATGGTGAGCAGTATTTTAGAACTACACTTTGCGATATGCTTGAAGACAGTTTAGAAATTCAAGTTGAAGGAAAGAGCGATGTTCCGGTTCAGATTTTTGACGTTGTCAGTCTATTTCATGATCGATTCAAGATGGATGTTCGTAAGAAAATCACGAAGTATACTTACTCCCCGATGGCTAAAAAGCTACTATCTATTGGTTTTGGGCAATTTAAGTCAGGCTTGTCCAATATGATTTCTAACGCTGTTAGTGATGCGGTTAAAAACGAAACCCAGCACTTGCAAGGTCAGTTCGCTACACAATTAGCGAAAGAAATCAAGAATGCTGACTTAGATTTTGACCGTAAGGTACAAGGTATCAAGAATGAAATCACAGACGGTCTGAATTCTGCAAAAGCCAAAGCGGAAGAGGTACAAAGACAACTTTCTGACACAATCGACCAACGTTTTAGAGACTTTGACAGCGCAGGTCTTCGTGAAGCTAAGCAAAAAGCGGACGAAGCCTTGACGAAAGCAGGAGCTAGTGCCTTACTTGCTGATGAAGCCAAGCGCATCAGTGAGCAAGCGAAAGACGGCATCGAGAAAGCCAAAGAGGCATTTTTAGATAGTTTTAAAGCAAATTCTGCCGAACTCGACATTCTAAACGACAGGCTCAAGAAATTCAGACTGGACCACGCCGAATTTCGCAGAACGACAAAAGAAGACATCAAAGGTCTGACCGAATCATTCACGAAATTAGGCTCTGATACGAAGAGCGATATTTTAGCGACAAGGTCCGAGTTTCAAAAGACCGCAGAGGGCCTTATACAGCGATTTGAGAGCATCACTTCTCAACTGGACAATAAGGCTAACTTGCTTGATTTTCAGCGTGTGCAAGAGACTAGTAGGCTATATGAACGAATTATCGGCAGTAGCGAGTCTGATATCGCTGAAAAGGTCGCTCGCATGACTCTGACTAATCGACTATTTCAAGTCGAAGTTGGCAAATATTCAAGTGTTGGCGGTCCGAATATGCTCCGAAATTCGAGAGCGGATGACGGTCTGAAATACTGGTCTGAAGCGAATGGTCGCTTAGGTTTTACGTCTCACTCGTTCTATTTTAACGGCCAAAAGCGTATGTTTGAATTAAGGCCGGGGGCAGTCGTTAAAAGCCCACGTTTCATTGTCAAGCGAAACACTGATTATACTCTAAATATTTTAGGTTTCGATAATAACTCAAAATATTTCAGGATTTATTTCTGCAAGCGCGTAAAAGGCTCTGTTTCGGATTATCAGGAAAAGATACTGATATTCAATGGTCAGCCTCGGTGGGTTGACGGACCCGTTTTTGACAACACGAAAGCGGTCAAAAAATCCATTACATTTAACGTTGGTAATTTTGATGAGGGCTATCTGCAATTCGAGTACGACCGCAACAATCCTAATAAATGGGGCGGTCTGTTCATGACAGAGCTTGATTTTTACGAGGGCACGACTGACCGTAAATGGCAACCGGCTACCGAAGATGCGACTCTTGAGACAGATAAGACGATTGAAGCAACGCAAACCAAAATGACTGAGCTCGCTGGCTCATGGGCAATCCAAAATTTGACTAGCGCTGGCTCTATCATCTCGCAAATCAACGCAACGAATAACCAAATCTTGATTGAAGCGGAGAAGATTCGTCTCAAAGGTAAGACCTTGCTTGACGAATTGACGGCTATTGATGGATATTTCAAGCGTCTTTTTGTCGGTGAGGGTAATTTCGCTAAGCTGAACGCTGAAATTATCGGAGCGAACACTATCACAGCTGATATGCTGATTATGGACAAAGCAATGGCTCGATTGTTCGTCTCAAGTGATATTTTCACGGATACGCTTGCTGCTAAAGAAGCCTTCATCAACAAGATTCGGTCAGTTGTAGTATCTGCAACCTTACTTGAAGGTTATAAAGGCCGAATTGGTGGCTTCCAAATCGGTACTCACGAGAAAGACCCCTCTGTATATTGGCTGACAGGTCAGAACCAATTTGCGGTCGGTATGAGTAACGGAGGCGGTAAGTGGAATCAAGCGGCTCTCTGGGTAAGCTGGGGTTCGGACTGGAACAAAGTAGGTCCACTAGCATGGTATGTGAAACACGATGGGACAATGCATTGTAAGAATACAGCTCATTTTAGGTTTGCTGAAGTTACAGAAAGATTAACGGTTGATGGAGAGCTCGTTTATCGCACGAACAACGGACTAGGATTTTACAATTACTCTCCGATTTATCAACGAATTGACCGGTCAAATAATTATCTTTATCTTTATTATAACGGAACGAAAAATTACGACTGGATCCCGATGAACAGAGAAATTTCTGACCGTCGCTATAAATCGAATATCGAACATAGTACAATCTCAGGTCTCGATGTTATCGAAAAACTGAAAACGTACAGTTATCGCAAAGAGTACGATGGGGAAATAGAGGACATTTCTTGCGGTATTATGGCGCAAGATGTCCAGAAATATGCTCCTGAAGCATTCTATGAGAACCCAGACGGGGCATACTCGTATCGCACATTTGAATTGGTGCCTTACTTAATCAAGGCCATTCAAGAACTAAATCAAAAAATACAGAAATTGGAGAAAACAGCATGATGAATGAACAAGATAAGCAAATCAGTAGTCTAGCGATTAAGTCGCTTGGTGAAAAGGTCGGCAAAGAGGCTACTCAATCAGCTACGCTAGAAGCTCTATACACAGTAACCGTGATGGAGCTTGAGCAAATGAAGCAAATCATCGAATCGGATGAAAAGCTCAAAGCTAAGTTCGAAGAAGTGAAAGGAAGAATGACAAATGGCAATCAGTAATTATGAACTAGCGAATAAACCTTATACACGAGGTTTGGGCGATAACACGGTCACAGTAGTGGAGATTCGTCTATCTGAAGGCAATCGATACAGTACGAACATGCGTGAGCTTGTAGGAGACCGCACGAGTGAGCAAGAGGATGTCTTGATTCAAGCGGTACTGGATATCATCAAAGCTGAACTGGATCCAGGTTCAGCAATCGTGAAGGCACAAGCTGAGATTAAACAGGCAGTACAGACCTTGGCAAAAACTGAGACAGACCTAACCGCAAACAAAGAGAACATCGATAGCGTATCAGCTATTACTGAGGTTCTTATTGCTTTGGCGATTGGCCAGAATGGTGGCATGCCCACGAACACTTATAGCAAGGTTGCGCAGTTCATCAAGCCCCTTGTCAAAGACCGTCGTTACACGAATGGCGACATCATATCGATGCCTTATCCGTACGATACTAATCCGAAATGGCCGAAGGAAACACAAACGATCTTGAAATTCCAGATGCAACCATCTGAAGGCTACACTTTCAAAGAGCAACCTCTTGCTGAAATGTTGCAAAAAGGCATTCTGACCGTGGTCATGCCAAGGATTGATTAAGGAGATTATATGCCGATTGAAGAAGCTGAAAAAATCGCTCAAAGCCAGGTAGCTTGGGCGATTTTGTTTATCTTTCTTTTCTTTATAATCATTCGATATCTTATCAAGACTTCGGACAAGAGAGAAAAGAAGATTATGGATCTACATGAGCAATCAAAGGCCGACTCTAACAGACGAGAAGAGCGTTTGATGACTCACCTAGAAAAAACCACTACAGAATTAACCACAATAACTCACACGGTCGGAGACATTCAAAAAGAAATGGTCCGCATGAACGACCGCATGGAAGAAATCGAAAAAGGAGAATAACATGCAACAAATTACTGAAATCATCACAAACGGAGCAATCAGCATCCTTGTCATTTTGGCAGGAGTAGCAGTTAAGTCAGTCAAGGACTATCTTGTTCAAAAAGGTGGAGAGAAGACTATCAAAATCGTCGAAATCTTGGCTAAAAATGCGGTCAATGCCGTCGAGCAAGTCGCTTCAGAAACTGGCTATAAGGGTGAAGAGAAGCTGGAGCAAGCACGCACTAAAATCCGTGCTGAGCTTACAAAATACAACATCAGCATGACCGATAAAGACCTTGATACATTCGTCGAGTCAGCGGTTAAGCAGATGAATGATGCCTGGAAAGGGGAGTAAGGATGGTAGAAATCATTAACCATACAATTTTTAATGGGATTTCAGGCTCCCGTCCAACTGAACGTCCGAAATATTATGTCTTACATAATGATGCTGGTTCAAAAAGTGCAAGGGCCTACATCGAATGGCTCCAGTCACGATATGACAATGGCCAGGCTGAACTTGGTTTTGCTCATTACTACATCACAAGAGATGCAATTGTGCGAGTCGAAGACACGTATAATGGCTCATGGTCTGCAGCGAACTACGATGCCAACATGAACTCTCTTAGCTATGAAGTATGCCAGCAGTTGAGCGCATCAGATGCCGAGTTTATCGAAAACGAAAACATGGTATTGCGCCAAATGGCTGAGGACATGACTTATTATGGTGATACTCCGAACTATTCAAATATCAAGTTTCACAATGAATTTTCAAGTACTTCATGTCCTGCACGTTCACTCGAACTGCACGGTGGTTACAATGACAGCTTGCGTGAATATGTGATTGCTAAAATTAAGCATTATCAGTCGCTTGGTTCTACTGTCCAAGAAATGCTTGGTGGCGATGATATCGAAATCGGCTGGAAGAAAAATGCGACTGGCTGGTGGCATGTTAATTCAGACGGCTCCTACCCTGCTAATAGCTGGCAGAAGATTGACGATGTCTGGTATTACTTCGATAGCAACGGCTACATGAAGGCTAACGCTTGGCACAAGCATACGGACGGATACTGGTATTACTTACTCCCAAGTGGTGCAATGGCTACTGGTTGGGCGCTTATCGCTAATAAGTGGTACTATTTCAAAGAAACTGGTGCCATGGCCACTGGCTGGGTCAAGTACAAGGAGCACTGGTACTACCTCGATGCCAAGGATGGCGACATGAAATCCAAGCAGTTCATTAAGTCAGCAGACGGTTCTGGTTGGTACTACCTTAACTCAGACGGCACAATGGCAGATAAGCCAGAGTTTACAGTCGAGCCTGACGGCTTGATCACTACAAAATAATTTTTTAAAAAATAGAAAGGAAATTTTCTAAAATATTGTTCGAATTGTAACCGCAGGCACTAGCTTGCGGTTTTTTGATACCCAAAATGATACCCATAATTATTGACTATGTAATTTTACGGTCATTTTCGGGAATCTAACTTGTTGATTTTTCGAGGTTTTGAAGACTATTGCATAATAGTTTTCTTTTATTGCAACAACAAGTTTCTGTTTACCCAATCGCTAAATAAAAAGGTCCAGTGAACCTTTTTATCCCGAGCCTTGAAATATAAAGGCGAGGAAGCTAGAAATAGCATTAAATAAGGCTTTCCGAGTTTTCGGAGAGCCTATTTTTTTGTTTTGATACCCATAACTCTTTGTTACTAGTGTAGATTAATTTTATGAGCGACATTATTTTTCCTAAGTGGAAAATTTCTAAAATATGGTATAATGAACAGATAGAGAAGTTGGGGGTAGAAGATGAATATTCAACAATTACGCTATGTTGTTGCTATTGCCAATAGTGGTACTTTCCGTGAAGCTGCTGAAAAGATGTATGTTAGTCAGCCGAGTCTGTCTATTTCTGTGCGCGATTTGGAAAAAGAGTTAGGCTTTAAAATTTTCCGTCGGACGAGTTCAGGAACGTTTTTGACACGTCGCGGTATGGAATTTTATGAGAAAGCGCAAGAATTGGTCAAAGGATTTGATGTTTTTCAAAATCAGTATGCCAATCCTGAGGAAGAAAAGGATGAATTTTCCATTGCCAGTCAGCACTATGACTTCTTGCCACCAACCATTACGGCTTTTTCAGAGCGCTATCCTGACTACAAAAACTTTCGTATTTTTGAGTCTACTACAGTTCAAATCTTAGACGAAGTGGCCCAAGGACATAGTGAGATTGGGATTATCTACCTCAACAACCAAAATAAAAAGGGCATCATGCAACGGGTTGAAAAGCTTGGTTTAGAAGTTATTGAACTAATTCCTTTCCAGACTCACATTTATCTTCGTGAAGGACATCCTTTAGCACAGAAAGAGGAATTGGTCATGGAGGATTTAGCTGATTTACCAACAGTTCGCTTTACTCAGGAAAAGGACGAGTACCTATACTATTCAGAGAACTTTGTCGACACCAGCGCGAGCTCCCTGATGTTTAATGTGACGGACCGTGCTACCTTGAACGGTATTTTGGAGCGGACGGATGCTTATGCAACAGGTTCAGGATTTTTAGATAGTGACAGTGTCAATGGAATCACAGTCATTCGTCTCAAGGATAATCTAGATAACCGCATGGTCTATGTCAAACGGGAAGAAGTGGAGCTTAGTCAAGCTGGGACTCTTTTCGTTGAGGTTATGCAAGAATATTTTGATCAGAAGAGGAAATCATGAAAAAAAGAGGAATAGTGGCAGTCATTGTACTGCTTTTGATTGGGCTGGATCAGTGGGTTAAAGCCTATGTTCTCCAGCAGATTCCACTGGGTGAAGTGCGTTCGTGGATCCCCAATCTCGTTAGCTTGACTTATCTACAAAATAGAGGAGCAGCCTTCTCTATGTTACAAGACCAGCAGTGGTTTTTTGCTATCATTACCTTGGTCGTCATGGCTGGAGCCATTTGGTATCTACATAAACACATGGAGGATTCTCTCTGGCTGGTTTTTGGATTGACTCTAATTATCGCGGGAGGTCTGGGCAACTTTATCGACAGAATGAGTCAAGGTTTTGTGGTGGATATGTTTCACCTAGACTTTATCAACTTTGCGATTTTCAATGTGGCTGACAGCTATTTGACAGTTGGTGTCATTGTTTTATTGATTGCAATGCTTAAAGAGGAAGTAAATGGAAATTAAAATTGAAAGAGGCGGACTCCGCTTAGACAAGGCTCTGTCAGATTTGACAGAATTGTCACGCAGTCTCGCTAATGAACAAATCAAAGCAGGACAGGTTTTGGTTAATGGTCAAGTCAAGAAAGCAAAATATACGGTCCAAGAGGGAGATGTCGTAACTTACCATGTGCCAGAACCAGAGGTTTTAGAGTATGTGGCTGAGGACCTTCCTCTGGAAATTATCTACCAAGATGAAGACATTGCCGTTGTTAATAAGCCTCAAGGGATGGTGGTTCATCCCAGCGCAGGTCATACCAGTGGAACCTTGGTCAATGCCCTCATGTACCATATCAAGGACTTGTCAGGAATCAATGGGGTTCTCCGCCCAGGAATCGTTCACCGCATTGACAAGGATACGTCTGGTCTCCTCATGATTGCGAAGAATGATGAGGCCCACTTAGCACTTGCCCAAGAACTCAAGGACAAGAAGTCTCTACGCAAATACTGGGCGATTGTTCATGGCAATCTGCCAAATGATCGTGGTGTCATTGAAGCACCGATTGGTCGGAGCGAAAAAGACCGTAAGAAACAGGCTGTAACTGCTAAAGGGAAGCCAGCTGTGACTCGTTTTCAGGTCTTGGAACGCTTTGGAGACTATAGTTTGTTAGAGTTGCAACTGGAAACAGGGCGTACCCACCAAATCCGTGTTCACATGGCTTATATCGGCAATCCAGTCGCTGGTGATGAGGTCTATGGTCCACGCAAAACCTTGAAAGGACATGGGCAATTCCTCCATGCTAAAACTCTAGGTTTTACCCATCCGAGAACAGGTGAGACCTTGGAGTTCACAGCAGATATTCCAGAGATTTTTAAAGAAACGCTGGAAAGGTTGCGTCAAACTGAGAATAGATAAAAGAGTTGAGATGCCTTGTCTCAACCTTTTTCATTTCAAGTCTTTTCTATTTTAAAGCATTCATGTTATAATGGATAAATATGAAGAATCGGAGTGAGAATATGAAGTACAAACGAATCGTCTTTAAGGTGGGGACCTCCTCCTTGACAAATGAAGACGGGAGTTTATCAAGAAGTAAAGTAAAGGCAATCACCCAACAATTAGCTATGTTGCATGAGGCTGGACATGAGTTGATTTTAGTGTCATCTGGTGCAGTTGCGGCTGGATTTGGAGCTCTGGGTTTTAAAAAACGTCCGACCAAGATTGCTGATAAGCAGGCTTCAGCAGCAGTAGGACAAGGTTTGCTCCTAGAAGAATACACAACCAACCTCCTCATGCGCCAAATCGTCTCTGCGCAAATCTTACTGACACAGGATGATTTTGTAGATAAACGTCGTTATAAGAATGCCCACCAAGCTTTGTCTGTATTGCTTCATCGTGGTGCCATTCCCATCATCAATGAGAATGACAGTGTCGTTATTGATGAGCTTAAGGTGGGGGACAATGATACTCTGAGTGCCCAGGTAGCGGCGATGGTCCAAGCGGACCTTTTAGTTCTCTTGACTGATGTGGACGGTCTCTATACTGGAAATCCCAACTCAGATCCAACAGCCAAACGTCTTGAGAAAATCGAGACTATCAATCGTGAGATTATTGATATGGCTGGTGGAGCAGGTTCGTCAAATGGTACTGGGGGTATGCTGACAAAAATCAAAGCTGCAACTATTGCGACGGAGTCAGGTGTGCCAGTCTATATCTGCTCTTCCATGAAATCTGATGCCTTGATTGAAGCAGCAGAGGAGACCAAGGATGGTTCCTTCTTCGTTGCGCAAGAGAAGGGACTTCGTACCCAGAAACAATGGCTGGCTTTCTATGCTCAAAGTCAGGGAACGATTTGGGTAGATGGTGGAGCTGCAGAGGCACTTTCAAAAAACGGGAAAAGTCTCCTTTTATCTGGTGTGGTAGAAGTGGAGGGAAACTTCTCCTACCACGATATTGTCACAGTAGCAGATAAAGAAACAGGTCAATCTCTTGGAAAGGGACGTGTCCAATTTGGCGTCTCAGCTCTAGAAGATATGCTCCGTTCTCAAAAAGCTAAGGGAGTCTTGATTCACCGTGATGACTGGATTTCCATCACTCCTGAAATCCAGCTGCTCTTTACAGAATTTTAGAGGTGAACGATGGTAAGTACACAAGAACAATTTGAACAGGTACAGGCTGTTAAGAAATCAATCAATACTGCTAGTGAAGTAGTGAAAAACCAAGCCTTGTTAGCCATGGCTGATCAGTTATTGGCAGCTACTGAGGAGATTTTAGAGGCCAATGCCCTCGATATGGCAGCGGCCAAGGGGAAAATCTCAGATGTTATGCTAGACCGTCTTTATTTGGATGCGGGACGTATAGAAGCGATGGCAAGAGGAATTCGTGAAGTGGTTGCTTTACCAGATCCAATCGGTGAAGTTTTAGAAACCAATCATCTTGAAAATGGTTTGCTTATTACCAAGAAACGTGTGGCCATGGGGGTTATTGGGATTATCTACGAAAGTCGTCCAAATGTGACGTCGGATGCGGCTGCTTTGGCTCTCAAAAGTGGCAATGCGGTCGTTCTTCGTAGTGGTAAGGATGCCTACCAAACTGCTCATGCTATTGTCACAGCTTTGAAGAAGGGCTTGGAGACGACCACAATCCATCCAGAGGTGATTCAACTGGTGGAAGATACTAGCCGTGAAAGTAGCTATGCTATGATGAAGGCCAAGGGTTATCTAGACCTTCTCATACCTCGTGGAGGCGCTGGCTTGATCAATGCTGTTGTTGAAAATGCTATCGTGCCTGTTATCGAGACAGGAACTGGGATTGTCCATATCTATGTGGACAAGGATGCCGATGAAGACAAGGCTCTGTCTATCATCAACAATGCTAAAACCAGCCGTCCTTCTGTTTGTAATGCCATGGAGGTTCTCCTCGTTCATGAAGACGAGGCAGCAAGCTTCCTTCCTCGCTTGGAACAAGTTCTGGTTGCAGATCGTAAGGAAGCTGGACTGGAACCAATTCAATTCCGCTTGGATGAGAAAGCAAGTCAGTTTGTTCCAGGTCGAGCAGCTGAGGCCCAAGACTTTGACACTGAGTTTTTAGATTATATCCTAGCGGTTAAGGTTGTGAGCAGTTTAGAAGAAGCAGTTGAGCATATTGAAGCTCACAGTACCCATCATTCGGATGCCATTGTGACGGAAAATGCTGAAGCTGCAGCTTACTTTACAGATCAAGTGGACTCAGCAGCGGTGTATGTCAATGCCTCGACTCGTTTCACTGATGGTGGCCAATTTGGACTTGGATGTGAGATGGGGATTTCTACTCAAAAACTGCACGCGCGTGGCCCTATGGGCTTGAAAGAGTTGACCAGCTACAAGTATGTGGTTACTGGTGACGGACAGATAAGGGAGTAAGAGATGAAGATTGGATTTATCGGTTTGGGGAATATGGGTGCTAGCTTGGCGAAAGCTGTCTTGCAGACCAAAACGGGTGCTCAGATTCTCCTTGCCAATCGTAGTCAAGCGAAAGTAGATGCTTTCATCACAAATTTCGGTGGTCAGGCTTCCAGCAATGACGAAATTTTTGCAGAAGCAGATGTGATTTTTCTAGGAGTTAAGCCTGCTCAGTTTTCTGAACTGCTTGCTCAATATCAGGCCATCCTTGAAAAGAGAGAAAGTCTTCTTTTGATTTCCATGGCAGCTGGATTGACTTTGGAAAAACTAGCTAGTCTTATCCCAAGTCAACACCGGATTATTCGCATCATGCCCAATACTCCAGTGGCTATCGGCCAAGGAGTGATTAGTTATGCTTTATCAGCAAACTGTCGTGCCGAGGACGGTGAACTCTTTTGTCAATTATTAGCCAAGGCTGGTCTCTTGGTTGAGCTGGGAGATGGCTTAATCGATGCTGCGACAGGTCTTGCAGGTTGTGGACCAGCTTTTGTCTATCTCTTTATTGAGGCTTTGGCAGATGCGGGTGTACAGACAGGATTGCCACGAGAAATGGCTTTGAAAATGGCAGCCCAAACAGTAGTCGGCGCTGGACAAATGGTTCTCGAAAGCCAGCAACATCCTGGAGTTTTGAAAGACCAAGTTTGCAGTCCAGGTGGTTCGACTATCGCTGGTGTAGCAAGTCTGGAAGAACATGCCTTTAGAGGCACCGTCATGGACGCAGTTCATCAAGCCTACAAACGAACACAAGAATTAGGTAAATAAGAGGTTGGATGATTCCCAGCCTCTTTTATGGTCGATTGAATGGAGAAGACGCAAAAAGATTGTCACAAAAATCTATTTTTTTGATAGAATAGAAGGTAGAAAAAAAGAAATGAGTTAGACATGTCAAAAGGATTTTTAGTCTCTCTTGAGGGACCAGAGGGAGCAGGGAAGACCAGCGTTTTAGAGGCTCTACTCCCAATTTTAGAGGAAAAAGGAGTAGAAATGTTGACGACCCGTGAGCCAGGTGGAGTCTTGATTGGGGAAAAGATTCGGGAAGTGATTTTGAATCCAAGTCATACGCAGATGGATCCTAAAACAGAGCTCCTTCTCTATATTGCCAGTCGCAGACAGCACTTGGTGGAAAAAGTTCTCCCTGCTCTTGAAGCTGGTAAGTTGGTCATTATGGACCGCTTTATCGATAGTTCCGTTGCTTATCAGGGATTTGGCCGTGGCTTGGATATTGATACCATTGATTGGCTCAATCACTTTGCAACAGATGGTCTCAAACCCGACTTGACACTCTATTTTGACATTGAGGTGGAAGACGGGCTGGCTCGCATTGCTGCCAATAGTGATCGCGAGGTCAATCGTTTGGACTTGGAAGGATTGGACTTGCACAAAAAAGTCCGTCAAGGTTACCTTTCTCTTCTGGAAAAAGAAGGAAATCGCATTGTCAAGATTGATGCCAGTTTTCCTTTGGAACAAGTTGTGGAAACAACCAAGGCGGTCTTGTTTGAGAGAATGGGATTGACAAGATGAAACAAGATCAACTAAAGGCTTGGCAACCAGAGCAATTTGACCGCTTTGTCCATATTCTAGAACAAGACCAGCTCAATCACGCCTACCTTTTTTCAGGTTTCTTTGGAAGTTTGGAAATGGCGCAATTTTTGGCTAAGAGCCTCTTTTGTAGGGATAAGGTAGGCGTTTTACCATGTGAGAAATGCCGAAATTGTAAGCTGATTGAAATGGACGAATTTCCCGATGTTACCTTGATTAAGCCAGTCAATCAGGTCATCAAGACAGAACGCATTCGAGAATTGGTGGCTCAGTTTTCTCAAGCAGGGATTGAAAGCCAGCAACAGGTCTTTATCATCGAGCAGGCGGAGAAAATGCATCCCAACGCAGCCAACTCTCTGCTCAAGGTCATCGAAGAACCTCAGAGTGAAGTTTACATTTTCTTCTTGACCAGCGATGAGGAAAAAATCTTGCCGACCATCCGTAGTCGGACCCAGATTTTCCACTTTAAAAAGCAAGAAGAAAAGCTCATCCATCAATTAGAACAAGCAGGTCTCGTCAAGAAAAAAGCGACTCTTTTAGCTCAGTTTAGTCAATCGCGTGCTGAAGCTGAAAAGTTGGTCAATCAGGCTAGTTTTTGGACCTTGGTGGATGAGAGCGAACGACTGCTGACTTGGTTATTAGCTAAGAAAAAAGAGAGTTATTTGCAGGTGGCTAAATTAGCTAGTCTGGCAGATGACAAGGAAAAACAAGATCAGGTCTTGCGAATCCTCGAAGTGCTCTGCGGGCAGGACCTCTTGCAAGCAAGGATTCGACAGATTTTACAAGATTTACTAGAAGCTAGAAAAATGTGGCAGGCTAATGTCAGCTTTCAAAATGCCATGGAATATCTGGTCTTGAAAGAAATATAACCTCAATGAAGGATAAAGAAAGGAAAGGGCTGGTTTATGGATAAGAAAGAATTATTTGATGCGCTGGACGATTTTTCCCAACAGTTACTGGTGACCTTGGCTGATGTGGAAGCCATCAAGAAAAATCTCAAGAGCCTGGTAGAGGAAAATACAGCTCTTCGCTTGGAAAATAGTAAGTTGCGCGAACGCTTGGGCGAGGTGGAAGCAGATACCCCCGTTAAGGCCAAGCACGTTCGTGAAAGCGTCCGTCGGATCTATAAAGACGGTTTTCACGTATGTAATGATTTTTATGGACAACGCCGAGAACAGGACGAGGAATGTATGTTCTGTGACGAGTTGTTATACAGGGAGTAAGCATGCAGATTCAAAAAAGTTTTAAGGGACAAACTCCCTATGGCAAGCTTTACCTAGTAGCAACGCCGATTGGCAATCTGGATGACATGACTTTTCGTGCTATCCAGACCTTGAAAGAGGTAGACTGGATTGCAGCTGAGGACACGCGCAATACGGGTCTCTTACTCAAGCATTTTGACATTAAGACCAAACAGATCAGTTTTCATGAGCATAATGCCAAGGAAAAAATTCCTGATTTGATTGATTTTCTGAAAGCAGGGCAAAGTATTGCTCAGGTTTCTGATGCGGGTTTGCCAAGCATCTCGGACCCTGGGCACGATTTAGTCAAGGCAGCCATCGAAGAAGAGATTGCAGTTGTCACAGTTCCAGGTGCCTCTGCAGGGATTTCTGCCTTGATTGCTAGTGGTTTAGCACCACAGCCACATATCTTTTACGGCTTTTTACCGAGAAAATCAGGCCAGCAAAAACAATTTTTTAACTCAAAAAAAGATTATCCAGAAACTCAGATTTTCTATGAATCGCCCCATCGTGTGGCAGATACATTGGAAAATATGCTAGAAGTCTACGGTAACCGATCGCTGGTCTTGGTCAGGGAATTGACCAAAATCTATGAAGAATACCAACGAGGAAAGATCTCTGAATTGCTAGAAAGCATCGCTGAAACGCCACTCAAGGGTGAATGCCTTCTCATCGTTGAAGGTGCCAGACAGGATGTGGAGGAAAAGGATGAGGAGGACTTGTTTTCAGAAATCCAAGCACGTATCCAGCAAGGCATGAAGAAAAATCAAGCCATTAAGGAAGTCGCAAAACACTACCAGTGGAATAAAAGCCAGCTCTACGCTGCCTACCACGATTGGGAAGAGAAACAATCCAACGAATAAACAGGGAAGTTTGCCTTCTTCCCTTTTTTTGTTATACTAGTAGAAGAAAAATTAGAAAGATTTGTGGGAGTGAAAAAGTCCGGGGGACTTTTTCAGCGTGAATCTTTAAATTCACACTCCCAAAGAGGTATTAGTGTCGTGTCTCAATCTTATATCAATGTTATCGGTGCAGGTTTGGCAGGTTCTGAAGCAGCCTACCAAATCGCAGAACGTGGTATTCCAGTTAAACTCTATGAAATGCGTGGTGTCAAGTCAACACCTCAGCACAAAACAGACAATTTTGCAGAGTTAGTTTGTTCCAATTCTCTTCGTGGGGATGCTTTGACCAATGCTGTTGGGCTCCTCAAGGAAGAAATGCGTCGCTTGGGTTCTGTTATCTTGGAGTCAGCAGAAGCTACACGTGTTCCTGCAGGCGGTGCCCTTGCGGTGGACCGCGATGGTTTCTCCCAGATGGTGACCGAAAAAGTAGCCAATCATCCCTTGATTGAAGTGGTGCGTGATGAAATTACAGAATTGTCGACAGATGTTATTACGGTTGTTGCTACTGGTCCTTTGACCAGCGACGCCCTAGCTGAAAAGATTCATGCCCTCAATGACGGTGATGGTTTCTATTTCTACGACGCTGCAGCGCCTATTATCGATGTCAACACCATTGATATGAGTAAGGTCTATCTCAAATCTCGTTATGATAAGGGAGAGGCGGCCTACCTCAATGCCCCTATGACCAAGCAAGAGTTTATGGATTTCCATGAAGCCTTGGTCAATGCGGAAGAAGCACCGCTGAATTCTTTTGAAAAAGAAAAGTACTTTGAAGGTTGTATGCCAATCGAAGTCATGGCCAAGCGTGGCATTAAAACCATGCTTTATGGTCCCATGAAACCAGTTGGTCTGGAGTATCCAGATGACTACACAGGCCCTCGTGATGGAGATTTCAAAACTCCATATGCGGTTGTCCAGCTCCGTCAGGATAATGCGGCTGGTAGTCTCTACAATATCGTTGGATTCCAGACCCACCTCAAATGGGGAGAACAAAAGCGTGTCTTCCAAATGATTGCAGGTCTTGAAAATGCGGAGTTTGTTCGCTATGGGGTCATGCATCGCAATTCTTATATGGATTCACCGAACTTGCTAGAACAAACCTATCGTTCTAAGAAGCAGCCTAACCTCTTCTTTGCTGGTCAGATGACGGGTGTGGAAGGCTATGTTGAGTCAGCAGCCTCAGGCTTGGTTGCAGGTATTAACGCAGCTCGACTCTTCAAGGGAGAAAGCGAGGCTATTTTCCCAGAGACAACAGCGATTGGAAGTCTGGCTCATTACATCACTCATGCAGATAGCAAACATTTCCAACCCATGAATGTCAACTTTGGCATTATCAAGGAGTTGGAAGGCGAGCGTATCCGTGATAAGAAGGCTCGTTATGAAAAAATTGCAGAGCGTGCCCTTACCGACTTAGAGGAATTTTTAACGGTCTAATTTTTTTCAAAGAATTGCTCATGATACTATAAAAATCTTAGAAATTGTGATAAAATAGGTAGGATAAAAAAAGGAGAGTAAAAATGGCGAACCCCAAGTATAATCGTATTTTAATCAAGTTATCAGGTGAAGCCCTTGCTGGTGAACGTGGCGTAGGGATTGATATCCAAACAGTTCAAACAATCGCAAAAGAGATTGAAGAAGTTCATAGCTTAGGTATCGAAATTGCCCTTGTTATTGGTGGAGGAAATCTCTGGCGTGGAGAACCTGCTGCAGAAGCAGGAATGGACCGTGTTCAGGCAGATTACACTGGAATGCTTGGGACCGTCATGAATGCTCTTGTGATGGCAGATTCATTGCAACAAGTTGGTGTCGATACGCGAGTGCAAACAGCCATTGCTATGCAACAAGTTGCAGAACCTTACGTACGTGGACGTGCCCTTCGTCATCTTGAAAAAGGCCGTATCGTTATCTTTGGTGCCGGAATTGGTTCACCTTACTTCTCAACAGATACAACAGCGGCTCTTCGTGCAGCTGAAATCGAAGCAGATGCCATTCTGATGGCTAAAAATGGTGTCGACGGTGTTTACAATGCCGATCCTAAGAAAGATAAGACAGCCGTTAAGTTTGAAGAATTGACCCACCGTGATGTTATCAATAAAGGTCTTCGTATCATGGACTCAACTGCTTCAACCCTCTCAATGGATAACGACATTGACTTGGTTGTCTTCAATATGAACCAACCAGGTAACATCAAACGTGTCGTATTTGGTGAAAATATCGGAACAACAGTTTCAAATAATATCGAAGAAAAGGAATAGGAAAATTATGGCTAACGCAATTGTAGAAAAAGCTAAAGAGAGAATGACTCAATCTCACCACTCACTTGCTCGTGAATTTGGTGGTATCCGTGCAGGTCGTGCTAACGCTAGCTTGCTTGACCGTATTACTGTTGAATACTATGGTGTCGAAACACCTCTTAACCAAATCGCTTCTATCACAATTCCTGAAGCGCGTGTCTTGTTGGTAACACCATTTGATAAATCTTCATTGAAGGATATCGAGCGTGCCTTGAACGCTTCTGATCTTGGTATTACACCAGCTAATGACGGCTCTGTGATCCGCTTGGTTATCCCAGCTCTTACAGAGGAAACTCGTCGTGACCTTGCTAAAGAAGTGAAGAAGGTCGGTGAAAATGCTAAAGTGGCTATTCGTAACATCCGTCGTGATGCTATGGACGAAGCTAAGAAACAAGAAAAAGCAAAAGAAATCACTGAAGACGAATTGAAAACTCTTGAAAAAGATATTCAAAAAGTAACAGACGACGCTGTGAAACACATCGACGACATGACTACCAATAAAGAAAAAGAACTTTTGGAAGTCTAAAAATAAACAGAAAAACTCAGTTGGCATTGCTGGCTGAGTTTTATTCGAAAGAAGGAAATATGAATACAAATCTTGCAAGTTTTATCGTTGGACTCATCATCGATGAAAATGACCGTTTTTACTTTGTGCAAAAGGATGGTCAAACCTATGCACTTGCCAAGGAAGAAGGTCAACATACAGTAGGGGATACGGTTAAAGGCTTTGCCTACACGGATATGAAGCAAAAACTCCGCCTGACAACCATAGAAGTGACTGCAACTCAGGACCAATTTGGTTGGGGAACCGTAACGGAAGTTCGTAAGGACTTGGGTGTTTTTGTTGATACCGGCCTACCTGATAAAGAAATCGTTGTGTCACTCGATATCCTCCCTGAGCTCAAGGAACTCTGGCCTAAGAAAGGTGATAAACTTTACATCCGTTTTGAGGTGGACAAGAAAGACCGTATCTGGGGACTCTTGGCTTATCAGGAAGACTTCCAACGTCTGGCTCGTCCTGCTTACAACAACATGCAGAACCAAAACTGGCCAGCCATTGTTTACCGCCTCAAGCTGTCAGGGACCTTTGTCTATCTTCCAGAGAATAATATGCTTGGTTTTATCCATCCTAGTGAGCGCTATGCAGAGCCACGTTTGGGACAAGTATTAGATGCGCGTGTGATTGGTTTCCGCGAGGTTGACCGCACTCTGAACCTCTCTCTTAAACCGCGTTCATTTGAAATGTTGGAAAATGATGCCCAGATGATTTTGACCTACTTGGAAAGCAATGGCGGTTTTATGACCTTGAATGATAAGTCATCCCCTGAGGACATCAAAGCAACCTTTGGCATTTCTAAAGGTCAGTTCAAGAAAGCACTCGGCGGCTTGATGAAAGCTGGCAAAATCAAGCAAGATCAGTTTGGTACAGAGTTGATTTAGGCCTTATAGACATGAAAAAGAAACTTGAAGAAATGAGTTTAGAGGAACTCTGGCAACTTTTTCCTATTTTTCTAGTAGAGCACAAGTCAGAGTGGAAAGACTGGTATGAATCGGAAAAAGCAAATCTGAAAAAAATATTGGGTGCCAATGTTATTAAAAAAATAGAACATATCGGTAGCACTGCTATCCCTAATATTTGGGCTAAAAATATCGTTGATATTCTGTTAGAAGTAGGTAGAATAGAGGATTTAGCAAGAGTTAGGGATTTATTGGTGAAGAATGGGTGGCTAGTGATGTCGGAGAGTCCTAACAGAATTTCGCTAAATAAAGGATATACAGAGCAGGGATTTGCTGAGAAAGTTTTTCATTTACATTTGCGAATGACGGGAGATCATGACGAGATTTATTTTAGAGATTATCTCTGCCAGCATCCAGATATTGCCCAAGCGTATCAGGAATTAAAACTAAGTTTGTGGAAAAAATTTGAACACAACCGAGACGCCTATACAGATGCGAAAACGGATTTTATAAACCACTACGTATCAAAGGCTAAGTCCAGTAATTTTCAAGAATCAGAAAAGTGTCATTAAAAAACTCTTGATAGGAGAAAGAATTGAGAAAATCATTTTACACTTGGCTCATGACCGAGCGCAATCCTAAAAGTAACAGCCCTAAAGCCATCTTGGCAGACCTCGCTTTTGAGGAGTCAGCCTTCCCAAAACACACGGATGATTTTGATGAGGTGAGTCGCTTTTTGGAGGAGCATGCCAGTTTCTCTTTTAACCTAGGAGACTTTGACGCCATCTGGCAAGAATACTTAGAACACTAGAGACAATGAGATGAGGCTAGTATTTTATTGTTCTCTTTGCTATAATAAAAAGAAATAAACGGATTAGAGAGGTTCTTTATTTGAAGGAACATTCAATAGACATTCAACTGAGTCATCCAGATGACCTGTTTCATCTTTTTGGTTCCAATGAACGCCATCTTCGTTTGATGGAAGAAGAGCTCGATGTGGTGATTCATGCTCGTACGGAGATTGTCCAGGTTTTGGGCGAAGAGACTGCATGTGAGGAAGCCCGTCAGGTTATCCAGGCATTGATGGTTTTGGTGAATCGTGGAATGACAGTTGGCACACCAGATGTGGTGACTGCGATTAGTATGGTCAAAAACGATGAAATTGACAAGTTTGTTGCCCTTTACGAAGAAGAAATTATCAAGGACAATACAGGGAAGCCTATCCGTGTCAAAACACTGGGTCAAAAACTTTATGTGGACAGTGTTAAACAGCATGATGTAACTTTTGGTATCGGACCTGCAGGGACAGGGAAGACCTTTCTTGCAGTGACCTTGGCAGTGACAGCCCTTAAACGTGGGCAAGTCAAGCGGATTATCCTTACTCGTCCAGCCGTTGAAGCAGGAGAGAGTCTTGGATTTCTTCCGGGTGATCTCAAGGAAAAGGTGGATCCTTACCTTCGACCAGTTTATGATGCTTTGTATCAGATTCTCGGCAAAGATCAGACCACCCGTCTTATGGAGCGTGAAATTATAGAAATCGCGCCTCTTGCCTATATGCGTGGACGGACCTTGGACGATGCCTTTGTTATTCTCGATGAGGCGCAAAATACGACTATCATGCAGATGAAGATGTTCTTGACGCGTTTAGGTTTTAATTCTAAGATGATTGTTAATGGAGATATCAGCCAGATTGACCTTCCGCGTAATGTCAAGTCAGGTTTGATTGATGCCCAAGAAAAGCTCAAGAACATTCACCAAATTGATTTTGTTCATTTTTCAGCCAAGGATGTGGTTCGTCATCCAGTTGTCGCTCAAATTATCCGAGCCTATGAACCAGCTCCAGCTAAAAATGAAGAAAAGAAGGAAGTGACAGAATAACAAAAGAAGAGCAGTTCAGATGTGAACTGCTTTTTAAGTTGCCCTGTATAAAAAGTTATATGGCTAACTTATTATGTACAGAATAATGATGGTTCTCATCTGATGTTGGTAAAAAGAAGTAAAAATCTAGAAATATTAGTGATGGAACTTTCGCATTTAAGTTAACTTATTATAAATTTTATTTTTCTTAATTTACTTAGCAACCAATAGGAAAAATTACGATAAAATTTATTGAAATAAAGATTTTAAAATGATAAAATGATATTTGGGTTAGAATGGGCTTAAGTCCAAAATTTGAAAGTTTCTAACTCACTTTCATATCTTAATAGAAAGGAGATATTATGAAAAAAGATAAGTGGTGGCTTCCATTTTTAGCAGTAGGAGTCATCATAGCTTTAGCGGTGGGTTTAATTTATATCACTAAACCCACTAAGGATGGAGATATAGGTGCTTCTTCCGTTTCGCAATCGACTTCAAGCGATGAGAACAATTCAGCTTTGAGTTTAAAAGGTCAACAACTTCCAGAATTTAAAATGACCTCTCAAGATGGAAAATTGATTGCTATCTCGGAACTGTATGATAAACCTATGTTAGTTGTCGAATGGGCTAGTTGGTGTCCGCATTGCCAGAAACAACTACCCATTGTTCAGCAGATGTATGAAAAGTATGGAGATCAAATTCATTTTGTTCTTCTGAATATGAACGAACCAGGAAAAGAAACAAGGGAAACTGCTGATCAGTATATCAAAGAAAAAGGATATACTTTCCCGTATTATTATGACGAAGATCAGTACGCAGCCGATCTTTTACAGGTGCAAACCATACCAAGTATGTATCTTGTGACAAAACAGCAACAGGTAAAAAATGTATTAGTAAATCATACCACTGCTGAAAATTTCTCGAAAGAGTTACAAGAACTGCTAGACTGACATACATCTATTTCAGAATAAAGGAGGAAGAAGAAATCGCAATAGGATTTCAGAGAAAATTATGAGAGATTTCATTAAAAAGGTCTCCATTCTGTTTACGATTCTGTTTCTCTCTGTGCCATTAGGATTAGCTAGTTTACGTTTCGGTCGTGGTGCGGCTGATGAAACTGAGGTAATTCGAGTAGGAGATAATACGGAAATTATCCAGAATGGATGTTATCGTAAGATAAAGAAATCGGACAAAACAAAGTGGACAGTTCCACGTAAACCGGTCGACTTAGTTATCCTTCAGGATGCGAGTGGATCGTTCAAGAACACCATTCCTGATGTCCAAAATGCCTTAAAAACATTGACAACATTTGTCAGTGAAGAAAATTATGATGAGAATAATCCTCGTTTGGTTAAGACTGATAACCCGGATACATCAGACCGAGTTATGATGGCTACCTTCCAAGGTGCGGATGGATACAACTATTACTACAATAATGATTTTACAGGTCGTAAAGATACTTATGGTAGTTGGGGACCTGATTATGATTACAAATACAAGTCTAGCAACTTGTCTTCAGATCAAAATGATATCCATCAATTCATTAATAATATTAAGGTAGCAGGAGGAACCCCTACAGTTCCAGCTATTGACGATGTCATTGCTCAATATAATCAAAGAAAAGGGAATATGGCTAACGGTCGTAAGACCATCTTCCTTTTGATTACGGATGGAGTTGCCAACGGGAAACGTGACCCGGATGGTAAGGTTCGTCTAGAGTACAGCGACTATCGTAACAATATTCTTACACGTGCTTGGAATTTTGATGAGCTAACTGAAGCAGCCCAAAACGTTTTAGGGCGTGTGAAAGAGGTTAAGGAAGCATCTACAAGACTTCAAAATGTTGTTGGTTCTGAAGGGACTGTAGTAGTAGGTTTCTGGGAAGACGTATCAATCTTTGCAAACTCTAAAGCTCAGTATTATGACACATATAAAGAAGGTTATTCAAAATACTTTGATATCGGTGACAACCGTTCAGTTCAAGATATCTTCCATGAAGCATTAGAGGGTATGGCTTCTCCAGCTAAAAATATTAATGGTAAGAATGTTTCTTTCTATGTTAATGAACAAAGCGATATCAATAAGTTTTCAAGTCGAGTTCTAGAATCTGTTGGAGCTGCGTTGATTAAGGAAGACATCAAGGGCGAGTTCACTGTTACACCTGGGTATAAGGTTGATGCTGTTCGAATCAATGGCAAGACGGTTGTTGAAAAAGTCACAGATCCATCAAAACAAATTCGTGGTCGAATCAATCAAGAAGGTGACAATGTCACAATCTATGTACCCGATAGTGTCTTCAACCCTGGAGATAACAATTTCGACTATGATTTGAGTAAGGAAGCACGTGCTCCTGAAACGAATGAAGAGGATGAAGTTGATCCGCCAGCTGATTACAAACCAACGAATGAAACAATTACAGTCCCTGAATTGACTGGTGTCTTCAAGACAGGTGAATTTACAACCCGTAAGATCGGTGGACGTAATGAAGAAGTTGAAGTTCAAAAACTCGAGTACTGTTACCCAAGTGTCACTAAGCAAATTACCGATGCAGATAAGAGTAATGACTTGGGAGAAATTGATGACCCGCTTGGTTTGACAAAGAAAAAAGCCTATTCTGCACAATTGTCAGACAAGGCAGAGGAGTTCACCTATACTCTTGATTACAACTTCAATAACGTAGCCTACGAATTTGAAAAGAACGTCATGTTGACAGACCCACTTGACTACCGTTTGGAAGTGGTTGAAAGTTCAGCTACTGGACCAAATGGAGAAAAATGGGCCACTCGTTTAGTTAGTCAAGATGATTCAGAAGGCAACTCTCAAAGTGTTGTGGTTGCGGATGTTCCTGCTAAAGGATCCAACTATAATTACTTGGTATTGAAGAAAGCTCAAATGACCATTAAGGTTCGTTTGAAAGAACAATACCGCAATAATCAATCAAGTAAAGAATTCATGGCTCTCCTTCAGGAAAGTAATGGATTTGGTCTCCTAAACCAAGGGAACATCATGTGGAATGGTGATGACAATCAACCAAACCAAGATGCACATGCCAAGACAGACACTAAACCAAGTACCATTCGCCGTTCAAATCCTGTTTATGTGAAACCACCAGTTGTAACAGAAATTACGAAGAAGGTTAATGACAAAGAACATGAAGATTTGAAGGCAGAAGAGGAACTCTTTGAGTACAAGGTGACGGCTCCATGGCCAGGTATTGCGGACAACTTTACGCTGACAGATACAGTTGTTCCAGAGTTAGAAGTTCAAGCAGATAGCTTAAATGTGAAACTCGGTGGAAAAGATAACACTGATTTGAAAGGTGTGACAACTGTTTCAGGTCAAACCGTTTCGTTGACACTAGACAAAACTAATCTTGAAAAAATCACTCGTAAAGTGAATCGCCGTAAGGTGAAAGACATTCAATATGTAGAATTAACCTTTAAAGCGAAAATCCGTAAAGGTGCTGATCTTTCTAAATACAAGAAAGATGGTCAAGTAAAAGTACCAAATACAGCGGATGTGATCTTGAATGATGTGAAACAAACCTCTAACGAAGTAACGGTTACCCCACCAAAACCAAAGGAACCGACTATTGATAAGAAAATCAATGAAAACTTGGATAGCTTCCAAACGTTTGATGGGCAACCATACAACTACAACATTACAACAGCAGTACCAAGTGATGTTGCTAATTACAAGAAATTTGTGATTCGTGATACACTAGATGCTAATTTGGCACTTGCAGGTGACGTAAGTATTAAAGGTTCTGCAGCTGCCCTCTTTGATATCCACACCAATGGCCAAGAGATTACGGCAACGGTGAAGGATGGTCAGTTTGGTGAACTTGCAAAATACTCAACTGTTGAACTAGTCATTCCTGCAAAAGTTAAAAATGGTGTGACAGGTACAACCATTGAAAACAAGGCTTCTATTTCCTTTACAAATGAGAATAATGTAGAGAAAGAAGTTGAAACGAAACCTGTCACTGTAACGCCACCTCCTGTAACGAAGAAGATCAATGAAACCCTTGATCACTTAGATATAGCGACAGGTCAAGCGTATAACTACAACATCAAGACAAAACTTCCAACCGATATTACAGATTACAAGAAATTTGTGATTACAGATACACTTGAAGGAGATTTGTCAGTTATCAATGAAACTTCAAGCAAACCAGTTATCAAAGGAGCAGCTGCAGCCTTCTTCGATGTAACAGTTGAGGGTCAAACCGTGACTGCAACGATGAAGGACTTTGCGAACGCTACAGACCTTGCTGGTCAAGAAGTTGAATTGATTATTCCGGCTAAGATCAATGATGGAGTGACTCGTATCAACATTCCAAATACTGCGAAGTTCAGCTTCACAGATAAGAACGATCATAGCGGAGAAAAAGAAACGAAACCAGTCACCGTAACGCCTCCATCAGAACCAGGTGTTGATAAGAAAATCAACGAAACATTGACAGAGGCAACAATCGGTGCAGAAACCGACTTTACTTATAATATCAAAGCGAAATTGCCAAATGATATTACAACGTACAAGTCCTTCGTTGTAACGGATACCTTGGATGAGAACTTGACTCCAGGTCAAGCTGAAATCAAGGGAGCGGCAGCGAAATTCTTCGATGTAACAGTTCAAGGTCAAACCGTGACTGCAACGATGAAGGATTTTGCGAATGCGGGTGACTACGGTAACCAAGAAGTAGAGCTCGTGATTCATGCCAAAGTGAAGAAAGGCTCAACTGTTCCATCTATTGAGAACAAAGCTAAGATTACATACACTAACAAGAATGACCAACAAGGTGAGAAAGAAACCAAGCCGGTTACAGTTACTCCACCACCAATCACTAAGAAAGTGAATGGTCAGGAACACGCAGATCTTGGTAAGTTATCAGAAGTCTTCACGTATACGATTGACTCAACGGTTCCACATGTGGCAGATACATTCACCATTTCAGATGATATCGTCAAAGAATTGGCATTTGAAGGAGAAGCAACGGTCACTGTTGATGGCCAAGCTGTTCAAGACCTCACTGTAACAACAGAAGGTCAACGTTTGACGGTCACATTTGGTAAAGAGCAAGTGAAACAATATGCTGGTAAAGCTGTACAAGTTTCATTTAAGGCTAAGGTGAAGGAAGGCATTACCTTTGATGCACTCTTAGCAGCTTATCCAAATGAATCAAAAGACAAGCCGGTAGTACCAAATACTGCTAGCTACATCATTAATGATAATCCTGATTCTAAGAAAGAATCAAAACCAGTTACAGTTACACCACCACCAACCACTACTCCAGAGCTTAAGAAGGAAGTAAACGGAGCAGAACGTTACGATCTTGCAAAACGTAATGAAGAATTTACTTATACTTTGAAAACAACAATGCCTGCCAGCGCAACTGTGTTTGAGATGACAGACGAGTTGAAAGAAGTTTTAGAATTTGTTGGTGAGAATGCTTCAGCTACTGTTAAACTTGATGGTGAGGATGCAGGATCGAAGGCGACAGTGACACTTTCTGGTCAAGTAATCAAAGTTGCCTTTACAGAAGCTTCTGTAAAAGCAGATGCCGGTAAGTCTATTGAAGTGAATTTCAAGGCTAAGATTAGAGATAATGCCAACTTATCCGCTTATGTGAATAAAGATGGTAAGACTGAAATTCCGAATAAGGCTTCTTATGATATTGATCATAATCCAAAATACCACAAGGATTCAAATGAAGTTCCAGTAACGCCTCCAACACCAGAAGAGCCAGAAATCAAGAAAGATGTGAATGGCAAAGAAGCTGAAACTCTTGACAAACGCGATCAAGTCTTCACATATAATGTGAAAACAAGTGTAGCACAAGATGCGACAGCCTTCAGCGTAACCGATAAGATCGAAGATGTTCTTGAATTCGCAGGAACTTCAAGTGCTAAATTAAATGGTCAAGCGCTTGAAGCAAGTCAAATCAAGGTAGAAGGTCAAACCATTACCTTGACGCTTACAGAAGACCAAGTCAAAGCCAATGGCGGTCAAGCAGTTGAATTAACATTCGAAGCGAAGATCAAAGCCGGCGCGAACTTGTCTGCGTATGTGAAGGAAGACGGCCGTACACAGATTCCGAATAAGGCTTCTTATGACGCAAGCTTCCCACACAAACCAGGAGTGCACAAGGACTCTAACGAAGTCCCGGTAACGCCTCCAACACCAGAAGAGCCAGAAATCAAGAAAGATGTGAATGGCAAAGAAGCTGAAACTCTTGACAAACGCGATCAAGTCTTCACTTACAACGTGAAAACAACAGTAGCGCAAGATGCGACAGCCTTCGCAGTCACAGATACACTCGTAGACGTTCTTGAATTCGCAGGAACTTCAAGTGCTAAATTGAATGGTCAAGCGCTTGAAGCAAGTCAAATCAAGGTAGAAGGTCAAACCATTACCTTGACGCTTACAGAAGAACAAGTCAAAGCCAATGGCGGTCAAGCAGTTGAATTAACATTCGACGCGAAGATCAAAGCCGGTGCGAACTTGTCTGCGTATGTAACAGAAGATAAGTCAATCAAGGTTCCGAACAAGGCAGCTTACAAGGCAGATCTTCCAAACAAACCAGGCTTCACTAAGGATTCAAATGAAGTTCCAGTAACGCCTCCAACACCAGAAGAGCCAGAAATCAAGAAAGATGTGAATGGCAAAGAAGCTGAAACTCTTGACAAACGCGATCAAGTCTTCACTTACAACGTGAAAACAACAGTAGCGCAAGATGCGACAGCCTTCGCAGTCACAGATACACTCGTAGACATTCTTGAATTCGCAGGAACTTCAAGTGCTAAATTGAATGGTCAAGCGCTTGAAGCAAGCCAAATCAAGGTAGAAGGCCAAACCATTACCTTGACGCTTACAGAAGAACAAGTCAAAGCCAATGGCGGTCAAGCAGTTGAGTTAACATTCGACGCTAAGATCAAAGCCGGTGCGAACTTGTCTGCGTATGTAACAGAAGATAAGTCAATCAAGGTTCCGAACAAGGCAGCTTACAAGGCAGATCTTCCAAACAAACCAGGCTTCACTAAGGATTCAAATGAAGTTCCAGTAACGCCTCCAACACCAGAAGAGCCAGAAATCAAGAAAGATGTGAATGGCAAAGAAGCTGAAACTCTTGACAAACGCGATCAAGTCTTCACATACAACGTGAAAACAACAGTAGCGCAAGATGCGACAGCCTTCGCAGTCACAGATACACTCGTAGACGCTCTTGAGTTCGCAGGAACTTCAAGTGCGACCTTGAATGGTCAAGCGCTTGAAGCAAGTCAAATCAAGGTAGAAGGCCAAACCATTACCTTGACGCTTACAGAAGAACAAGTCAAAGCCAATGGCGGTCAAGCAGTTGAATTAACATTCGACGCGAAGATCAAAGCCGGCGCTAACTTGTCTGCGTATGTAACAGAAGATAAGTCAATCAAAGTTCCGAACAAGGCAGCTTACAAGGCAGATCTTCCAAACAAACCAGGCTTCACTAAGGATTCGAACGAAGTCCCAGTAACTCCACCGACTCCAGAAGAGCCAGAAATCAAGAAAGATGTCAATACTAAAGCTGAAGAAACCCTCGCTGATCGTGACCAAATTTTCACTTACAACGTGAAAACAAGTGTAGCGCAAGATGCGACAGCCTTCGCAGTCACAGATACACTCGTAGACGTTCTTGAATTCGCAGGAACTTCAAGTGCGACCTTGAATGGTCAAGCTCTTGAAGCAAGTCAAATCAAGGTAGAAGGTCAAACCATTACCTTGACGCTTACAGAAGAACAAGTCAAAGCCAATGGCGGTCAAGCAGTTGAGTTAACATTCGACGCTAAGATCAAAGCGGGAGCTGATTTGACTCCATATCTAACAGATCGTGGATTCACTGTTCCAAATACGGCTTCTTATGATGCGAACATTCCAAATAGACCAGGATTACACAAAGATTCGAATAAAGTTCCGGTTATCGTTCCAAAAGAACCAGAACCAGAAATTACGAAGAAAATCAACCGTACCTTGGACCACTTGGATGTCGAATACGATGCACCTTACATGTACAATGTCAATACAGCTTTACCAAAAGATATTGATAAGTACAAAGAGTTCACCGTAACAGATACACTTGAATCTGTTTTGGCAATCGCTGATACACCAGTAGCCTATGTGGACGGTCGTGATGCAAATGGAGCTCTTGAAACAAGTGTTGAAGGAAACACTGTCACTGTAAAAGTGAAAGATTTCGCTCGACTAAAAGGCTTCAAAGAGATTCAATTGTACATCCCAGCTAAACTCAAAGCCAACAGTGATTTGAGTGCTTACACGAACCAATTGGTACCAAATAAAGCAACTGTCAACTTCAAGGATGCCAATGGTCAATCTGGCAGCAAGGAATCAAAACCAGTAACGGTGAAACCGCGTGACCCAGAAAAACCAACAGATCCAACACCAGGTGAACCAGCTAAGTCTGTTGGACCAGAAGATGGATCAAATCCAGCTGGTGGTTACAGATTGAAAGAAGCAAACGAAACATTCCGCTTCGATATCACTACTCCGGTTCCAACGGATCCAGTAGATGAAAATGGAAATGCCAAGAAAGATCAGTATGGTCGTCTTGTCAAGACAGATTTGACGAACTTCACGATCAGTGATGAAATCAATTCAGTTTTGAAAGTCAACAAAGACCGTATCGCTCTTAAAGTTGAAAACGCTCAGTTTGACAAGATCAAAGCAACTCTTCAAGCTCAACTTGAACAGTCTGAGAAAGAACTCAAAGCTTTGACAGGCAAGTCAACAGAAGAGACTTCAACAGAGGATAACAGGAAGGAAGACCTAAAAGCAGCGGAAGCGAAAGTGGCTGAATTGAAAACGCAGTTGGAAGCAGCTAAGGCATCGCAACCAGCTAAGCCAGATGAAACTACAACACCAGCTACATCTGATTCTTCTGCAACAGAAGATAAGAAACCTGCTGACACCGAATCAAGTCAAAACCTTGCAAGCCTAGAGGCAGAGTTGAAAGCAGCTGAAGAAAACTTGGCTAAACTTCAAGCACCAGCGGAGAAAGAAGCAGAATTATCACCGGCTGATAAGAAACAACAACAAGAGAAACTTGAAAATGAAATCAAGAACCTGAAAGAAGCTCAAACTAAGCTTCAAGCAGCTATTGATAAATTGTCTAAAGTTTCAAATGACCGTGGTGAATTAGTAGGTAAAGATTTGGAAGCAATTGCCACTGTTACTTACGATGAAGCTAAAAACATTGTAACTCTTGAAATCAGCGATAAGGATGTTCTTGAAGCCTTGAAGGGAAGTACCGTACGTCTTGTACTTTACACTAACTTCAAAGAAGGAACAGATTTTACACAATTCGCGAAAGGTGTACCAAATATAGCAACAGTAAGCTTTAACCATAATCCAAAGACTACCAACAAGGTTGTGGTGTTCCCACCAACACCGGTAACACCACCGGTAACGCCACCACCACCGGTAACGCCACCAACACCGGTAACACCACCGGTTCCGGTAACACCACCGGTTCCAGTAACACCACCGGTTCCGGTAACGCCACCAGCCCCAAATATCCCACCAGCAGAGGGGGATATTCCGAAAGAACCAACAGAACCAGGTGAAACATTACCAAATACGGGTTCTGAAGTTTCTACAGTTCTTGAAGTATTTGCAGCTCTTGCTGCAGGACTTGCAGGGCTTCTAGTTTGGAAGCGTAAAGCTGAACGTTAGTATCATATAGTAAGAGGAGAGTAGAAAAATTTACTCTTCTCCTTACTGTATATTGAAAGTGTTAAGGGAAAAAATAATGAGTAGAAAAAAATTATTAAAGTTAGGGATTTCAATACTTGCTTTAAACGCTCTTGGAGTAGCAACTTATCATGTGGCTCCAGATTTATATCAAATTCCAACAGTGCATGCAGAAGAAACACCAGCGGAAGATGAAGAAATTCCAGATGGCCAAGAGCGAAACATTGCGCTTAAATTCAAAAGATTCCTTGATAATATAGAATCTTCAATTAAGGATTATACAGATAATCCAGAAGAGGAGAATAAAGAACTCCTAGAGGCTGATGTAGTAGAAGCAAAGAATTATTTTGAGACTGCAAAGAAGGCAATGAAGAGTCCAGAAGGTCAAAAAAGTTTTGCGACACTTGAAGCTCGTTACAATGAGTTGAAAGCCAAGGCTGAAGCTTTGTTGGCTGGTAAGACAGAACAACCAACGGAACCAAAAGTTGAGCATCAAGAAATCACTACGACAGAAGAGATTCCTTATGCATCTCGTACCGAAAACAACGCCGATCTTGCAGAAGGTACTCGCAATGTGAAACAAGCGGGTGTTAAAGGTACTAAGACCATTACTTGGGATATCACACTGACAGATGGTAAAGAAACAGCTCGTACTAAGAAAAGCGAGAAAGTTACCAAAGAACCAGTAGAAGAAATCATCGAAGTTGGAACTAAGAAAACAGGTGTAGAAACCAAAGAAACAGTGACTGTAGAGGAAAAAGTTGCTTTCAAAGAAGAAGCGAAAGTAGACCCAGCACTGGATAAAGGTCAAACGCGTGTTGAAGAAGGTGAAGAAGGTATCGATGAAGTCACTTATGAAGTGACAAAAGTGGATGGTGTTGAAAAATCTCGTAAAGAAGTTTCACGCAAGACTAAGAAAGCTGCAAAAAACAAGATTACTTATACAGGTTCAAAAGCAGTTGTAACCACTAAGGAAGTAACCAAAACTGAAGAAGTTGCCTTCCAGACTCGTGAGGTTGAAAATGCACTCTTAGCTGAAGGTGTTCGCCGAGTGAAAACAGCTGGTCAAAAAGGTGTTCGTACGATTGTTGAAACAGTGACTTACACAGATGGCGTTGAAACAGGTCGTGAGGTGAAATCCAACACAATCACTACTCCAGCAGTAGACGAAGTTGTTGAAGTTGGAACTAAGAAAGTAGTAGCTCCAGTGGTAACGACTAAGGAAGAGACGAAAACAGAAGAAGTTGCCTTCCAAACGAAGGAAGTCACAAATCCAGATCTTCCAGAAGGAAGTCGTCAAGTGAAAGCTGCTGGTAAGAAGGGTGTTCGTACGATTGTTGAAACTGTCACTTACACAGACGGAAAAGAGACAGGTCGTGTTGAGAAATCCAACACAATCACCACTCCAGCAGTAGATGAGATCGTTGAAGTAGGAACTAAGAAAGTAGTAGCTCCAGTTGTAACGACTAAGGAAGAAACGAAGACAGAAGAAGTTGCCTTCCAAACGAAGGAAGTCACAAATCCAGATCTTCCAGAAGGAAGTCGTCAAGTGAAGACCGCTGGGCAAAAAGGTGTTCGTACGATTGTTGAAACTGTCACTTACACAGACGGCATTGAAACAGGTCGTGTTGAGAAATCAAACACAATCACTACTCCAGCAGTAGACGAAGTTGTCGAAGTGGGAACTAAGAAAGTAGTAGCCCCAGTTGTAACGACTGAAGTAGTAGTCCCAGTTGTAACGACTAAGGAAGAAACGAAGACAGAAGATGTTGCTTTCCAAGTCAAAGAAGTGAAGAACGAAGATCTTCCAGAAGGAAGTCGTCAAGTGAAAGCTGCTGGTAAGAAGGGTGTTCGCACCATTGTTTATACAGTGACATACACAGACGGAGTTGAAACAGGTCGTGTTGAGAAATCGAGCACAATCACCACTCCAGCAGTAGATGAGATTGTTGAAGTTGGAACTAAGAAAGTAGCTTCGACAACAACCAACGGTAATAAGAATGATACTGCAACAACAGGGAACCAAGCTGAAAGCACTAAGAAAGAAGAAACTGCAAGCCAAGATCAGCAAGTTCTACCAAGTACAGGTACAGCTTCTACTAGTCTTCTTTCAATGATTGGTTTATTTATCGCTGGTCTAGTAGGCTTTGTCGTTCGTAAGAAAGACTAAGGCTCTCTAATTGTACAAAAGCATCTTTTGTACTAGAAATACTAAAAAGAACCCAGAATTTATTCTTGGGTTCTTTCTTTATAAATTAAAACGAATTACTATGGGTAAGTTGTTAGTAACAATATCCTGTTATGGAATTTGTAGAGTAGTATGAGTCTATTCTAGCTTGAAAGAATGGCTAATCATTTTCAAATCAATTCATTGATGGAAGTATGCTCTTTATCGAGGCCTTGAGCAACTGGGAGGCTGGTCAAGTAGCCTTGATAAGTGGTCACACCTTGACGCAAGCCCTCATCTTCAGCAATTGCTTGTGCGAATCCTTTGCCAGCCAATGCTTCGATATAAGGAAGAGTGACATTGGTTAGGGCGATGGTTGAAGTGCGAGCAACTGCACCAGGGATATTGGCAACGGCATAGTGGAGAACACCGTGTTTTTCATAGACGGGTTCATCGTGTGTTGTCACACGGTCAGCTGTTTCGATAACGCCACCTTGGTCAACGGCAACGTCAACGATGACAGAGCCTGGACGCATTTGTTTGACCATCTCATCTGTCACCAATTTCGGTGCTTTGGCACCAGGGATGAGAACTGCACCAATCACCACATCAGAATCCCTCACACTTGCTTCGATGTTGAATGAATTAGACATAAGAGTTTGAATTTGGTTTCCAAAGACTTCTTCTAGAACTGAGAGACGTTTCGCACTGATATCTAAAATAGTCACTTGAGCACCGAGTCCAAGGGCAATACGGGCAGCATGTGTGCCGACGACACCACCACCGATGATGGTTACTTTTCCTTTTGGAACACCAGGAACACCACCTAGTAGGACACCAGAACCACCAGCTTGCTTAGTAAGGAAGTGAGCTCCGATTTGAACAGCCATACGGCCGGCAACTTCACTCATAGGAACGAGGAGTGGTAGTTGTCCTTGATTATCACGAACAGTTTCATAGGCAATTCCTGTTGTTTTTGCTGCTAACATAGCATCTGCTAATTCTGGCGCAGCGGCCATGTGCAAGTAGGTGAAGAGGAGAAGATCGTCGCGCAAATAACCGTATTCAGAAGTTAGTGGTTCTTTTACTTTCACGACTAATTCAGCAGCCCAGGCTTCAGCAGCAGTAGCGACAATCTCAGCTCCTTGCTTTTGATAGTCTGCATCAGTAAATCCTGAACCGAGACCAGCATTTGTTTCGATGAGGACACGATGTCCACGGCTGACTAAACTATGGACACCAGCAGGAGTTAGGGCAACGCGGTTTTCGTTATTTTTAATTTCTTTTGGGATTCCGATTAACATAGAGATAACCTACCTTTCAATTGACGGGATTGTTTTAGTTGTCACATTTCAGTTCATAAATCAAAAATGTGATGATTTTATTGTATATGAAACCGCTTCAAAAATCAAGGAAAACTTGTCATTAAAATTTATTTATGCTAGACTAGTGAGAATCAAGCTCTAATGGAGGGGAAAGTATGGAATCAATATTTGTTAAATTTGCCCAGTATTCATCTATAGAAACGAAGCGTTTATTCCTCCGACCTGTAACCTTGGATGATGCAGAAGCTATGTTTGAGTATGCTTCAGACAGAGAAAATACACGCTACACTTTTCCAACAAATCAAAGCTTAGAAGAAACTAAGAGTAACATTGCTCAGTTTTACTTGGCTAATCCCTTGGGACGTTGGGGGATTGAACTAAAAAGCAATGGTCAGTTTATCGGTACCATTGATTTGCACAAGATCGATCCTGTTCTTAAGAAGGCAGCTATTGGCTACATTATCAATAAAAAGTATTGGAATCAAGGATTGACAACAGAAGCCAATCGAGCCGTGATTGAGCTAGCTTTTGAGAAGATTGGAATGAACAAGTTGACCGCTCTTCACGATAAAGATAATCCCGCATCAGGAAAGGTCATGGAGAAATCAGGGATGAGTTTTTCCCACGAAGAACCCTATGCCAGAATGGATAACAAAGAACCAGGTCGAATGATCACAAGGGTTCATTATGTCTTGACTAAGGAAGACTATTTTGTAAATAAATAAGCAGTTGAAAAGATTTTTCAGCTGTTTTTTTCTTTCACTTACGAATAACTTAAGAGAGGAGAAAATATGGAAGCAATTATCGAGAAAATCAAAGAGTATAAAATCATTGTCATCTGTGCTGTTTTAGGCTTGGCCTTGGGCGCATTTTTCCTACTAAAGCCAACTTCACAAACACCCGTCAAAGAAAAGAATTTGCAGGCTGAAGTCGCAGCTGTTTCAAAGGATTCATCGTCTGAAAAAGAAGTGAACAAGGAAGAGAAGGAAGAATCTCCTGAACAAGATCTGATAACAGTAGATGTCAAAGGTGCTGTTAAATCGCCAGGGATTTATGACTTGCCAGTAGGTAGTCGTGTCAATGATGCTGTTCAAAAGGCGGGTGGCTTGACAGAGCAAGCAGACAGCAAATCGCTCAATCTAGCTCAGAAAGTTAGTGATGAAGCTCTGGTTTACGTTCCAACTAAGGGAGAAGAAGTAGCTAGTCAACAGACTGCTTATGGGACGGCCTCTTCGACGAGCAAGGAAAAGAAGGTCAATCTCAACAAGGCCAGTCTGGAAGAACTCAAGCAGGTCAAAGGACTTGGTGGCAAACGAGCCCAGGATATTATCGACCATCGTGAGGCAAATGGCAAATTCAAGTCGGTAGATGAATTAAAGAAAGTCTCTGGCATTGGCGCAAAGACCATAGAAAAGCTAAAAGATTATGTCACAGTGGATTAAGAATTTCCCTATCCCCCTAATCTATCTGAGCTTTCTGTTGCTCTGGCTTTACTATGCCATTTTAGGAGCGTCCTATCTCGCACTGCTAGGTTTTGTTTTTTTGCTCGTCTGTCTCTTTTTCCAATTTCCTTGGAAACCGGCTGGAAAAGTTCTAGCGATTTGTGGAGTTTTTGGATTTTGGTTTCTGTTTCAAACTTGGCAACAAAGTCAAGCTAGTCAAAACCTAGTGGATTCTGTTGAAAGGGTACGGATTTTGCCTGACACTATTAAGGTCAATGGAGATAGTCTGTCCTTTCGGGGCAAGGCTGAGGGTCACACCTTCCAAGTTTATTATAAACTCCAGTCCGAGGAAGAGAAAGAGCTCTTTCAGACCTTAACAGACCTTCATGAGATTGAACTAGAAGGAAAACTTTCGGAACCCGAAGGGCAGAGGAATTTTGGTGGCTTTAACTACCAAGCCTATCTGAAGACTCAAGGAATTTACCAAACTTTGACTATCAAGAGTATCCAGTCAATGAAACAGGTTAGCAGTTGGGATATAGGAGAAAATCTGTCTAGTTTACGTCGAAAGGCTGTAGTTTGGATCAAGATGCACTTTCCAGATCCTATGCGCAACTATATGACAGGTCTTCTTTTAGGACATTTGGACACAGACTTTGAGGAGATGAATGAGCTCTATTCTAGTCTTGGAATTATCCATCTCTTTGCCTTGTCGGGCATGCAGGTGGGCTTCTTTATGGATGCCTTTAAGAAACTCCTCTTACGATTGGGCTTGACCCAAGAAAAGTTGAAGTGGCTAACTTATCCCTTTTCTCTTATCTATGCAGGTCTGACAGGATTTTCAGCTTCGGTTATTCGCAGTCTCTTGCAAAAGTTACTAGCACAACATGGTATTAAGGGCTTGGATAATTTTGCCTTGACGATCCTTGTCCTCTTTATCATCATGCCCAACTTTTTCTTGACAGCAGGAGGAGTCTTGTCCTGCGCATACGCTTTTATCTTGACCGTGACTAGTAAAGAAGGGGAGGGACTCAAGGCTGTTGCTAGAGAAAGTCTGGTCATTTCTTTGGGAATATTACCCATTCTATCCTTTTATTTTGCAGAATTTCAGCCTTGGTCTATTCTTTTGACCTTTGTCTTTTCCTTTCTGTTTGATGTGGTATTTTTACCGCTTTTGTCCATCTTATTCATTCTGTCTTTTGTTTACCCAGTCACTCAGTTTAACCTTGTCTTTGAGTGGTTGGAGTGTATCATTCGCTTGGTATCGCAGCTGGCAAGTAGGCCCCTGGTCTTTGGTCAACCCAACGCATGGCTGTTGATTCTACTGTTAGTTTCATTAGCCTTAGTCTATGACATGAGGAAAAACATTAAAAGACTAGCAGGATTTAGTCTCTTTATTGTGGGTCTCTTTTTCCTGACCAAGCATCCACTTGAAAATGAAATTACCATGCTAGATGTTGGGCAGGGAGAAAGCATTTTTCTAAGGGATGTAACTGGGAAAACCATTCTCATAGATGTGGGTGGAAAGGCAGAATCCGACAAAAAAATCCAAGCTTGGCAGCAAAAGTCGACGGCTAGCAATGCCCAGCGAACCTTGATTCCCTATCTTAAAAGTCGTGGAGTAGACAAGATTGACCAGCTGATTTTGACCAACACAGAGAAAGAGCATGTTGGAGATTTACTAGAGGTGACCAGGGCTTTCCAAGTCGGGGAGATTTTAGTATCAAAAGGAAGTTTGACACAGAAAGAATTTGTGGCAGAACTACAAGCGACTCAAACCAAGGTACGCAGTGTGACAGGGGGGGAGAATTTACCGATTTTTGGCAGTTACTTAGAAGTCCTATCTACAAGGAAGATGGGAGATGGAAGTCATGATGATTCTCTTTTTCTTTATGGGAGGCTTTTGGATAAGCACTTTCTCTTTACTGGAAACTTGAAGGAGAAGGGAGAAAAGGATCTTCTAAAGCAATACTCTACCTTAGAGGTGGATGTCTTAAAAGTCGGTCAACATGGTTCTAAAACCTCATCAGATCCAGTTTTCCTAGAAAAACTCAAACCAGAAATTACTCTCATTTCAGTTGGAAAGAACAATCGTGCGAAACTCCCCCATCAGGAAACCTTGACACGACTAGAAACCATCAATAGTAAAATTTACCGAACTGACCAGAACGGAGCTATTCGCTTTAAAGGTTGGAAAAGTTGGCAAATCGAAAGTGTTTGTTAAGAAGAAAAGTGTTATATATTAGTAAAATAAATTAAAATCTGTTGCATTATATCAAGAAAAACGATATAATGAAAGCGTCTTCAATACTAATGATACAAATGCAATGATAACCATGAAAAATCAGCAAAAGTCGCTTTATTAGCTAGTTTGTTATCTATTGGTCTTTTTCAGTCCAGTGTATCTGCTGTGACAGTCACTAAAAAATATTGGTATGATTGGAATACCGCTTTTGAGTATAGTATGAATTATCACAACCATCAATACATTTCTATCCCATCATGGTCTCGATATAAAGGCTACGATGAGTATAAAATTGGCGAAGGATGGAATTACCATCGTTATGAAGTCATAAACTACTACAGCGGAGGTTATTAATCGTTAAAGAGTGAGAAAAAGGAGGGCTGGATATGTTAACTCTTACTCATGTTACCTTAAAAACGCGACAAGTCATCTTGCAAGATGCGGATTTCACCTTTAAAAAGGGTAGGATTTATGGCCTTCTTGCTATCAATGGCTCGGGAAAGACGACCCTGTTCCGAGCTGTGAGCAAGCTACTTCCCCTTAGTAGTGGACATATCGCAGCCCCTCCTTCTTTGTTTTATTATGAGAGCGTTGAATGGCTGGATGGAAACTTAAGTGGGATGGACTACCTTCGTCTCATAAAAAACATCTGGAAGTCAGACCTAAACTTGGGGGACGAAATCGCCTATTGGGAAATGTCTGACTATATCAACCTTCCCATCCGCAAGTATTCCTTAGGCATGAAGCAACGCTTGGTGATTGCCATGTATTTCCTCAGTCAGGCGAAATGCTGGCTTATGGATGAGGTAACAAATGGTTTAGACGAGTACTATCGACAGAAGTTTTTTGACAGGCTAGCACAAATCAATAGGCAAGAACAGCTGGTTCTTTTGAGTTCCCACTATAAGGAAGAGTTGATTGATGTCTGCGATAGCATCGTAACCATTCGTCAGGGACAGATAGAAGAGGTTCCGTTATGAAAGATATTAGCCTATTTTTGTTAAAGAAAGTTTTCAAAAGTCGTTTAAACTGGATTATCTTACTTTTATTTGCATCTGTACTTGGTGTTACCTTTTATTTCAATAGTCGGACTGCAAACTCAGTCAGTTTGGAGAATCGATTGGAAAGTCGTATTGCAGCCAACGAGAGAGCTATCAATGAAAATGAAGAGAAGCTCTCCCAAATGTCTGACACCAGCTCGGAGGAATACCAGTTTGCTAAAGAAAATTTAGACTTGCAAAAAAATCTTTTGACGCAAAAGAAAGAAATTCTGACTTTATTAAAAGAAGGACGCTGGAAAGAAGCCTACTATTTGCAGTGGCAAGCTGAAGAAAAGAGTTATGAAGTTGTATCAAAGGAACCGACTTCTAGCTCTGACTTAAAAATGGCGGTTGACCGCGAACGAAAGATTTACCAAGCCCTGTATCTCTTGAACATAAAAGCCCACAATTTAGATTATCCGACTCACGGGATTGATCAGATTGTCTGGATTTTAGAGGCTATCATCCCAAGCTTGTTTGTGATTGCTATTATTTTTATGCTAACACAACTATTTGCAGAAAGATATCAAAATAATCTCGATACAGCTCAGTTATATCCTTTTCCAAAAGTGACATTTGCCATGTCCTCTCTTGGAGTTGGGGTGAGCTATGTAACCGTGCTGTTTATCGGAATCTGTGGATTTTCTTTTCTAGTAGGAAGTCTGATAAGTGGTTTTGGACAGTTAGATTATCCCTACCCGTTCTATAGCTTAACGAATCAAGAGGTAACTATTGGGAAGATACAAGATGTGTTATTTCCTAGCTTGCTCTTAACTTTCTTAGCTTTTATCGTCATTGTGGAAGTCGTCTACTTGATTGCTTACTTTTTCAAGCAAAAAATGCCTGTCCTCTTTCTTTCCCTCATTGGGATTGTTGGCTTGTTGTTTGGTATCCAAACGATCCAGCCTCTTCAGAGTATTGCCCATCTGCTTCCCTTTACTTACTTGCGTTCAGTAGAGATTTTATCTGGAAGATTGCCTAAGCGGATTGATAATGTCAATCTAAATTGGAGCATGGGACTGGTCTTACTTCCTTGCTTGATTATCCTTTTGTTAGTGGGGATTCTATTTATCGAAAGATGGGGAAGTTCACGTAAAAAGGAAGTTTTTAATAGGTCTTAGCATTCCTATAGGGAAGGTGAGGAAAAAACTAACAGAGTGAGGGAACCAACTAGGTTCTCTCTTTTTGATGCGGACATCAAGAAGAAAACAGAAAGTTTTTCGAAAAAATAACTTTTTATCTTGACAAGGGATAGAAAACTTGGTATCATATAAAAGTTGAGAAAAGCAGAAGTGAGAGCTTCTCGCCTTGTGACATCAAGTTGCCTGGCCCTACGGATGAAAAGTTTCTAAGAAACGCTATCATAACGTGCGGGCTTGTATCATTACGAGCCCGCTCTTGTTTTTCTCTAATAATAAAAAAGAGGTGAAAACCATAGCAAAGCAAGACTTATTCATCAATGATGAAATTCGTGTACGTGAAGTTCGCTTGATCGGTCTTGAGGGAGAACAGCTAGGCATTAAGCCACTCAGCGAAGCGCAAGCATTGGCTGATAGTGCAAATGTTGACTTAGTATTGATTCAACCCCAAGCAAAACCGCCTGTTGCTAAAATTATGGACTACGGTAAGTTCAAATTTGAGTACCAGAAGAAACAAAAAGAGCAACGCAAAAAACAAAGCGTTGTGACCGTGAAAGAAGTTCGTTTGAGCCCAGTTATCGATAAGGGTGATTTCGAAACGAAACTTCGCAATGCTCGCAAGTTCCTTGAAAAGGGAAACAAAGTTAAGGTATCCATTCGCTTTAAAGGGCGTATGATCACCCATAAAGAGATTGGTGCAAAAGTTTTAGCCGAGTTTGCTGAAGCAACACAAGATATTGCAGTCATCGAACAACGAGCTAAGATGGATGGACGCCAAATGTTCATGCAGTTGGCGCCAGCAACTGACAAAAAATAATTGTCAGAAAGTTAAATAAAGGAGAAAAAATCATGCCAAAACAAAAAACACACCGCGCATCAGCTAAACGTTTCAAACGTACAGGTTCTGGTGGACTTAAACGTTTCCGTGCTTACACTTCTCACCGTTTCCACGGAAAAACTAAGAAACAACGTCGTCATCTTCGTAAAGCATCTATGGTGCATTCAGGAGATTTCAAACGTATCAAAGCAATGCTTACTCGCTTGAAATAATAGCCTAACAGTAAGTAAACAATTCTAGGAAATATTTGGAGGAAATAAAACATGGCACGTGTTAAAGGTGGCGTTGTATCACGCAAACGTCGTAAACGTATTCTTAAATTAGCAAAAGGTTACTATGGAGCTAAACACATCTTGTTCCGTACTGCAAAAGAACAAGTAATGAACTCTTACTACTATGCATACCGTGACCGTCGTCAGAAAAAACGTGACTTCCGCAAATTGTGGATCACTCGTATCAACGCGGCAGCTCGTATGAACGGACTTTCATACTCACAATTGATGCATGGTTTGAAATTGGCTGAGATCGAAGTTAACCGTAAAATGCTTGCTGACTTGGCTGTTAACGATGCAGCAACTTTCACAGCTCTTGCAGATGCAGCGAAAGCAAAACTTGGTAAATAATAACAAACTGTTTCATTCTTACTCTTATGGTTCTTACCGTAGGAGTAAGGTGAAACTTTTTTGTTTTCCTTAAATGATTTTCTATTTTAGAGAGTAAATCACAGATTTTTTCAAAGAAAATAGGATATTTCTTGTATAATAGGAATAACTAAAAAGATTTGGAGTTAGAAGAAGATGATAGTAGGTATTGATTTAGGAACGACGAATTCTTTGGTAGGGGTTTATCAAGATGGTCAAGTCAAGCTGATTCCCAATGCTTTTGGTGAGTATTTAACTCCTTCTGTTGTGGCTTTAGATGACAATAATGAGATTATAGTTGGAAAAATTGCCAAGGAACGCTTGGTGACTCACCCAGACAAGACCGTTTCTCAGTTCAAGCGTTTTATGGGGACCAAGCATGAGTTGACGCTAGGAAATCGAGCATATAAGGCTGAAGAATTAAGCTCCTTTATCATTCGAAAGTTGGTAGATGATGCAGAGACCTATCTTGGAGAAAAGGTCGAGGAAGTGATTGTCAGTGTTCCAGCCTATTTCAATGATGCTCAACGCTACGCGACCAAACTAGCAGGGAAATTTGCAGGCGTTCAGATTGATCGGATTATCAATGAACCCTCTGCAGCGGCTCTTGCAAAAAGATCTATGGTAAACCAAGAAGATCAATCTTTTATTGTAGTCGATTTTGGTGGAGGCACTCTGGATATTTCAGTTGTGGAGCTATTTGATAATATCGTTGAAATCGTCTCGATCGCAGGGGACAATCGCTTGGGGGGAGAAGACTTCACTGCGGCGATTGCAGAGGAAATTTTAGCCTCCAATCAATTAACCAAGGATACGATTTCCCGAGAATTTTATAGCAAAATTCTGGTACAGGCTGAAAAGACAAAGCTGGAACTAAATGATAAAGAAGAAGTGAGGATGACTGTGATGGACCAAGATCAGGAATACTTTTTAGACTTGAGCTACCAGCGCTTTTATGAACTTTGTCAACCTCTGCTGGCTCGTGTTAAGGCCGTTTTGGACCGTGCCTTGATGGATGCACGCTATAGCTATGTATCGTCTGATAATTTTGTTCTTGTTGGGGGGACTTCGAAACTCCGCTTGGTTCAGGACTTTTTATCCTACTGTATCAATCAAATGGTGCAGGTTTCGGATGATCCCGATCGGATGATTGCGAGAGGTTGTGCCCTTTTAGCAGGAATAAAAGAACGGAAGGGTGAGATACGAGATTTATTACTGTCTGATATTTGTCCTTTTACACTGGGGATTGAGATAGTTGGAGACCGTTTTTCTCCGATTATTGAGCGAAATTCTACCCTCCCTGCTTCACGCATCGAGCAGTACTATACAGCTGAATTGGGACAGAGTCAAGTCAAGATAAAGGTCTATCAAGGTGAGATGATGAAGGCATCACAAAACCTGTTCCTAGGAGAATTAGAAGTTCCCGTCCCTGTGAATACTCGAGTAAATGAAAGTTTCACAGTTCGATTCACCTATGATTTAAATGGAATTTTGGATGTAGAAGTCAAAATTGATTCCACACAGGAAGTCTTTAGTCATGTTATTCTCCAAGATAGTGTTACTCTGACAGAAAAGGAAATCAAGGCTAAGCAAGCAGAGTTGACTCGCTATAAGATCAATGCTCAAGAAACAGAGGTTTATCGTTTCTTGATGGAAAAAGCGAATCGTGTGTACAGTATGCTCTTGGGAAGAAGAAGAGATGAACTAATGGCTGAAACTAGACGATTTGAAGAAGAGGTCAGCCAAGTATCTATGTATCATTTGCCAAAACTCTATCAATCATTTTCAAACTACCTAGACTTCCTAGAGCGAGGACTGTAAAAAAGGAGACCTTATGAATATATGGGAAACTTTAGGGATAGAGCCAACGACTGACGTCAAGCTTATTAGAAGGCGTTATGCTGAACTGGTCCGCCTCTATCACCCAGAAGACCAACCAGAAATTTACCAAGAAATTGTTGAAGCTTACCAAAAAGCCTTGACTTATGCGAGGTCTAGAAACACAAGACCAGATAATAGTCTAAGAAAAGGGAGTGACTCTCAAGAAGCTACTGAACTTGAAGAAGAGGAAAATGGAAAGCCTAAGTCTAGTCTCAACTTTGAAACCTTGACTGAAGAAACGAAGACTGAGAACGAAGATTCTGAAGCATCTAGTCTTGATTTCAGTGATTATAAGCAATCAACTGATAAAACAAGCAATTCTTTTAACTTTGAAACCTTTAAAGCAGAAGAGGATGAGCAAAAGTCCACCCTTGACTTTAGTGACTATGATGAGGAAGTTCAGCTAAATGGAGATTCTGAAGAAAGAGCTACGAGTCCCCTCAATTTTGAAACGTTTGGTGATGAAGAGAACCGTGGGCAAGAAGGAACAACAAGGTCTACTCTTGACTTTAGTAGTTATAATGAAGCAGCCTATTTGATTCGAAATGCGATTGAAAGTATTGTAGGGAATCCTGACTATACCATAGAAGAACAAGAACATCTTTGGAAACAGTTTTTTAGTCAGTATCGGTATAATATGAGCACTGTTCAGTCTGTTTTAGAAGAAATGGATGTTTATATTTTTAACAAACCTGAGCAATTCTCTATCATCATTCCCTTACTGGAAGACTATGTACCAGACTTTAAGTACTGGGGTTATTACTATAAACTGAAGCATTGGAAGGTTAAAAGAGCTACTGCCTACAAAAATGGAGAACCTCTAGAAGCGGCGAAAAAAGAAACTGCTAAATTATATGCTTCTTATCGTTTATGTCAAGCAATCCTCGAAGATTCCCAAAAAGTCAATCAAATTGGGGTTTGGATAAGATTTTTTAAACAATCTTTTTCTCCTAGTACGGTTCTTTTTCTCTTGAATAACAGTAAACAAATGATTACTTGCATTCCAGTTTTGGCTTATATCTTGGAGAAGATTAAAGCAGAGGTTGGAGAAGAGGAACAAAAAGCCTATGATGAACTTCTAGCTTATTTTGAGGAAATAAAAGCAGATGCAGATGAACCGTTTGATATTCATCGCTATAATCTGCTAAATCCATCGGAGGTTGAGGAAAAACTATATCTTTTACTCTATAGTCCATATGAAGACGAATACAAACTGTTACGTGATTGGCAATATCTTTTTGAATCAGTCAAAGATCACACTCTCCTACTTGATTTGTTAGAAAAGGTGGACGTCTATCCTTTAACCAATGCGAAAGTGTTAGCCCTCGTTCTCCAATTTGTGGAGCGTTACAGTGATGAGGAATCAAATCCTTACCTGAAAAAACTCCATTTTTGGAAGAGTATCCATTCTTATCCTTCAGTGGTAGAGGAGTATGCACTAGATAAAAAAGAAAATTTTGATTACTGGTACAATGAAGGTTATCTCTATATGGATAAGCTCACTAAGAGCAATGAAGATATCAATGATTGGGAGAAGTGGAGAAGCTACTTTAAAGGAAGACCACGCATTCTAACGATTTTGCTTCAACAGATCTATAAGGAGTACCATCGGTTTACAGATGGCAAGCTCTTGAGATATGTTTTGGCTCCTTTTCCTACTTCTAAAATGGCTCCCCAAATGATGACGGAGGAGACAGACCAGAAACTAGAAGAGATGACAGCTTATGCCTATGAACTTAGTCATCCAAAGACCAAGCTCTCTTATTTGGATTGGAAAAAAAGACAGGTCTTTAAAAATAAGTTTCTACAGATATTCTTTAGCCTCTTTACGATTGTGAGTCTGATACTCAGCGTTCTAGAGCAACCTGGTTATAATTCATGGGTTCATGCTGGTATGTTTGCTCTTTTTTACGTCTATACGCTAAAACTAAGGCAAACACCGATTGAGGAAGGAGTGACTGCTAGGGGAGAAAAACGAAAATTCTACTACAGCCCCCATCCGTGGTTCCTACTAATTTTGTTATTGACCCTCGTCATTCCATCCTTACCGTTTGGTCTCATTGGTGCCCTTATGTTCATTACATTTTTCAGCTTGATCGATGGTTTCCAAGTGAGTCAGGGGCTGAAGTGGGATTATTCTTTGGATAATCTGATTCCTATCGGTATCTTTCTTTCTGCTGGTTTTCTTTTTGCTTTGGTAAATCAAAGCCAGACTATTTCAGGAGTTGCCATAGCTTACTTCCATATTTTTGCAATCCTTGTGATTTGCTTGTCTTTTACAAGATTTAGTCCTGGATTTCCACCATCTCTGAAGAAAATTTTCATACCAGCGATCTTGGGAATCTTACTTTTTCAAACGTTGCCCTACATTCACAGCCGTTTAGACATCTTTGATCCAACTATTCTACGAAATGAAACGCTGGCTATAACCGTTATCCTCTTGTTAAATGGAATTGCTTTGTCTTATTTTACAAAGGAACAAGGCTTCATGATTGGTGTGAAGAAGGTCTTTATGATTTATGGATTGCAGATCTTTATTTTCCTAAGAAGACTGTTCCGAATCTTATTTGCACCAAATTCAGTTTTCTATAATAAATATTTTTACAGAGACTTACTAATCATGAACAGCGAATTTACGTTCTACTTCCTCGAGGGTCTTTTTATCCTGATCATGCTTTTCCTTATTCGTAATATACGCAAGGAAAATCGTAAAAGTGCTGCTTAGAATGAAAGCGTAGAGAAGAGGACTCTAGTTCAAGTTTCTAGTAAATTTTCCTGAATAAAGGTATAATAGAACTATTAAAACGAAAGAGGTAATGAAGATGGCTTCAAAAATGTTACACACTTGCTTGCGAGTAGAAAACCTTGAAAAATCAATCGCTTTTTATCAAGATGCTTTTGGTTTTAAAGAATTGCGTCGCAAGGATTTTCCAGATCATGCTTTCACCATTGTCTATCTAGGACTTGATGGTGATGACTACGAGTTGGAATTGACCTATAACTATGACCACGGCCCTTATGTGGTAGGAGATGGCTTTGCCCATATCGCCCTCAGTACACCTGACCTTGAGGCACTTCATCAAGAACATAGCGCGAAAGGCTATGAGGTTACAGAGCCAAAAGGCCTACCTGGAAACCCACCAAACTATTACTTTGTCAAGGATCCTGATGGTTACAAGGTCGAAGTGATTCGTGAAAAATAACCCAGTACAGTCAAGTAGAATGTTCGTTTTCTACTTGACTTTTTTACTTTGAAAGAGTATACTAATACAAATTTAACCTTTAAGGGGAGTCCAGAGAGACTCACAAGGTGTCAGATAAAAGGGATAGGGAACTCTCTGTGGAGACTTTTTAAGTGTGCGCATGAGTTCTATCCTAACCTAACTGAGGCCTTGCATTAGCAAGGTCTTTTCTTTATCTGGTCCCCTTAAAATTTAAGGAGGAAAATCATGAATCCCACATGTAAAAAGCGTATGGGTGCGATTCGTTTGGAAACCATGAAAGTGGTTGCACAGGAGGAAATCGCGGCAGCAATCTTTGAATTAGTCCTAGAAGGGGAAATGGTTGAAGCCATGCGAGCAGGCCAATTTCTCCATCTGCGCGTGCCTGATGATGCCCATCTCTTGCGTCGTCCTATTTCAATTTCGTCTATTGACAAGGCTAAGAAGCAGTGTCGCCTTATTTATCGGATTGAAGGTGCTGGGACAGCTATTTTTTCAACATTAAGTCAGGGTGATACTCTTGATGTGATGGGACCTCAGGGGAATGGTTTTGACTTGTCTGATCTGAACGACCAAAGCCAAGTTCTCCTCGTTGGTGGTGGGATTGGTGTTCCACCCTTGCTCGAAGTAGCCAAGGAATTGCATGCGCGAGGGGTGAAAGTAGTGACAGTCCTCGGTTTTGCCAACAAGGATGCTGTTATTCTTGAAACCGAATTGGCCCAATATGGTCAGGTCTTTGTAACGACAGATGATGGTTCTTATGGCATTAAGGGAAATGTGTCAGTCGTCATCAATGACTTAGACAGTCAGTTTGACTCCGTCTACTCATGTGGAGCTCCAGGAATGATGAAGTACATCAATCAAAGGTTTTTTGACCACCCAAGAGCCTATCTATCTCTAGAATCTCGTATGGCTTGCGGGATGGGTGCCTGCTATGCCTGCGTTCTAAAAGTGCCAGAAACTGAGACGGTCAGCCAACGCGTCTGTGAAGATGGTCCTGTTTTCCGTACAGGAACAGTTGTATTATAAGGAGAAAGTCATGACTACAAATCGCTTACAAGTTTCTCTACCAGGCTTAGACTTGAAAAACCCCATCATACCAGCATCAGGCTGTTTTGGTTTTGGCCAAGAGTATGCCAAGTACTATGATTTAGATCTTTTAGGCTCCATTATGATCAAGGCGACGACACTTGAACCCCGTTTTGGTAATCCTACTCCAAGAGTTGCAGAGACGCCTGCTGGTATGCTCAATGCAATCGGTTTGCAAAATCCTGGTTTAGAAGCTGTTTTAGCTGAAAAGTTGCCTTGGCTGGAAAGAGAGTATCCTACGCTTCCTATCATCGCAAATGTTGCAGGCTTTTCAAAACAAGAGTACGCTGCTGTTTCTCGTGGAATTTCCAAGGCGGCAAATGTAAAAGCTATCGAGCTCAATATCTCTTGTCCGAATGTGGATCACGGTAATCATGGACTTTTGATTGGGCAAGATCCTGATCTAGCTTATGAAGTGGTAAAAGCAGCTGTGGAAGCCTCTGATGTGCCAGTTTATGTTAAGTTAACCCCTAGTGTAACGGATGTTGTCACTATTGCTAAAGCCGCAGAAGATGCAGGAGCAAGTGGCTTAACCATGATCAATACTCTAGTCGGTATGCGCTTTGACCTCAAAACTCGCAAACCAATCTTGGCTAATGGAACAGGTGGAATGTCTGGCCCAGCAGTTTTTCCAGTAGCCCTCAAACTCATCCGACAAGTAGCTCAAACAATAGACCTGCCCATCATTGGAATGGGAGGAGTGGATTCGGCAGAGGCTGCACTAGAAATGTATCTGGCTGGAGCGTCTGCCATCGGAGTTGGAACATCCAACTTTACCAATCCTTATGCCTGTCCTGATATCATCGAACATCTACCAAAAGTCATGGACAAATACGGCATTAGCAGTCTAGAAAATCTCCGTCAGGAAGTCAAAGCAAGTCTGAGATAAGCTAGGTCCTCCTTATCGTTAACAAGAAATAGAATCTTCATCAATTTGTAATATTTCCGTCGGTTAACTATGTTACAATAGGGTTTAGAGAATGTATATAGTTTTTTATTAAGGAGAATAAAATGAAGAAGATACTACTTGCAAGTACTGTTGCTCTCTCTATAGCAGGATTTGCAAAATCGGCAGTGTATGCTGAAGAGTCTCAAGTTACAAAAAAATCTCAGACAACAGATGTAGTTGAGAAAAAAGAAGAGTCTGCTTCGAAAAAAGAAGAGTCTTCTACGAAAACAGAAGAGTCTGCTCCAAAAAAAGAATCTCCTCAAGTTGATACCAAAAAAAACTCAGTTATAAAAGAGAACGATTCCATTAAAGAAGATTCATCAAATAAGGAAAAGAGTAGAGAAAGCAAAAAAGAAGGTTGGCTGAAGGAGCAGGGAAGTTGGCGCTTTTATGAAAATAATCAACCTGTCTTAGACTGGAAACAAATCGATAACAAATGGTATTACTTTAATAAAGAAGGTGTTATGATTAGTAATATTATAATCGATGATTACCTTATTCAAGATAATGGTGCTTTGGCAGAAAATACATGGGTAAAAATTTCTGACAAGTGGTACTATGCTACAGCTTCTGGAAAAATTCTCCGTAATAAATGGGGAAAAATCGTTGGAATTTGGTATTACTTTGATAAAGAAGGCGCCATGGTAACTAATACCTTAGTTGGTGATTATCTTATCCAAAATAGTGGTGCTCTTGCAGAAAATACATGGGTAAAAATTTCTAACAAGTGGTACTATGCTACAGCTTCTGGAAAAATTTCACGTAATAAATGGGAAAAAATCAAAGGGATATGGTACTATTTTGATACTGATGGTGTAATGCTAAGTAATCAGTGGAAAACAGATTACTATCTAAAAGACAGTGGTGCCATGGCAGAAAAAGAATGGATTTTTGATAATTCATACAATAGTTGGTTTTATTTAAAAACAGGGGGGGCTTATGCTTCTCGAGAATGGAGTGGCTCATATTACCTTAAAACAGGTGGATATATGGCCAAAAATGAGTGGATTTTTGATAAAGATTATGATGCTTGGTACTATCTAAAAGAAGATGGTATGTATGTGACAGGTACTTTTAATATTAAAGGTAAAGAGTATTCTTTTCAAAACAATGGAAAGTGGATTTCAGAATCTAAATATTACAAAGTTAAACCAATCACTGCATATGTATATAGTAGTTCAGGAGAAAAATTGAGCTATGTATCACAGGGAACGATTGTCTCATTTGGAGATACTCAAGCCCCCAAAAATACTCAAATACCTGTGAATATTTCTGGTCTGTCAGGTTTCATGAATAGAAGTGATTTGACAGCAGTAGATGAAGTAAGCGAGTTTATCCCTCATTATACTAGTGATGGGAAATTCCTCTACCATGAACTCTCTCCTTATACGAGTATCAAAGTAGCTCCACACACATCTGCTATGGTTATTGGCAAGAAGTACTACTCAACTGATGGTGAGCATTTTGATGACTTTACGGTTAAAAATCCTTTCCTCTATAAAAACTTGAGAGAGCCAAGTAATTATAGTGCAGCTGAGTTGAATAAAATTTATTCCATGATGAACTTGCAGGATAGTCCTCTAGCGGGGAAAGGAGCGACTTTCAAAGAGGCTGAGGAACGCTATGGTGTCAATGCCCTTTACTTGATGGCCCATAGTGCCCTTGAAAGTGCTTGGGGTCGCAGTCAAATTGCCAGAGATAAGAACAATTTCTTTGGTATTGCGGCTTATGATACGAGCCCATATCTCTCAGCAAAGAGCTTTGATAATGTGGACAAAGGGATTCTAGGAGCTGCCAAGTGGATTCGTGAGAATTACATCGACTACGGCAGAGACCACCTTGGAAACAAGGCAACAGGAATGAATGTTCGCTATGCTTCCGATCCATACTGGGGTGAGAAAATAGCCAGCATCATGATGACCATCAATAGTAGACTTGGTGGGAAAGACTAATCAAAAGAAATCAACGATAGCTACTGCAAAGTGGTTATCGTTTTTTTATTTCAACTATTATGCTTTACAAACTAGTGTGAAAGTGGTATATGATAGATGAAGCAACTAGTAGGTATTACAAAATAGATTAGAAGGGGGAAGGAATGAAGGAAACTCAGCTATTAAAAGGTGTTCTTGAAGGTTGTGTCTTGGAAATGATTGGTCAAAAAGAGCGGTATGGCTATGAGTTGGTTCAGACTCTACGAGAGGCTGGATTTGACACTATCGTTCCAGGAACTATTTATCCTTTGTTGCAAAAGTTAGAAAAAAATCAATGGATAAGAGGCGATATGCGCCCGTCGCCAGATGGTCCAGATCGAAAGTATTTTTCGTTAACTAAAGAAGGAGAAGAGCGTGTCTCAGTCTTTTTGCAACAATGGGACGATTTGAGTAAAAAAGTAGAAGGGATTAAGAAAGGGGTTTAACCATGAAAAAATGAAGTATTACGAAGAAACAAGCGCTTTGTTGCATCAGTTTTCTGAGGAGAATCAGCAGTATTTTGAGGAACTGTGGGATATTTTTAGTCTTGCTGTATTTGTCTATAATGGGGACTACCTCAGAGAGCAGATCTATTTGATGATGCTAGATTTTTCAGAAGCAGAACGAGATGGCTTGAGTGCAGAGGATTATATAGGTAAGAATCCTAAAAGATTAATGAGAGAGAAGCTCAAGGAAGCACCTCGCAGTTCTATCAAAGAGTCCCTTTTGACGCCAATTCTTGTCTTAGCGATATTACGCTACTATCAACTATTAGGTGATTTTTCTAAAGGTACTCTCTTAACAGTCAATTTGCTTACGTTTTTGGCAACTTCTTCTTTTTCTGGTTGGATTTGGGCTTGTGGCTACAATTTTACGAAGAAGTTTAGTTCAAGATTCTCCTAAAATGAAAATTGGCACTTATATTGTCGATGGGATTCTTGTTCTGCTAGTTATTCTGGGATATGTAGGAATGGCAAATTTCATTCAAGAAGGAGCCTTTTATCTCCCTGCTCCCTGGGATAGTTTATCTGCCTTTACGATTTCGCTAGTTATCAGTATTTGGAATTGGAAAGAAGAGATTTTTCGTCCATTTGTCAGTATGATTGTTGCCCATCTTGTTGTAGGTTCTCTGCTCAGTTACTATGAGTGGATGGGAATTTCAAATGTTTTTCTAACAAAAGTTATTCCTTTAGCTGTCTTCTTTATTGGAATCTTTGTCCTGTTCCGTGGGTTTAAGAAGATAAAATGGAGTGAAGTATAGTCAAAAAGCCGTTGCAAAGCGGTTTTTTGTTATAATGAAGGGAAGAATGTTAGAAATTAAAGGAGAAAAATTTGATGAGATACATAACTCTTGGTCAAGATGACAAAGAATTATCAGAAATTGTTCTCGGAATGATGAGAATAAAAGATAAGTCTGTAAAAGAAGTTGAAGAGCTTGTAGAAACAGCACTTTCTGTTGGAATCAATGCTTTTGACTTGGCTGATATTTATGGTCGTGGTAGTTGTGAAGAACTGTTAGGTATTGTCCTAAAAAATCGTCCAGATTTAAGAGAAAAGATGTGGATTCAGTCCAAATGTGGCATTCGCATTGAAGAATTTACCTATTTTGATTTTTCTAAGGACTATATTATAAAATCAGTTGACGGAATTTTGCAAAGATTGAAGATTGATCATCTAGATAGCTTGCTTCTTCATCGACCAGATGCTTTGATGGAATCTGACCAAGTAGCAGAAGCCTTTGATCTTCTTTATAAACAAGGTAAGGTCCGAGATTTTGGAGTTTCTAATCAAAATCCTATGATGATGGAGTTGCTTAAAAAAGATGTCAAGCAGCCGTTAGCTGTTAATCAGCTACAATTGAGTGCGGCTTTTACTCCAGGATTCGAATCAGGTTTTCATGTTAATATGGAAGATAGTCAAGCAACTATGCGAGATGGCAGCGTTTTTGAATATTGCAAATTACACGATGTGGTCATTCAAGCATGGTCTGTCTTACAATTCGGGTATTTTAAAGGGAACTTTGTTGGTAATGAGAAATTTCAAGCTTTGAATCAAGTACTTGATCGTCTAGCTTTTAAATATGGAGTAACCCCTTCAACTATTGCCATTTCTTGGATATTGCGTTATCCAGCAAAAATGCAGGCAGTCGTAGGTACAACAAATCCTAAGCATTTGAGAGAAGTTAGCCAAGCGGTAAACTTTAGCTTAACAAGAAAAGAATGGTATGAAATTTATCTTGCAGCAGGGAATAATTTGCCGTAAGTAGAAGTAGATTTAAATAAATCACAGTCAAAAAGCCGTTGGAAAACGGTTTTTTGTTATAATTAAATGAAGAATGCATATTAAAGGAGAATGATATGACGTTTGAAGAAATCTTGCCTGGATTAAAGGCCAAGAAAAAATATGTACGAACTGGTTGGGGAGGGGCTGAAAACTATGTACAACTTTTTGATACCATCGAGCAAAATGGGGTTGCACTTGAAGTGACACCTTATTTCCTAATCAACGTTTCTGGGGAAGGGGAAGGTTTTTCCATGTGGAGTCCGACACCTTGTGATGTTTTGGCGTCGGATTGGGTAGAAGTGCATGACTAGACGTGTATTGATTACGGGAGTGAGTTCAGGTATCGGACTTGCTCAAGCTCGCCTCTTTTTAGAGAAGGGTTATCAAGTTTATGGGGTTGACCAGGGTGAAAATCCACTCTTACAGGGTGATTTCCACTTTCTACAGAGAGATTTGACCTTGGACTTGGAGCCTATTTTTGACTGGTGTCCTCAGGTGGATGTTTTGTGCAATACTGCAGGAATTTTGGATGATTACAAACCACTTTTGGAACAATTAGCCCAGGAAATTCAAGAGATTTTTGAAATCAACTACGTGACTCCAGTAGAGTTGACTCGGCATTATTTGACACAAATGCTGGAGAATAAAAAAGGAATCATTATCAATATGTGCTCCATTGCTTCTAGCCTAGCAGGTGGCGGTGGACACGCTTATACTTCCTCTAAGCATGCCCTGGCTGGCTTTACCAAGCAGCTGGCTCTAGACTATGCGGAAGCTGGAATTCAGGTCTTTGGGATCGCTCCAGGTGCTGTCAAGACAGCAATGACCGCTGCGGACTTTGAGCCAGGTGGGTTGGCTGACTGGGTAGCTAGTGAAACGCCCATCAAACGCTGGATTGAGCCAGAGGAAATAGCAGAGATTAGCCTTTTCTTAGCAAGTGGAAAAGCAAGTGCCATGCAAGGACAAATCTTGACAATAGATGGTGGCTGGTCTTTGAAGTAGGAGGAGTTGGATGGAAATCAAAAAACACTTTGGAGTCTATGCTGTTTGCTTTGAAAATGGGAAGTTACTCTGCATTGAAAAAACGAGAGGCCCTTATAAACATCGTTATGATCTACCTGGTGGTAGTCAGCAATTTGGTGAAGGATTGACGGAAACGCTGATTAGAGAAGTTATGGAAGAGACGGGATATACTGTTAGAAGCTACTCTAATTCTCGAATCTACGATGTTTTCGTCAGGGAAGAGTTAACAAATTTTATGGTTCACCATATCATGGCATTTTATGATATTGAGGTAAACGAGAAGGAACCTCAAGTTACGATTTCGGAAGCTATGTCTGATGGTGCGAATGATTCACTTGGATATGTTTGGATGGATATTCAAAAAGTCACAGAAGAAAATGCATCGCCATTAGTCTTGAAGGTCAAAGCAGAGTTATTAGGACTTCCAGAACTGGACAAGACCTTGTATATGAATTGGAAGGTGAATGATGAGAAACCAACTTGCCCTTAGTGGCGAACGAATTGTTGAAAAAGTTTATCCTCAACTATTTCACCATATTGGAATGATTCGTGGGGAATACTTGCTGAGAGAGCTCAATCAAAACATACTGTTACCAAGTTGTCAGCAATTTGTGAAAGATTATCTATCAAACATCAGTTCCTTGTACTCTGATGAGGAAGTTTGGTATCGTTTTTCAGAATTAACGAATACAGAAGCTAATTGTCTAAAGGGGACTAAAGAGTATTTTGATGAAAATCATCCCTTATTTGGATATAGAGGAACTAGGCGTTTATTGGCGTGTCCGAATGAATTTCAAGCTGAATCCAATGTCGTTACAGAAATTTATCAAACCAATCCCAATTTGTCTGTTATTTTTCCTTTTGTCAATGATGCTGAGCAGTTAAAGCAAGCTTTTACAGTACTGCGTCAGCATGGTTTTACTGGGAAAATTGGCACAATGATTGAATTGCCGTCAGCTTATTTTGACTTGGACAGGATACTGGAAACTGGTATTTCAAAGATTATAGTTGGAATGAATGATTTGACTTCTTTTATTTTTGCGACTGTGAGAAACAGTCAATGGCATGATATGGAAAGTCCAATAATGTTAGATATGCTAAAAGATATGCAGGATAAAGCAAGGATGAAAAAGATTGACTTTGCTGTAGCAGGCTATCTGAATCTTTCTTTCATACAAAAAATGAATCAGATGGGGATTGAGTGCATTATCCACTATAGTTCTATTCCAGAGATTTTTGATTTAGAAATTGACCATCCAGACCACCTCAAACGTGTAAAAGAAGAAAGTAAAAAATTACAAAGGAGCAACCGATGACACCGCAAGAAATGTGGAATGTATACAAGAAAATTAATCCCTCGATCGGAGATGAGATTGATGCTTGGGCTTTTGGAGTGGAGGCCGATCTCTTGGCAGATTTGGTTTTAAAAGGCGAAAAGACAGCAACCGCATCAGCCTATGACCTCTACGCGCTAGAAGACGAACCTCTTCCACAAGAAGGGACCTTCGATGTCATTTTAGACAGTCAAAATCAGGCTGTCTGCATTGTCGAAATTACCAAGGTTTCCGTTCAGCCTTTCAATCAAGTTTCTGCTGAACATGCTTTTAAGGAAGGGGAAGGTGACAAATCCCTAGCCTATTGGCGTCAGGTTCATGAGGACTGTTTCGCCGAGTGGCTGAGAGAGGTAGGACTAACTTTTACGCCTGACAGCAAGGTTGTTTTAGAAGAATTTCGCAAGGTTTATCCACAGTAAACTTTAGTAGAAAGAAAGTTTTGGAAATCACCGTCCAATCCTTTTTTCTTAAGCAAAACATGATATAATGAGTTTGTTTGAATAAGAGTGAAACTCTTAAACTTAGAATAGGAGAAAACTATGCAAGCAGTTGAACATTTTATTACGCAATTTGTTCCTGAACATTATGATTTATTTTTAGACTTGAGTCGTGAGACCAAGACCTTTTCTGGGAAGGTGACCATCACTGGCCAAGCGAAAAGTGACCGTATTTCCTTTCACCAAAAGGATTTGGAAATCGCCTCAGTAGAAGTCGAGGGTCAAACTCTTCCATTCACAGTTGATAACGAAAATGAAGCCTTTCATATCGAATTGGCTGAGGTTGGTCAAGTTGAATTAGTCATCGCTTTTTCAGGAAAAATTACAGACAACATGACAGGGATTTACCCTTCTTACTACACAGTTGATGGTATCAAGAAGGAAGTCTTGTCTACTCAGTTTGAAAGCCATTTTGCGCGTGAAGCCTTCCCATGTGTGGATGAGCCTGAAGCCAAGGCTACTTTTGACCTCGCTCTCCGTTTTGACCAAGCAGCAGGTGAAGTGGCCTTGTCAAACATGCCTGAGATTGATGTGGAAAACCGCAAGGAAACAGGTATCTGGAAGTTTGAGACAACACCTCGCATGTCATCTTATTTGTTGGCTTTTGTCGCTGGTGATTTGCAAGGGGTAACCGCTAAAACCAAGAATGGTACCCTCGTTGGTGTCTACTCTACCAAAGCCCATCCACTTTCTAATCTTGATTTCTCTTTGGATATCGCAGTTCGCTCGATCGAGTTTTACGAAGATTACTACGGTGTTAAATACCCAATTCCTCAATCTCTCCATATCGCCCTTCCTGACTTCTCAGCAGGTGCCATGGAAAACTGGGGTCTGGTAACCTACCGTGAAGTTTACTTGGTTGTGGATGAGAACTCAACCTTTGCCAGCCGTCAACAAGTTGCCCTCGTTATCGCCCACGAGCTTGCCCATCAATGGTTTGGTAACCTCGTTACTATGAAATGGTGGGATGACCTTTGGCTTAATGAAAGCTTCGCCAACATGATGGAATACGTCTGTGTGGATGCCATTGAGCCAAGTTGGAATATCTTTGAAGATTTCCAAACAGGTGGTGTGCCGGGAGCACTTAAACGTGATGCGACTGATGGCGTTCAGTCTGTCCACGTCGAGGTTAAACACCCAGACGAAATCAATACCCTCTTTGATGGAGCTATCGTTTATGCCAAAGGAAGCCGTCTCATGCACATGCTTCGCCGTTGGCTCGGTGATGCTGATTTTGCTAAAGGTTTGCATGCCTACTTTGAAAAACACCAATATGGAAATACCATTGGTCGTGACCTTTGGAATGCCCTTGGAAAAGCGTCAGGACGTGATGTTGCAGCTTTTATGGATTCTTGGTTGGAACAACCTGGTTATCCAGTTCTCACTGTCAAAGTTGAAAATGATATCTTGAAGATTTCACAAAAACAATTCTTTATCGGTGAGCACGAAGACAAGAACCGCCTCTGGGTGGTGCCACTCAACAGCAACTGGAAAGGCTTGCCAGATACACTCGAAACTGAAAGTATCGAAATCCCTGGCTACACCGCTCTTCTTGCTGAAAATGAAGGAGCTCTTCGTCTCAATACTGAAAATACGGCCCACTACATTACCGACTATCAAGGAGACTTGTTAGCAGCTGTTCTTGCTGAGCTAGAGACACTTGATAACACAAGTAAACTTCAAATCGTTCAAGAACGTCGTTTGTTGGCTGAAGCAGGGCACATTTCTTATGCTGACTTGCTCCCAGTCCTTGATAAACTTGCTAAAGAAGAGTCTTACTTGGTAGTTTCAGCTGTTTCTCAAGTGATTGCTGCCCTTGAGCGCTTTATTGATGAAGGAACAGAAACTGAGAAAGCCTTTAACAGTCTGGTTGCTATATTGGCTCGTCACAACTATGACCGTCTTGGTTTTGAAGCCAAAGATGGAGAATCAGATGAAGACGAATTGGTTCGTCAGTTGGCTGTTTCTATGATGATTCGTTCAAATGATGCAGAAGCTAGTCAAGTTGCTAGCCAAATCTTTGCAGCTCACAAGGAGAATCTTGCAGGACTTCCAGCAGCAATCCGTGCTCAAGTTCTCATTAATGAAATGAAACACCATGAGACCAAGGACTTGGTCGCAACTTATCTGGACCTCTACACTCATGCGACGGATGCTGTCTTCAAACGTCAGTTGGCAGCTGCTCTTGCATACAGTACAGATGCCGACAATATCCAAACCCTGATTGGCTCATGGAAAGATAAATTTGTAGTGAAACCACAAGACCTTTCTTCATGGTACCTCCAATTCCTCGGACACCAAGCTACCCAAGAAACTGTTTGGATTTGGGCGCGTGAAAACTGGGATTGGATTAAGGCGGCTCTTGGTGGAGACATGAGCTTTGATAGCTTTGTTATCCTTCCTGCTCATGTGTTTAAGACAGAGCAACGCTTGGCGGAATACAAGGATTTCTTTGAACCTCAACTCTCTGACCTTGCGCTTAGCCGTAATATCGGTATGGGTATCAAGGATATCGCAGCGCGTGTTGACTTGATTAAGCGTGAGAAAGCAGCAGTAGAAAAGGTTTTGAAAGCAAGTAAGTAATGGATAAAAAACAGCGGATTTTGCAATCTGCTGTTTTTTGGAAGTCAGTATAAAGTGTCCATCCTGAAAATCGTGTTATAATAGCAATGTCAAAGAAATTTTACCTAGAATTGTATAGGATGTTAAAGAATTTCGTCTAGCCAATTCGTGAAGAAAAGAATAATATAAAGAGGAAATGCAGATGTTAGGAAAACAATTAAAACTATTTAGAGAACAAAATGGCTACAGTCAGAATCAAATAGCAGAATATCTGGGGACGACTCGTCAAACTATCTCAAATTGGGAAAATGATAAAACAATTATAGATAGTCATAGTTTGATTCGCTTAGCTGATTTTTATCAGATCTCTTTAGATGAGTTATGTGGACGAAAAAAGATTCCTGTTTACAAGAATTCAAAGATCAAGTCTATGATTTTAGCTAATGCTTGTACACTTTGGACCTGCTTTGCTTCCACTCATCGCTAAATCAATTGTTTTCCGACTAGCTTTTCAATTCTATTGATTCTAGGAGGACAATGATGTCTTACGTTTATTTAACTCTTGCTATTGTATCTGAAATAGCTGCCACAAGTCTGTTAAAACTGTCGCAAGGTTTTTCGAAAATGCTTTTTGGGATTCTTGCTTTAGTTTTGTATGGCTTGTGTTTTTTCTTTCTATCTTTGTCTTTGAAAGGCATACAACTAAATCTAGTCTATGCTATTTGGTCTGGTGTTGGTTTGGTTGGAACAACTGTGCTATCTATTTTGCTTTTTCATGAAAAAGTAACGTTCGCAAGTCTCTTGGGAATTGCTTTAGTTATTGTGGAGCTTGTTATATTAAACCTATCACAAAAGGTTCACTAATGAGGTAGTATGTTATGGGTGACAATTATTTTAAAAATAAAAGAGTCGTTATTATTGGTGCCAGTGGAAATTTGGGACAAGCCTATACACAAGCTTTTTTTCAAGCAGGTGCTCATTTATTTCTTTTAGGTCGCAATATGAATAAATTAGCCAGTTTTTCTGAGAATATTGCTTCCAAGATTCCGATTTGCTCAGTAGATATAACGAATGAAACTTCTATTAAAGTTGCAGTGTCTGAAGTTCAAAAGTGGTCGGATAATATAGATATTGTTATTAATGCAACGGGATTTGATGTACGAAAATCTTTATTATCTCACTCTGAGGAGGAGATCAATCAAACTATGACGATTAACCTAATAGGGGCTATCCTTGTCAGCAAACATTTTTTACCTTTGTTAAAAAATCAAAAAGGAGCAACCATTGTGCATTCAGGAGGTTTTGCAGATGGTAGGCTGGCCTTCCCCTATTATAGTGTAGATGTGGCGAGCCGCGCCGGACTTTTTTCTTTTATCGAATCAATGAACCGAGAATTAATACAGGAGCAGAAAAAGATGCATATAACTTATTTTTGCCCCAATGCAGCAGACACACCATCAGAAAAGCCTTATCATCCAGTTTGGAGAGAAATGGGGATCTCTATATCAAGTACAAATCAAGTAACCCAAGTTTTACTTAAAGGTATAAAATCTCGTAAAAGAGTGATTTTGATGGGACAAGGTACAAAGATTTTTACAACATTAAACCTTCTATCCCCAGCAATAGCGGATTATCTTTTACTGAGACGATACGGTCGTATTTTAAAAAAATATTTTGGATAAATTCTCTATTATTTTTCTAAGAATTTTCTCATATTTTAGTATTCTTTAAGAAAAAATAATTAAGATGTATGTAGCCTAAAGAAAGGATGTGGTGAATTCATGAAGTAGAGCTTCTTCATTTTTTCACAGAAACTTAAAGCAGAAACAAAAATACAGAATGAATAAAGAGAAAATGATTGTTGTAGAAAAAGCACCAAGTGGAGGCTATCAGTAGTAGCAAGTGGTTCTTTAGTGGTCGGCTTGCTTGGTGGTTATATATTCGGTTCTTTGACTCAAAAATCAACAAATCAGCAGTCGACCGTTCAAACATCGAAAACCCAGCAAGATAATCAAGATGGCAATAATATGCAAAGTCACGGTGGACAACCGTCTCAAGGACAGGGTCAAAATAATGGCAATGGTATGCCACCTCAAATGAATGGTCAAGATGGACAAGGTGCTCCTGGCGGTAACGGTGGTCCTGGAGGGCCAGGAGGACAGCCGCCGCAAGGAAATAATAATCAAGAAAGCGGTAGCAATTCTATGAAGAAACCAGCCAATGCAGATGGAAGTACGAAGGACAAGGATAGCAATTCTAACCAAAATAATGAAGAAAACACTACAAAATCTTAATCCATTTGTTAAAGCCATGATATAATAATTAAAGAATTATACTAAGATCCAAAAAATGATACAAAAATTCTTTATTTTATAATAACCTTAGATGAAGCTGATTAGTATCTTATAGCAGGAGGAGAACAAGATGATTAAGATTTTACTAGTAGAAGACGACTTAGGGTTGTCAAACTCAGTATTTGACTTTTTAGATGATTTTGCAGATGTTATGCAGGTTTTTGATGGAGAAGAAGGTCTCTATGAAGCTGAGAGTGGCGTCTATGATTTGATCTTGCTTGACCTGATGTTGCCTGAAAAAAATGGCTTCCAAGTCTTGAAAGAATTGCGTGAAAAAGGAATCACGACACCAGTCCTTATCATGACCGCTAAGGAAAGTTTGGATGACAAGGGACATGGTTTTGAGTTGGGAGCGGATGACTACCTCACCAAACCTTTCTACCTAGAAGAACTCAAAATGCGGATTCAAGCCCTTCTCAAACGTTCAGGCAAGTTTAATGAAAACACCTTGACCTATGGGGATGTTGTCGTCAATCTTTCAACGAATGAAGTGAAGGTGGAAGACACGCCTGTGGAACTACTCGGAAAAGAGTTTGAATTGTTGGTTTACTTCCTTCAAAATCAAAATGTCATTCTTCCCAAGACACAAATTTTTGACCGTCTATGGGGATTTGATAGCGATACGACTATTTCCGTTGTAGAAGTCTATGTTTCAAAAGTTCGTAAGAAACTGAAGGGTACAGCCTTTGCTGAAAATCTTCAAACCTTGCGTAGTGTCGGGTATATTTTAAAAGATGTTCAATAAACTAAAAAAAACATGGTACGCGGATGATTTCAGCTATTTCATTCGAAACTTCGGGGTGTTCACCTTGATTTTCTCTGCTATGACCTTGATTATCCTTCAGGTCATGCACTCGAGTCTCTACACTTCTGTAGATGAAAAACTACAAGCCCTTAGTAGTAGTCCTCAAGCGGTCATCCAGTTAGCCCTGAATCGAGCAACTGAGGAAGTCAAGGATATTCAACCAGCAACAGCGGATGCCAGCAAGGCTGAAATCAAGCCCAATGTTAGCTCCAATACAGAAGTCTTGCTCTTTGACAAGGATTTTAACCAACTCTTACTGGGCAATCGCTTTTTAGGCTTGGATAAGATCAAGCTGGACAAGAAAGAGTTGAATCATATTCGCCAAATCCAAGTTGTCAATAGCTACGGTCAGGAAGAAACCTACCGAATGATCTTGATGGAAACTAACTCTTTCTCCGCATCAAGCAATGTCAAATATGCGGCGGTTTTAATCAATACCAGCCAGCTTGAACAAATCAGCCAAAACCACGAGCATTTAATTGTTGTAGTCATGGCTAGTTTCTGGCTCCTGTCTTTAATCGCCAGTGTTTACCTAGCACGTGTCAGTGTCAAACCCTTGCTGGAAAGTATGCAAAAGCAGAAGTCTTTTGTTGAAAATGCGAGCCACGAACTGAGAACACCTTTGGCCGTTTTACAAAATCGTTTAGAGAATCTCTTTCGAAAACCAGAGGCAACAATCATGGAATCCAGCGAAAGTATCGCTTCCAGTCTTGAAGAGGTTCGCAACATGCGTTTCCTCACGACCAATCTTCTCAACCTTGCACGTCGAGATGATGGAATCAAACCAGATATAGCAGAAGTTTCTCCACAATTCTTTAAAACAACCTTTGCCAACTATGAGTTAATTGCTTCTGAAAATGATCGTGTTTTCAACTATGAAAATCGGATTTATCGTCCCTTTATGACCGATCAGTTGCTCTTAAAACAACTCATGACCATCTTGTTTGATAATGCCATCAAGTATACCGAAGAAGATGGGAAAATTGAGTTTGTAGTCCATGCTACAGATCGCCACCTCTATCTTACAGTAACGGATAATGGAATCGGAATCTCAGCTACTGACAAGAAGAAAATCTTTGACCGTTTTTACCGTGTAGACAAGGCAAGGACTCGTCAGAAAGGTGGCTTTGGTTTGGGACTTTCGTTGGCCAAGCAGATTGTTGATGCTTTGCGAGGAACAATTAGCGTGAAAGATAACAAACCTAGAGGAACGATTTTTGAAGTTAAGATTGCCATCCAATCTCCTCCAAAACGAAAGAATAAATAAAAAAGACAGTTATATAACTGTCTTTTTAGATAACTAGAAAAGAGGTTGGTAGTGGTACCAACCTTTATTTTGAAAGTTTTCGTTTCATCATCTTTCGTTGAAGTTGTATAAGTGTGAAGCTTGTTCCCATAGCAGCGATAAATGATAAAGCTGTATTTAATTTTAAGGCTAAAAAGATAAAGCTAAAAAGTACCATAAAAATACAAAAACAAGCAATATTTACAAAAAATAAAATCTCTTTTAGGTTAGGGCCGACTGGGGCTTCTGGTGTATAATCTTGATAAAGCGGAGTTTGATTTGATTCGGGAGTGTGTTCAAACTCATAAGCTTCTAGTTTTCTTGCGGACATGATTCTCTCCTTATCAGTACATAACTATTTTATCATTTTTTATGCAGAGAATTATTACATAATTGTTACAAAACTACTAAAGTCTTATATCATCTTCTAAGTTGCTCTTCTTGACACCCACTAGGGAAAGTGATAGCATGGATGTTACAGTTGAAACAGATGACCTGACCTTCTCTATTATAAATATGCTGAGAAAGGAAAGGATAACTTATATAAATTAATTGCAAGCAAGTGCTTTTCCTAATATAATTTGTTGAGTTGCTACCGTGATTCTTTGTAAGAGAGGTAGGAGTTGTTTTGAATGGATGATAAGACAGAGATGTGTCTATTGGACTGGGTAGCATTTTTCTACCTCTGGGGAAAAGTTAAAGGAGATAAGCATGTATCTTGCTATCAAAGAAATATTACGAAACAAACTTCGATATAGTTTGATTCTCACTACCATTTTTCTTATCGCTTTCATGGTCTTTTTTATGACCAGTTTAGCTCTTGGTCTTGTGCGAAATAACCGAGCCGCTATTGATAACTGGCAAGCGACGGGTGTGGTTTTATCTGACTACGCAAATGATAATTTGACGGCATCCTTTATTCCTGAAAAGGACTACAAGGAGAAGAGTTCTGAAGAGGCTGCTCCTCTGGGCTATATGTTCGCTGTGACCAATCTAGTCGATGATAGTGAAAAGGTCAATGTTTCCATCTTTGCTCAAGACTGGGACGCATTTATCTCTCCGAGTTTGACTGAGGGTCGTTATCCTGAGGGAGATGATGAGGTAGTCGTGGATCAGTCCTTTGAAAACTATGGAATGAAGCTAGGTGATGCCATCCAGCTTAATGGAAGCGAGTCAAGTTACAAGATTGTAGGCCTGACACAAGGAAATAAATTTTTCACCGAGCCTGTTGTCTTTACGAGTCTAACGTCTTATTGGACCTTACAAGGAACATTGAAAGCCAATCGTTCCATCTCTGCCTTAGTATTGAAAAATGACATAGAAGTGACTGGCGATGGTCTAAAACAGATTTCCATTCCAAAAATGATATCAAAAATTCCTGGTTACACACCTCAGGTTAATGTATTTTCAGGAATGATTCTTGCTATGATTGTCATTACAGGCTTGATTGTGGGTATTTTTGTTTATATCATTACCATCCAAAAACTAGGACTTTATGGAATAATGCGAGCTCAAGGAATACAGATCAAAACCATTGTATGGTCTCTTTTCTGTCAAATATTCCTCCTAGCTGGTATGGGGATTGCTTTAGCCTTGCTGGCAATCGGAGGAGTGATTTTAGTCTTACCAGCTACCTTCTTTTTCTACCCAAGCTGGATAGCTTACTCTGTCCTAAGTTTGGTAATTTGCTTGATGGCCCTTCTAGGTGGTGTCATTTCACTTCCACGCTTGTTAAAGGTGGACCCGATTACTGCGATTGCAGAATGATAAGGAGAATAGTATGACAGCATTGATTGAAATGACTCAAGTGACAAAAACCTACGGGGAAGGAAAGATGAAAGTCGTAGCCCTGCATGAGACGAATTTTCAGCTAAATGCGGGAGAGTTCGTAGCTGTCGTTGGGCCTTCTGGCTCTGGAAAGACGACCTTTCTAACGACTCTAGGACAACTTCAGGAAGCATCGAGTGGAAAGATTCTAGTCAAGGGGAAGGAAACAAGCAGTTTGACGGAGAAGGAGAAAACAGACCTCCGTTTTAGAGAGTTTGGCTTTATTCTTCAGGCTTCAAACTTAATTCCTTTTTTAACGGTCAAGGAACAGCTAGATTTGATTGACAGACTGGATAAGAGAAAAAATAGTAAAAGCAATCGAAAAGAGTTACTTGACTTGTTGGATTTGGAAAAGGTCCAAGATCATTATCCCAAGGCTCTATCTGGTGGCGAACGTCAACGTGCGGCCATTGCTAGAGCGCTCTATAACAATCCAAGCATTGTGCTTGCAGATGAGCCGACAGCCAGTCTAGACACCCAGCGTGCTTATCAAGTAACGGAAATGTTGGCTGCCATTGCCCACGAACAAGGTAGAGGAGTTGTCATGATTACACATGATACACGTCTTCTTGATAAGGTTGACCGTATTTATGTTATGAATGATGGACACCTAGTGGAAAAAACACATCCATAAAAAAGAAAGTGGACAGTACTAGTTACTGTTCACTTTTTGAATGTAAACTTTAAGAATGACTTTGACTTTTTATAAAACTCCTAGTATTCATAGCTGATTCTTGAGAAATGTGGTATAATTTTTCTTATGGAAAAGATTATCATTACAGCAACTGCTGAAAGTATTGAACAAGTTGAACAGTTACTAGAAGCTGGTGTAGACCGTATCTATGTCGGTGAGAAGGATTTTGGCCTTCGTCTGCCAACCACCTTTAGTTATGAAGAGTTGCGCAGCATCGCTAAGCTCGTTCATGATGGGGGTAAGGAATTGATTGTTGCAGTCAACGCCCTCATGCATCAAGACATGATGGATCGTATTAAGCCCTTCTTAGACTTCTTGGAAGAAATCAAGACAGACTATATTACAGTAGGAGATGCGGGTATCTTTTACGTAGTCAACCGTGATGGCTATTCCTTCAATACTATTTACGATGCTTCAACTATGGTGACAAGCAGTCGTCAGATTAACTTCTGGGGTCAAAAGGCAGGTGCTTCTGAGGCGGTCCTGGCGCGTGAAATTCCATCTGCCGAACTCTTTAAGATGCCAGAGATTTTGGAAATTCCTGCTGAAGTCTTGGTTTATGGTGCCAGTGTCATTCATCATTCTAAGCGTCCGCTCTTACAAAACTATTATAACTTTACGCATATCGATGATGAAAAGACGCGTAAGCGTGACCTCTTCTTGGCTGAACCAAGTGACCCAGAGAGCCATTATTCCATCTTTGAAGATAATCATGGTACCCATATCTTTGCCAACAATGACCTTGATTTGATGACCAAATTGACAGAATTGGTGGAGCATGGTTTTACTCACTGGAAGCTAGAGGGGCTCTACACACCTGGTCAGAATTTTGTAGAAATTGCTAAACTCTTTGTCCAAGCGCGCAGCTTGATTCAAGAGGGCAAATTCAGCCATGACCAAGCCTTCTTGTTAGATGAGGAAGTGCGTAAGTTACACCCTAAAAACCGTTTCCTGGACACAGGATTCTATGATTATGATCCAGATATGGTTAAATAGGACATAAAAACCCGAAATAAAAATGTTCGGGTTTTTCCAGTGTATCCATGAAATAAAAACGGATACATGTTATAATAAAAATAGCTCTTTAATGGAGGTGTTTAAGTGGAAAATCTGAAGAAAATGGCAGGTATCAAGGCTGCTGAGTTTGTCAAGGATGGCATGGTAGTCGGACTTGGAACTGGTTCTACTGCCTACTATTTCGTAGAAGAAATCGGTCGTCGGATTAAGGAAGAAGGTTTGCAGATTACTGCTGTAACGACTTCCAGTGTGACCAGCAAACAGGCTGAAGGTCTTAACATCCCGCTCAAATCGATTGATCAAGTAGACTTTGTCGATGTGACGGTTGACGGGGCGGATGAAGTAGATAGCCAGTTTAACGGAATCAAAGGTGGTGGTGGTGCCCTTCTGATGGAGAAGGTTGTCGCAACGCCCTCGAAAGAATACATTTGGGTGGTAGATGAAAGCAAACTGGTAGAGAAACTAGGTGCTTTTAAATTGCCTGTGGAAGTGGTTCAGTATGGCGCAGAACAGGTTTTTCGTCGTTTTGAGCGAGCTGGCTACAAACCAAGTTTCCGTGAAAAAGACGGTCAGCGTTTTGTAACCGATATGCAGAATTTTGTCATTGACCTAGCCTTGGATGTCATTGAAAATCCAATTGCCTTCGGGCAAGAATTGGATCATGTCGTTGGTGTCGTAGAGCATGGATTGTTCAACCAAATGGTGGATAAGGTCATCGTAGCGGGACGAAATGGCGTTCAGATTTTAACTTCAACAAAAGGAAAATAGAAAATAAAAGGAGGCACACTATGTCAAAATTTAATCGTATTCACTTGGTAGTACTGGATTCTGTGGGAATCGGTGCTGCGCCAGATGCCAATAACTTTGTTAATGCAGGGGTTCCAGATGGAGCTTCTGACACACTAGGACACATTTCAAAAACAGTTGGTTTGAATGTCCCAAACATGGCTAAAATCGGTCTAGGAAATATTCCTCGCGAAACACCGCTGAAGACTGTACCAGCTGAAAGCAATCCGATAGGTTATGCAACAAAATTGGAAGAAGTATCTCTTGGTAAGGATACCATGACTGGACACTGGGAAATCATGGGACTCAACATTACGGAGCCTTTCGATACTTTCTGGAACGGATTCCCAGAAGAAATCTTGACAAAGATCGAAGAATTTTCAGGACGTAAGGTCATTCGTGAAGCCAACAAACCTTACTCAGGTACGGCTGTTATCGATGATTTTGGACCACGGCAGATGGAAACTGGGGAGTTGATTATCTATACTTCAGCTGACCCTGTTTTGCAAATTGCTGCCCACGAAGATATCATTCCTTTGGATGAACTTTATCGTATTTGTGAATACGCTCGTTCGATTACCCTTGAGCGCCCAGCCCTTCTAGGTCGTATCATTGCCCGTCCATATGTAGGTGAACCTGGTAACTTCACTCGTACAGCAAACCGTCGTGACTTGGCTGTATCCCCGTTTGCACCAACTGTTTTGGATAAATTGAACGAAGCTGGTATCGATACTTACGCTGTTGGTAAAATCAACGATATCTTTAATGGCGCTGGTATCAATCATGACATGGGCCACAACAAGTCAAATAGCCACGGAATTGATACACTTTTGAAGACAATGGGACTTGCTGAGTTTGAAAAAGGATTCTCCTTCACAAACTTAGTTGACTTTGATGCCCTTTACGGCCACCGCCGCAATGCTCATGGTTACCGTGATTGCTTGCATGAGTTTGATGAACGCTTGCCTGAAATTATCGCTGCCATGAGAGAGAATGACCTTCTCTTGATTACTGCGGACCATGGAAATGACCCAACCTATGCAGGAACAGACCACACTCGTGAATACATTCCATTGTTGGCCTATAGCCCTTCCTTTAAAGGAAATGGTCTCATTCCTGTCGGACATTTTGCAGATATCTCAGCAACAGTTGCGGATAACTTTGGTGTTGAAACTGCCATGATTGGTGAAAGTTTCTTAGATAAATTGGTATAAGATGACGCGATATGCTTTACTTGTTCGGGGCATTAATGTAGGTGGGAAAAATAAGGTTGTCATGACGCAACTTCGTCAAGAACTGACAGAGTTGGGACTGGAAAAGGTTGAGACCTACATCAACAGTGGCAATATTTTCTTTACTTCTACAGCTCCCAAAGCCCAATTGGTTGAAAAGTTAGAGGCTTTCTTTGCAGTCCATTATCCATTTATTCAGAGCTTTTCCTTACTGAGTCAGGAAGATTATGAAGCGGAGCTGGAGAATCTGCCAGATTGGTGGACCAAAGACCTAGATCGAAAAGATGTCCTCTTTTATACAGAAGGCTTGGATGTGGATCAAGTCATTGAGAAAGTTGAAAGTTTGGAACTGAAAGATGAAGTGGTTCATTTTGGAAGACTTGGGATTTTCTGGGGGAAAATCTCAGAGGAATCCTACTATGCAACTGCCTATCACAAGTACTTGCTCAAGATGCCTTTCTATCGTAACATCACCATTCGCAACGCAAAAACCTTTGATAAAATCGGTCAAATGCTAAAAAATAATAAAGGAGACACAGAATGACATTTTTAGATAAGATCAAGGAAACAGCTGCTTTCCTGAAAGACAAGGGAATCCAAGCGCCTGAGTTCGGTTTAATCCTTGGATCAGGACTGGGAGAACTTGCAGAAGAAATCGAAAATCAAGTTGTAGTAGATTATGCAGATATCCCAAACTGGGGCCGTTCTACAGTAGTCGGTCACGCTGGGAAATTGGTATATGGTGAACTTTCAGGGCGTAAGGTCTTGGCTCTTCAAGGTCGTTTCCATTTCTACGAAGGAAATCCTCTTGAAGTCGTGACTTTCCCAGTACGTGTGATGAAAGTTCTCGGATGTGAAGGTGTCATTGTAACCAATGCAGCTGGCGGTATTGGATTTGGTCCTGGTACATTGATGGCTATCTCAGACCATATCAATATGACGGGGCAAAACCCATTGATGGGTGAAAACTTGGATGATTTTGGTCCACGTTTCCCAGATATGTCTAAAGCCTACACTCCAGAATATCGTGCTACTGCCCATGAAGTGGCTAAGAAACTTGGTATCAAGCTTGACGAAGGTGTCTATATTGGTGTAACAGGTCCGACTTATGAATCCCCAGCAGAGATTCGTGCCTATAAGACATTGGGAGCAGATGCAGTTGGTATGTCCACTGTTCCTGAAGTTATTGTTGCAGCCCACTCTGGCTTGAAAGTTCTAGGAATTTCATGTATTACTAACCATGCTGCTGGTTTCCAAGAAGAACTCAACCACGAGGAAGTTGTAGAAGTGACTGAACGTGTCAAAGGTGATTTCAAAGGCTTGCTTAAATCGATTCTTGCTGAATTGTAATCAATTATAGAAAGGGTGGATTCAAGTTTTTCTTGAGTTTATCTTGCTATAAAATAGCAAATGAAAAAGGCGGAGTAGGTGTTTCAATGCTACTCCCTCTTTAAAGTTTATAAAAAGAAAGGTAGAGCGTGTGTTCTGATTTGAAAACGAGCGGAAAACTTTTCTAAAAACATAGAGAGGGTAGTTTGGTTTTGAATTGAATCCGTGCTATTCTCCTATTTGTCATCAAAATTAAGAAAGAAAGGAATTGAACCCACCCTAAAAGCAGTGGGAAAAAGATAGTTGATCTAGCGAGCATCGCTCACTGAACCCAACTCCTATTTTCCCTTCGCTTTTTTGACGGGTTTGGTATCCTTTTGACTATCACATTTAGAATAAAGAAAGGTAGAGCGAGATGTTCTGATTTGAACACGAGCGGAAAACTCGGAAAATAGATAATCTGATTGAGAAATCAGGATTTCTCGTCAGATTCCTAATTTTCAGTCGTTTTCTTCTCGCTCTTTGTATCATAAATTATGTCTATCCATATTGCTGCTCAGCAGGGTGAAATTGCTGATAAAATTCTTCTTCCAGGTGATCCTCTTCGTGCTAAGTTTATTGCGGAGAACTTCCTTGAAGATGCTGTTTGTTTTAACGAGGTTCGTAACATGTTTGGTTACACTGGTACTTATAAGGGTCACCGTGTATCTGTCATGGGAACTGGTATGGGAATGCCATCTATTTCTATTTATGCGCGTGAGTTGATTGTGGACTACGGAGTGAAGAAATTGATCCGTGTGGGAACTGCGGGTTCGTTAAATGAGGATGTTCACGTTCGTGAATTGGTCTTGGCACAGGCTGCTGCAACCAATTCAAACATCATCCGCAACGACTGGCCACAGTACGATTTCCCACAAATCGCTAGCTTTGATTTGCTAGACAAGGCCTACCATATCGCCAAAGAACTCGGTATGACAACCCACGTTGGGAACGTCTTGTCATCTGATGTCTTTTACTCAAACTACTTTGAAAAGAACATCGAGCTTGGTAAATGGGGAGTTAAGGCTGTGGAAATGGAAGCAGCAGCTCTTTACTATTTAGCGGCTCAACACCATGTTGACGCTCTTGCAATCATGACTATTTCTGATAGCTTGGTCAATCCAGATGAAGACACCACTGCAGAAGAACGCCAAAATACCTTCACTGATATGATGAAGGTCGGATTGGAAACCTTGATTGCAGAGTAATCAGAGAATAGATTTTCAATTACATTAGTTACAAGAACTGTTGTAAGTGATTTATTTTCAATATCTAAGCAATGATAAAGAAAGAGTTGAAAATCCAATTATTGATTTTCAACTTTTTAGAACCCAGCTTAAGGAGAGATGTGATGGATAAAATAGAACTATTACAAGATTTGATTGATAAAAGCCACAGAATAGTCTTTTTCGGAGGGGCAGGAGTGTCAACCGAGTCTAATATCCCAGATTTTCGTAGTTCAGATGGTGTTTATAGTCATCAGTTAGGCCGTCATTTTACGGCAGAGCAACTCGTTTCTCGGACCATGTTTGAGCGCTATCCAGAAGATTTTTTTGACTTCTATAAAAAATACCTGATTTATCCAGAAGCCAAGCCTAATGCTGCTCACACTTATCTAGCTGCTTTGGAAAAGACAGGTAAGCTAAAGGCTGTTGTGACACAAAATATCGATAGTCTTCATGAAATGGCTGGCTCCCAAAAGGTCTTTAAATTGCATGGGAGTGTGGACCGAAATTACTGCCTAGGTTGTCATCGTTTCTATGACTTAACTGCTTTTCTGGCCCTCGAGGGACCGGTTCCCCACTGCTTAGACTGTGGCAAGGTGGTCAAGCCTGACGTGACCTTGTATGAAGAATCACTTGACATGGATGTTTTTAGTAAAGCTGCACAAGCTATTCGGCAAGCAGACTTGCTGATTATTGGTGGGACTTCCTTGGTTGTTTATCCTGCAGCTAGCCTAGTAAACTATTTTTCTGGGACAAATCTGGTTCTTATCAATAAAACCAGTATTCCACAAGACAGCCAAGCTACATTGGTCATTGAAGGCAAGATTGGGGAAGTTTTTTCGAAATTGAGACAATAAAAGAATTTTAGAAGATAGCAACAAAACCTTGTTACTTGAAAGAGAAAACTATCTCATTTATTGACCAAAATCTCGCTCTTTAAGAGTTATTAAAAACTGGCTGAGAAAATCAAAACACCTTCACTGATATGATGAAGGTCGGCTTGGAAACCTTGATTGCAGAGTAAATTTGTAATAGAAAATCCTGATTTCAAGTGAAATCAGAATTTTTTCATGGATGCGATTTTTTCTGGGTCTGGTGTGACACGGAGGGTCTTTTGTCCAGTATAAGTAACAAAACCGGGTTTGCCACCAGTTGGTTTGTTGAGTTTTTTGACCTCTATCATATCCACTTGCACGAGATTTGACAAGCGCCCTTTGGAGAAGTAGGCAGCCAGTTCGGCCGCATCTGTCTTGACTTCGTCAGAAGGATTGAGATTTCCTGAGATGACGACGTGGCTTCCAGGGATGTCCTTGGCATGGAACCAGAGTTCTTCCTTGCGGGCCATTTTAAAGGTCAATTCCTCGTTTTGCAGATTGTTTCGTCCAACATAGATGATGGTCTTGCCATCACTAGCCAGATACTGTTCTGGTTTTTTGCGTTTCTGAATTTTCTCCCGCTGTCTTCTTCGGATGAAGCCTGTTTGGATCAATTCTTCACGGATTTCAGCGATTTCCTCTAGCCCAGCTTGATTGAGAACAGTTTCCACACTTTCCAGATAGAGAATGGTAGCCTTGGTTTCTGCGATCAACTCAGTCAGGTATTTAACGGCTTCTTTGAGCTTCTGATAGCGTTTAAAGTAGCGCTGGGCATTCTGGCTGGGAGTCAGGGCCTTATCAAGCATGATGGTAACAGGCTGATTCGTGTAATAGTTATCCAAGACAACCTGATCTTGGTCATTGGGAACTTGGTGAAGGAAGGTTGTCAGCAACTCTCCTTTTTGGCGAAACTCCTCAGCGTTGTCTGTCGCCAGTAATTCTTTTTCTTGTTTTTTGAGTTTGTGGCGATTTTTTTGCAATTCATTTTCAACACGGCGAATGAGTTCACTGGCTTGCTGTTTGACGCGATCGCGCTCTGCCTTGTCTTTGTAGTAGGTATCCAGAAGATCAGAAAGACTGGAAAAAGGCTCTCCTATACGATTCGCAAAAGGAACTGGACTGAAGGAAGTTTCTGTTAAGCATGGCTTGGTTTCTTGACTGAAAAAGTTACGGAAAGTGGATAGTTTGTCACTGACCAATAGACTTTCCAATTCATTTGCTGTATCGCGTCCCAGACCTTGAAAGAGGTTTTGAAGATTTTTTGCTGTTAGTTCTTGGGTTTGGAGGATTTCAAAGAGCTTTTCATCCTTGATAGTAAAAGGATTGAGAGACTCGCTACTTGGCGGAGCGATATAGCTTGAGCCTGGCAGTAAGGTGCGGTAGCTATTTTGTGAGAAGCCGACATGTTTGATCACTTCGAGAATCTTATGACTGCTTTTATCCACCAGAAGGATATTGCTGTGTTTTCCCATAATTTCGATAATGAGAGTCGCCTGGATATGATCTCCAATCTCGTTTTTATTGGAAACGGTAATTTCTACGATACGGTCATTTTCGATTTGCTCAATGGACTCAATCAGGGCACCCTGTAAATACTTCCTCAAAACCATGATAAAAGTAGAAGGTTGGGCTGGATTTTCAAAAGTCGTTTGGGTCAGCTGGATGCGACCAAAAACGGGATGAGCAGAGAGGAGCAGACGATGGCTTTGGCGATTGCTGCGGATTTGCAAGACCAACTCTTGTTCAAAAGGTTGATTGATTTTCTGAATGCGACCATTGACCAACTCGCTTCGTAATTCCTCAACCATGTGGTGTAAAAAAAATCCGTCAAATGACATCGTTCTCTCCTTGTGACTGTATTCCATAGTATTATATCAAAAAGGTAGAATAAAATCATGGAAATGTGGTATAATAAAGCCAAGTAAAGAGAATCGAGAAGTACATGTATATTGAAATGGTAGATGAAACTGGCCAAGTTTCACAAGAAATCTTGCAACAAACCCAAGAAATTTTGGAATTTGCAGCCCAAAAAATAGGAAAAGAAGACAAGGAGATGGCAGTTACTTTTGTGACCAATGAGCGTAGCCATGAACTCAATCTCGAGTACCGTGATACGGATCGTCCGACAGATGTCATCAGCCTTGAGTATAAGCCAGAGTTGGACATTGCCTTTGATGAAGAAGATCTGCTTGAAAACCCTGAATTAGCAGAAATGATGTCCGAGTTTGATGCCTATATTGGGGAACTGTTCATCTCTATCGATAAAGCGCATGAGCAGGCTGAGGAATACGGTCACAGCTTTGAGCGTGAAATGGGCTTCTTGGCAGTACACGGCTTTTTACACATTAACGGCTACGATCACTACACTCCGCAAGAAGAAGCGGAGATGTTCGGTTTACAAGAAGAAATTTTAACAGCCTATGGACTCACAAGACAATAAACGAAAATGGAAAAATCGTGACCTTGTATCCAGTTTAGAATTTGCCCTTACAGGAATTCTGACTGCCATCAAGGAAGAACGCAATATGCAAAAACATGCAGTGACGGCTCTAGTGGTTATCCTTGCAGGTTTTGTTTTTCAGGTGTCACGAATCGAATGGCTCTTTCTCCTAATGAGCATTTTCTTAGTAGTAGCATTTGAAATTATTAACTCTGCTATCGAAAATGTAGTAGATCTAGCCAGCCACTATCACTTTTCTATGTTGGCAAAGAAAGCCAAGGACATGGCAGCAGGAGCCGTGCTTGTGGTTTCCCTTCTTGCTGCGGTGATTGGTGCACTTATCTTTCTCCCACGCATTTGGGATTTATTATTTTAAAGATTAAGAGGAAATTATGACATTTAAATCAGGCTTTGTAGCCATTTTAGGACGTCCCAATGTTGGGAAGTCAACCTTTTTGAATCACGTCATGGGGCAAAAGATTGCCATTATGAGTGACAAAGCGCAAACAACGCGCAATAAAATCATGGGGATTTACACCACGGATAAGGAGCAAATCGTCTTTATCGACACGCCGGGGATTCACAAGCCTAAGACGGCTCTTGGCGATTTCATGGTGGAATCTGCCTATAGTACTTTGCGTGAAGTGGATACTGTTCTATTCATGGTGCCAGCTGATGAGCCACGTGGTAAGGGAGACGATATGATTATCGAGCGTCTGAAAGTTGCCAAGGTTCCTGTGATTCTGGTGGTGAATAAGATTGACAAGGTCCATCCAGACCAGCTTTTGGCTCAGATTGATGACTTCCGTAACCAGATGGACTTTAAGGAAATTGTTCCTATCTCAGCCCTTCAGGGAAATAACGTTTCTCGTCTAATCGATATTTTGAGTGAAAATCTAGAGGAAGGTTTCCAGTATTTCCCAGCTGATCAAATCACAGATCATCCTGAGCGTTTCTTGGTTTCAGAAATGATTCGTGAGAAGGTTCTTCATTTGACACGTGAAGAGATTCCACACTCAGTTGCTGTAGTGGTTGACTCTATGAAACGGGATGAAGAGACAGACAAGGTTCACATCCGTGCAACCATCATGGTGGAGCGAGATAGCCAAAAAGGCATTATCATCGGAAAGGGTGGCGCTATGCTCAAGAAAATTGGGACTATGGCCCGTCGTGATATCGAACTCATGCTAGGGGATAAGGTTTTCCTAGAAACTTGGGTCAAGGTCAAGAAAAATTGGCGTGATAAAAAGCTAGATTTGGCTGACTTTGGCTATAATGAAAGAGAATACTAAGTAGAGGTGGGCTCATGCCTGCTTCTTGTTTTTACAGAAGGAGGATTTATGCCTGAATTACCTGAGGTTGAAACGGTTCGTCGTGGCTTAGAAAAATTGATCTTGGGAAAGAAGATTTCTAATATAGAGATTCGTTATCCCAAGATGATTAAGACAGATTTGGAAGAGTTTCAAAAAGAACTAGCTGGTCAAGTAATTGAGTCAATGGGACGCCGTGGAAAATATTTGCTTTTCTACTTGACAGACAAGGTCTTGATTTCCCATCTGCGAATGGAGGGAAAGTATTTTTACTATCCGGATCAGGTTCCTGAACGCAAGCATGCTCATATTTTCTTCCAGTTTGAGGATGGTGGTACGCTTGTTTATAAGGATGTACGCAAGTTTGGCACCATGGAACTCTTGGCAACCGATCTTTTGGATGCCTACTTTGTATCTAAAAAACTAGGGCCTGAGCCAAGAGAGCAGGACTTTGATTTGCAGGTCTTTCAAGCTGCCCTAGTCAAGTCTAAAAAGCCTATCAAATCTCATCTCCTAGACCAAACCTTGGTAGCTGGTCTAGGTAATATCTATGTGGATGAGGTCCTCTGGCGAGCTCAGGTTCATCCAGCTAGACCTTCCCAAACTTTGACTGCAGAAGAAGCGTCAGCTATTCATGACCAGACCATTGCTGTTTTGGGTCAGGCTGTTGAAAAAGGCGGTTCCACCATTAGAACCTATACCAATGCCTTTGGGGAAGACGGAACCATGCAGGATTTCCATCAGGTCTATGATAAGACTGGGCAAGCGTGTTCCCGCTGTGGGACAATGATTGAGAAATTCCAGCTCGGTGGAAGGGGCACTCATTTTTGTCCTCAGTGTCAAAGGAGGGGCTGATGGGAAAAATCATTGGAATCACAGGAGGAATTGCTTCTGGTAAGTCAACTGTGACAAATTTCCTAAGAGAGCAAGGCTTTCAAGTGGTGGATGCTGACGCAGTCGTCCACCAACTACAGAAACCGGGTGGTCGTCTTTATCAGCTCTTAGTTCAGCACTTTGGGCAGGAAATTATCTTAGAAAATGGAGAACTCAATCGCCCTCTCCTAGCTAGTCTCATCTTCTCAAATCCTGAGGAGCGGGAATGGTCTAAACAAACCCAAGGAGAGATTATTCGTGAGGAATTGGCTGCACTGAGAGACCAGTTAGCTCAGACAGAAACGGTTTTTTTCATGGATATTCCCCTGCTTTTTGAACAGGACTACAGTGCTTGGTTTGATGAAACGTGGCTGGTCTATGTGGACCGTGATGTTCAGGTGGAACGTTTCATGAAACGGGACCATCTTTCTAAGGAAGTAGCGGAATCGCGTCTGGCCGCCCAGTGGTCTTTAGAAGAAAAGAAAAGATTGGCTAGTCATGTTCTAGACAACAATGGCAGTCGTGATCAGCTTGTGACTCAAGTAGTGAAGTTACTTGAAGGAGGCGATAGCGGTGCAAGAGATTAGTTGGAAAGAGAATCTTCGTGTCGCCTGGTTCGGTAGTTTTCTAACGGGCGCCAGCATTTCCTTGGTCGTTCCTTTCATGCCTATCTTTGTGGAGCAGTTGGGAATCGAGCAGGATCAGGTTGCTTTCTATGCTGGATTAGCCATTTCAGTTTCAGCTGTTTCAGCAGCTCTAGTTTCTCCTATCTGGGGTATTCTTGCTGATAAGTACGGTCGAAAACCCATGATGATTCGAGCAGGTCTTGCCATGACTATCACTATGGGAGGTTTGGCCTTCGTGCCAAATATCTATTGGCTACTCTTTTTGCGCTTGCTCAATGGTGTATTTACTGGTTTTGTCCCCAATGCAACGGCCTTGATTGCTAGTCAGGTACCGAAAGATAAGTCGGGAGCGGCTCTAGGGACTCTATCTACAGGTGTTGTTGCAGGAACATTGACGGGCCCCTTTGTTGGAGGCTTTATTGCTGAAATTTTTGGCATTCGTAATGTCTTTTTATTGGTAGGTGCTTTCTTATTTTTAGCTGCAATCCTAACCATTTTCTTTATCAAGGAAGATTTTCAGCCAGTGGCTAAGGAGAAGGCTATCCCAACGAAAGAAGTATTTTCTTCTTTCAAGTATCCTAGGCTTTTAGTGAATCTATTTTTGACGAGCTTTGTCATTCAATTTTCAGCTCAATCAATTGGCCCCATTCTAGCTCTCTATGTGCGGGACTTAGGGCAGACTGAGAATCTCCTCTTTGTATCAGGATTAATCGTATCCAGCATGGGATTTTCTAGCATGATGAGTGCTGGAATTCTAGGAAAACTTGGCGATAAGGTAGGGAATCATAGATTGTTGGTCGCAGCGCAGATTTATTCCGTCATCATTTACCTTCTTTGTGCCCATGCAACCAGCCCCCTTCAACTTGGCTTGTATCGTTTTCTCCTTGGTTTGGGAACGGGAGCTCTCATACCAGGTGTCAATGCGCTTCTTAGCAAAATGACTCCAAAATCAGGTATTTCAAGGATTTTCGCCTTCAATCAAGTCTTTTTTTACCTTGGTGGAGTGATCGGACCTATGGCGGGATCCGCAGTTGCAGGATATTTGGGCTACCATGCTGTCTTTTATGCGACAGCAGCCTGTGTAGCTTTCAGTTGTTTATGCAACTTAGTACAATTTAGATCATTATTAAAAGTAAAGGAAATCTAGTGCGAGTAAAAATCAATCTCAAGTGCTCCTCTTGTGGCAGCATGAATTATCTAACCAGTAAGAACTCCAAAACCCATCCAGACAAGATTGAGGTGTTAAAATATTGTCCAAAGGAAAGAAAAGTAACTTTACATCTTGAATCTAAGTAGAATTTATGGTAAAATAATAGGGATTTTAAGGAGTTTGATATGTATAACCTATTATTAACCATTTTATTAGTATTATCTGTTGTGATTGTGATTGCGATTTTCATGCAACCAACTAAGAACCAATCCAGCAATGTATTTGATGCCAGCTCAGGTGATTTGTTTGAACGTAGTAAAGCGCGTGGTTTTGAAGCTGTGATGCAACGTTTGACAGGTATTTTAGTCTTTTTCTGGCTAGCCATTGCCTTAGCATTGACAGTATTATCAAGTAGATAAGAAATGGGCGAGACTAGGTCTTAGCCTATTTTTATTTTTATACTCTTCAAAAATCAAATTCAAACCACGTCAGCGTTGGCTTGTCGTACTCAAGTACTGCCTGCGCCTAGCTTTCTAGTTTGCTCTTTGATTTTTATTGAGTATTAAATGATGTTTGAGAAGGTCTTACAGTAAAAGAAAATTAAAAAATCTAGAAAGAAAACATGAAAGATAAAATTAAAGATTATTTGCAAGAGAAGGGGCGAGTGACGGTAAATGACCTAGCTCAGGCTCTCGGAAAGGATGGGTCAAAGGATTTCCGTGAGTTGATTAAAACCCTGTCTCTCATGGAAAGAAAGCACCAGATTCGATTTGGAGAAGATGGCAGCCTCACCTTGGACCAGAAGAAGAAACATGAAATCACCCTCAAAGGGGTTTTTCATGCCCATAAAAACGGCTTTGGCTTTGTTACTCTAGAAGGGGAAGAGGACGATCTTTTTGTAGGAAAAAACGATGTCAACTATGCCATTGATGGCGATACAGTTGAGGTGGTCATCAAGAAAGTTGCTGACCGCAACAAGGGAACTGCTGCAGAAGCCAAAATTATTGATATCTTAGAACACAGCCTGACAACCGTTGTCGGTCAAATTGTTCTGGATCAGGAAAAGCCCAAGTATGCTGGCTATATTCGTTCCAAAAATCAAAAAATCAGCCAACCGATTTATGTGAAGAAACCGGCTATCAAGTTGGAAGGTACTGAAGTTCTCAAGGTCTTTATTGACAAATACCCAAGTAAGAAACATGATTTCTTTGTCGCTAGTGTGCTAGACGTGGTGGGGCACTCGACTGATGCTGGGATTGACGTTCTTGAAGTCTTGGAATCCATGGATATTGTTTCAGAATTTCCAGAAGCTGTTCTCAAGGAAGCAGAAAGTGTGCCAGAAGCTCCGTCTCAAAAGGATATGGAAGGTCGTCTGGACCTGAGAGATGAAATCACCTTTACCATTGACGGTGCGGATGCCAAGGACTTAGACGACGCAGTACACATCAAGCCTTTAAAGAATGGCAATATCGAACTCGGAGTTCACATCGCAGATGTTTCCTACTATGTGACCGAGGGTTCTGCCCTTGACAAGGAAGCCCTTAACCGCGCGACTTCTGTCTATGTGACAGACCGAGTGGTTCCAATGCTTCCAGAGCGTTTGTCAAATGGCATCTGCTCTCTCAATCCTCAAGTAGATCGCTTGACCCAGTCTGCTATTATGGAAATTGATAAACATGGTCGTGTGGTTAATTACACCATTACCCAAACAGTTATTAAGACGAGCTTCCGTATGACCTATAGCGCTGTTAATGATATCCTAGCTGGCGATGAGGAAAAGAGACGAGAGTTTAAGAAAATTGTTCCAAGTATCGAGCTCATGGCCAAGCTTCATGAAAGGCTAGAAAGCATGCGTGAGAAGCGTGGTGCCCTTAACTTTGATACCAGCGAAGCTAAGATCTTGGTGGATAAAAAAGGCAAGCCTGTGGATATCGTTCTTCGCCAACGTGGTATTACTGAGCGGATGATTGAGTCCTTCATGTTGATTGCTAATGAAACGGTTGCCGAGCACTTTAGCAAGTTGGATCTACCTTTCATCTATCGAATTCACGAGGAGCCCAAGGCTGAAAAAGTTCAGAAGTTCATTGATTACGCCTCTAGTTTTGGTTTACGAATTTATGGAACTGCCAGTGAGATTAGCCAAGAGGCTCTCCAAGACATCATGCGTGCTGTTGAGGGAGAACCCTATGCGGATGTATTGTCCATGATGCTTCTCCGTTCTATGCAACAGGCTCGCTATTCTGAGCACAATCACGGTCACTATGGACTAGCCGCTAACTATTACACTCACTTCACCAGTCCTATTCGCCGTTATCCAGACCTTCTAGTCCACCGTATGATTCGGGACTATGGTCGTTCTAAGGAAATAGCAGAGCATTTTGAACAAGTGATTCCAGAGATTGCAACCCAGTCTTCCAACCGTGAACGTCGTGCCATCGAGGCTGAGCGTGAAGTCGAAGCCATGAAAAAGGCTGAGTACATGGAAGAATACGTTGGTGAAGAGTACGACGCAGTTGTATCCAGCATCGTCAAATTCGGTCTCTTTGTTGAATTGCCAAATACAGTCGAAGGTTTGATTCACATTACCAATTTGCCTGAATTTTATCATTTCAACGAGCGAGATTTGACTCTCCGTGGAGAGAAATCAGGAACAACCTTCCGTGTGGGACAGCAAATTCGCATTCAAGTTGAAAGAGCCGATAAGATGACGGGAGAGATTGATTTCTCTTATATTCCAAGTGAGTTTGATGTCATCGAAAAAGGCTTGAAACAAGCTGGGCGCAAAGACAGAGGTCATGGTTCAAGTCGTCGTTCAGACAAGAAGGAAGACAAGAGAAAATCAGGACGCTCAAATGATAAGTACAAGCATTCACAAAAAGATAAAAAGAAAAAAGGCAAGAAACCTTTTTACAAAGAAGTAGCTAAGAAAGGAGCCAAGCATGGCAAAGGGCGAGGGAAAGGTCGTCGCACAAAATAAAAAGGCGCACCACGACTATACAATCGTTGATACGCTAGAGGCAGGAATGGTCCTAACCGGAACTGAAATCAAGAGCGTTCGAGCTGCTCGAATCAATCTCAAGGACGGCTTTGCCCAAGTAAAAAATGGGGAAGTCTGGCTGAGCAATGTTCATATCGCCCCTTACGAAGAGGGCAATATCTGGAACCAGGAACCAGAACGTCGTCGTAAACTTTTGCTCCATAAAAAACAAATTCAAAAATTGGAACAAGAGACCAAAGGGACAGGAATGACCCTTGTTCCCCTTAAAGTCTATATTAAAGATGGTTATGCTAAACTCCTTTTAGGACTTGCTAAAGGGAAACATGACTATGACAAACGGGAGTCTATCAAACGTCGTGAACAAAACCGCGACATCGCGCGTGTGATGAAAGCTGTCAACCAGCGTTAAGAAGAGGAAGTAAAATGGAAAAATTAATTGCCTATAAACGGATGCCCTTGTGGAATAAACAAACCATGCCTGAAGCTGTTCAGCAAAAGCACAATACTAAAGTCGGCACTTGGGGAAAAATTACTGTGTTGAAAGGGGCTCTCAAGTTTATTGAGTTGACTGAAGATGGTGAGGTTCTAGCTGAACACCTCTTTGAGGCAGGGGCTGACAATCCCATGGCGCAACCGCAAGCCTGGCACCGAGTAGAGGCTGCAACAGACGATGTAGAGTGGTACTTGGAATTTTATTGTAAACCTGAGGATTATTTCCCTAAGAAATACCAGACTAATCCAGTCCATTCAGAGGTCCTAGAGGCTATGCAGACGGTGAAACCTGGAAGAGCCTTGGATTTGGGTTGTGGTCAGGGGCGTAACTCTCTCTTTCTCGCACAGAATGGTTTTGATGTGACAGCTGTGGATCAAAATGAATTGTCCCTTGAAATCTTGCAAAGCATTGTGGAACAAGAGGATCTAGACATGCCTGTCGGACTTTATGATATCAATTCTGCCAGTGTTAGCCAAGACTATGATTTTATCGTTTCAACAGTTGTTCTGATGTTCCTACAAGCGAACCGCATTCCAGCTATTATCCAAAATATGCAGGAGCACACCACGGTCGGTGGTTACAATCTTATCGTCTGTGCCATGGATACAGAGGATTATCCTTGCTCAATCAACTTCCCATTCACTTTTAAAGAAGGGGAGTTGGCGGACTACTACAAGGATTGGGAATTGATTAAGTACAATGAAAACCCAGGACATCTGCACCGTCGTGATGAAAATGGTAATCGCATTCAACTACGCTTTGCGACTATGCTAGCCAAGAAAATCAAGTAAATCAAATCTTTACAAGCGAATAGAAACCACTTTACAAGGTTTCTATTCATTTTTATTTGCGACGGTAGAGTGGGGAAGCAGGATTTTATGCTATACTAGAAGTAGGAAATGTGAGCAGTAGAGCTGTATTATTTTTCTCTCGGCTTGAGAAAGTGTAGATGATGGAGGTGGTCCAATGACGAGTCTTTTGGTGGAATTGTATGATCGGCATGTATTGGAAAAGAATGTCTACCAGGCCTTTATCAGTGATTGTGACGAGATTCTCTTCCTTTCTTTGACGAAAATAAGCAATAATGAAAAACTCTCTCTCCGTCAGTTTATCCTTGAAGAAGTCCCCCATATCCAACGAGTGTCCTTTCGTCAGCTATCTTTAGAACAATTATCAAATCAGTTAGATTATTGCCTAGCAGGCTATGACCAGGTTCTTCTTGATGTTTTTGGTGGGGATTCGCTACTAGCCTTATCCCTCTATCAATACGGCTTGGATCGTCACCTCCCCATCGTTGCCATGGATGTCGAGCGGGGAAAACAATACAAGTGGGTAGCCGGTCAGTTAGAAAAAGAAGATTTGGACATTCCAACCCTAAGCATCCAACAGTTGATAGCCTTACGTGGTGGCAAGCTTCTCAAATCCAAACGGCCTTTACATACTCCTAAACAAATTGCTGCTATTAAAAAACTAGCCAGCTCTGCTATTGTCAATCCCGCCCATTGGTACCAAGTGACCCAATTTTTCTCTCTAGCTAAGACCAATGACCTGCATGCTGAGACAAAGAAGATACTGGAAAACAATGGCAGGTATTATCACTATCCAGAATCCCTTATTCCTTTACTTGTGGAAGCGGGAATGCTTTGTATTGAAAGCGAGGACAAGAAACGAGTAGCATACAGCTTTCCAAGTCAAGAAGCTCAAGTCTTTTGCCGCAATAAGGGACATATTTTAGAGGTATATCTCTATCTCTTGGCGCTTGAATCTCAGCTGTTTGATGAGTGCATGATAGGCGGTGAGATTGATTGGAATGGCATCTTTCCAGAGGCAGACAATGTTCAAAATGAGATTGATGTCATTCTGAGAAAGGGACGCTCGATTACCTTTATCTCCTGCAAGATGACAGATTTATCTGTTGAAGCCATCAATGAACTAGAAGTCTATGCCAATCATTTTGCTGGGGAGAGTTGCCTCAAGTTAATTGTCTGTACGGGGAAAATCAATCCTGTTTATGCCAATCGCTGCCAGGAATACGGCGTGCTGGTCATTAGAAGTGAGCAGATTCCCAATCTCATTCCCATGCTAAAAAAATATTCTAAGAGACAAAAAAGATAAGAAATAATATTAAGAAAGGCTGGAATTCCAGCCTTTTTTACTTCTTTTTCGAATAAATGAGAAAAGGAGGTAGACCATGTTTGTAGCCAGAGATGCCAAGGGGAATTTGGTGAATGCCCTCGAAAAAGATGTGACCAAGCAAGCTTATACTTGTCCAGCCTGTGGGGGCGGGCTACGGTTACGCCAAGGACAGAGTATTCGAACGCACTTTGCCCATGAAAGGTTAAGAGATTGCATCGCTATATTTGAGAATGAAAGTCCAGAACACTTGGGCAACAAAGAGGCCCTTTATCATTGGGTCAAGAAGGACAATCAAGTCGCCTTAGAATATAGTCTGCCCGAGATTCAGCAGATAGCAGATGTTCTCGTCAATGAGAAACTAGCTCTGGAGGTTCAGTGCAGTCCCTTGTCTCAAAAGCTTTTAGGTGATAGAAGTCAAGGATACCGTAGCCAGGGCTATCAGGTTATCTGGCTACTGGGAGAAAAACTCTGGTTAAAAGAGCGATTAACACAACTGCAAAGGGGATTTCTCTATTTTAGTCAAAATATGGGTTTCTATGTTTGGGAACTAGATTTCAAAAAGCAAGTTTTGAGACTCAAATATCTTCTGCATCAGGACCTACGTGGCAAGCTTCATTTTCAGGTCAAGGAATTTCCCTATGGTCAAGGAAATCTCTTGGAAATTCTACGATTTCCTTATCAAAAACAAAAACTGCCTCGTTTTGCAGTTGTGCAAGATTCCACTATCTGTCACTACATTCGCCAGCAGTTGTACTACCAAACGCCCTACTGGATGAAGAAGCAGGAGGAAGCTTATTATCAAGGAGACAATCTATTAAACCTTCAACTAGACGACTGGTATCCCCAGGTCAGACCAATAGAATCGGGTGATTTTTTGCAGATTGAAACGGATCTGACTAGCTATTATAGAAATTTTCAGGCTTACTATCAAAAAAATCCGAAAAATAATCGCCAAAAGCTCTATCCACCAGCCTTTTATCACTTATATTTCTCAAAAAATGTGGTAAAATAGAAAGGATGGAGGAATCTTATGGTATTACAACGACATGAAATAAATGAAAAAGATACATGGGATCTTTCGACAATCTACCCAACAGACCAGGCTTGGGAAGAAGCCTTGAAAGATTTAACTGAAAAAGTACAAACAGCAGCCCAGTATGAGGGACATCTCTTGGACAGCGCAGACAGTTTGCTTGAGATCACAGAATTCTCACTCGATTTGGAACGCCAAGTTGAAAAGCTTTATGTCTATGCGCATATGAAAAATGACCAGGACACGCGTGAAGCCAAGTATCAAGAGTACTATGCTAAGGCAATGACCCTATACAGTCAGTTAGAACAAGCCTTTTCATTCTATGAACCTGAGTTTATGGAGATTAGGGAAGAGCAGTATGCGGCCTTCCTAGAAGCTCAACCAAAACTCCAAGTTTACAAGCACTTTTTTGACAAGCTCTTGCAAAAGAAAGACCATGTTCTTTCGCAACGTGAGGAAGAATTGCTTGCTGGAGCAGGAGAAATCTTCGGTTCTGCTAGTGAAACTTTCGCTATTTTGGACAATGCGGATATTAGCTTCCCATACGTCCTTGATGATGAAGGCAAGGAAGTGCAACTCTCACACGGTACTTACATCCGCTTGATGGAGTCTAAAAACCGTGAAGTGCGTCGTGGTGCCTATGAAGCTCTCTATGCGACATACGAGCAATTCCAACACACTTATGCTAAGACCTTGCAGACAAATGTTAAGGTGCAAAACTACCGTGCCAAAGTTCGCAACTATAAGAGTGCTCGCCATGCAGCCCTCGCAGCAAACTTTGTTCCAGAAAGTGTCTATGACAATCTAGTAGCAGCAGTTCGCAAGCATTTGCCACTCTTGCATCGTTACCTTAACCTTCGTTCTAAAATCTTGGGAATTTCAGATCTCAAGATGTATGATGTCTACACACCACTCTCGTTAGTAGATTATAGCTTTACCTACGAAGAAGCCTTGAAAAAGGCAGAAGAGGCCTTGGCGGTCTTGGGTGACGACTACTTGAGCCGTGTTAAACGTGCCTTCAGTGAGCGTTGGATTGATGTCTATGAAAACCAAGGCAAGCGTTCTGGTGCCTACTCTGGTGGTTCTTATGATACTAATGCCTTCATGCTTCTCAACTGGCAGGACAATCTAGATAATCTCTTTACCCTTGTCCATGAAACAGGTCACAGTATGCACTCAAGCTATACTCGTGAAACGCAGCCTTATGTTTACGGAGATTACTCTATCTTCTTGGCTGAGATTGCCTCAACGACCAATGAAAATATCTTGACAGAGAAATTGTTGGAAGAAGTAGAAGACGATGCGACACGCTTTGCTATTCTCAATAACTTCCTAGACGGTTTCCGTGGAACAGTCTTCCGTCAAACTCAATTCGCTGAGTTTGAACATGCCATCCACCAAGCAGACCAAAATGGAGAAGTCTTGACCAGCGATTTCCTCAATAAACTCTACGCTGACTTGAACCAAGAGTACTATGGACTCAGCAAGGAAGACAATCCTCAGATCCAATACGAGTGGGCGCGCATTCCACACTTCTACTATAACTACTATGTTTATCAGTATTCAACAGGTTTTGCAGCTGCTTCAGCCTTGGCTGAGAAGATTGTCCATGGTAGTCAAGAAGATCGTGACCGCTATATCGACTACCTCAAGGCAGGTAAGTCAGACTATCCGCTCAATGTTATGAGAAAAGCGGGTGTTGATATGGAAAAAGAAGACTATCTTAACGATGCCTTTGCAGTCTTTGAACGTCGCTTGAACGAGTTTGAAGCCCTTGTTGAAAAATTGGGACTAGCTTAAGATGGTAGAGTCTTATAGTAAAAATGCCAATCACAATATGCGCCGGCCTGTCGTCAAGGAAGAAATCGTAGAACTCATGCGCCAGCGTCAAAAACAGGTGACAGGTTCTTTGAAAGAATTGGAGACCTTCGCTCGCAAGGAAAACATTCCCATTATTCCCCATGAAACGGTCGCGTATTTTCGATTTCTCATGGAGACCATACAGCCCAAGAACATTTTGGAGATTGGGACGGCAATTGGTTTTTCAGCCCTCTTGATGGCGGAACATGCGCCAGATGCCAAGATTACAACCATTGACCGTAATCTTGAGATGATAGGCTTTGCCAAGGAAAACTTTGCCCAGTTTGACAGTCGTAAGCAAATCACCTTACTTGAAGGTGATGCTGTTGATGTTTTATCTACTTTGACAGAAACATATGATTTTGTCTTTATGGATTCGGCCAAGTCCAAGTACATCGTCTTTCTACCAGAAATCCTCAAGCACTTGGAAGTTGGTGGAGTAGTGGTCTTGGATGATATTTTCCAAGGAGGAGATGTTGCCAAGGACATCATGGAAGTCCGCCGTGGTCAACGAACCATTTACCGTGGTTTGCAAAGACTTTTCGACGCAACTTTGGACAATCCAGGTTTAACAGCAACTCTAGTTCCACTTGGAGATGGTATTCTCATGCTACGAAAGAATCTAGCAGAAGTAGAGCTTCCTGAGAGCGAATGATTTTCAGAAAAATTTAAGAAATTATAGTAAAATAGATAAGGTAACACTTACCGTAAAAGGAGTAAAAATGAAGAAAAAACTTATGGCAGGAGCCATCACACTTTTATCAGTAGCAACACTTGCAGCTTGTTCAAACAGTTCTGAAGGAAAAGATTTGATCAGCATGAAGGGCGATGTGATTACAGAGCATCAATTCTTTGAAGAAGTAAAGAACAATCCAACTGCACAACAAGTCTTGCTCAATATGACCATCCAAAAAGTATTTGAACAACAATATGGATCAGAGGTAACGGATAAAGATGTGGATGATGCCGTTGCTGAAGAACAAAAGAAATACGGCGATAGCTACAACAGCGTGCTTCAACGTGCAGGTATGACACCTGAGACTCGTAAAGCTCAAATCCGTACCAGCAAATTGGTTGAATTGGCAGTTAAGAAGGCTGCTGAGAGTGAGTTGACAGACGAAGCTTACCAAAAAGCTTTTGAGTCTTACACACCAGATGTAACAGCTCAAATCATCCGTTTGGATAATGAAGACAAGGCAAAAGAAGTACTTGAGAAAGCTAAAGCAGAAGGTGCAGATTTTGCTCAGTTGGCAAAAGACAACTCTAACGACGACAAAACAAAAGAAAATGGTGGAGAAATCACTTTTGACTCTGCTTCAACAGAACTTCCAGAACAAGTCAAGAAAGCAGCTTTTGCTTTGGATGTGAACGGGGTTTCTGATGTGATTACAGCTACTGGAACACAAGCCTACAGTAGTCAGTTCTACATCGTCAAAGTAACGAAGAAAACAGAAAAATCTTCTAATATCGAGGATTATAAAGAAAAATTGAAGACCATCATCTTGACTCAAAAACAAAATGATTCAGCCTTTGTTCAAGGAGTAATTGGTAAAGAATTGCAAGCAGCAAACATCAAGGTTAAAGACCAATCATTCCAAAACATCTTCACCCAATACATCGGTGGAGGTGACTCAAGCTCAAGTAGCAGTTCTTCATCTAACTAAGAAAGCAAAAAACAAATCTCAAAAGAGATTTGTTTTTTTTATACCTGATACTAGAAAATGGGTAAAATTCGAAGGATTAAAGGATAAGAGTTTTTTTCTTTCTGAAAAAGTGGTATAATAGCAATCAAAACTAGAAAATAAAACGGAATTGGGAACAGAAGCGTCTGTTCCTATTAGAGTGGTGAAATATGAAAATTAGTAAAAGGCACCTACTAAACTATTCCATTTTGATCCCTTACTTCCTTTTATCGATTTTGGGGCTGATAGTGGTGTACTCGACAACGAGTGCAACCTTGATTGAAGAAGGAAAAAGCGCCTTTCAATTGGTGCGTAACCAGGGGATCTTCTGGATAGCTAGTTTGATTCTGATTGCCTTAATCTATAAATTAAAATTAGGTTTCCTAAGAAACGGACGTCTCATCTTTATCGTAATGATTGTGGAGATGGTTCTTTTAGCTCTGGCGAGACTGGTCGGAACACCTGTCAATGGAGCATACGGATGGATTTCTGTCGGACCTGTAACGATTCAGCCTGCAGAGTACCTTAAGATTATCATTATCTGGTACCTAGCACATCGATTTTCAAAACAACAAGATGAGATTGCGGTTTATGACTTCCAGGTTTTGACACAGAATCAGTGGCTACCTCGAGCTTTTAATGACTGGCGTTTTGTTCTGCTGGTTCTGATTGGTAGTTTGGGGATTTTCCCAGACTTGGGAAATGCGACCATCTTGGTCTTGGTGGCGCTCATCATGTATACGGTTAGTGGGATAGCCTATCGTTGGTTCTCGACCATTCTGGCTCTCTTGGCAGGGAGCTCAATGTTAGTCTTGTCTGTCATTCGCTTTGTTGGGGTTGAAAAGTTCTCTCAAATTCCTGTATTTGGTTACGTTGCTAAACGTTTTAGTGCCTTTTTTAATCCCTTTAATGACTTGGCGGGTGCAGGACACCAGCTCGCAAATTCCTACTATGCAATGGTAAATGGTGGCTGGTTCGGACTTGGATTAGGAAATTCCATTGAGAAACGTGGTTATCTGCCAGAAGCCCATACGGATTTCGTCTTTTCGATCGTTATCGAGGAGTTTGGATTCGTAGGAGCCAGTATGATTTTGGCTCTACTATTCTTCTTGATTTTGCGAATCATCTTGGTTGGTATTCGAGCAAAGGATCCTTTTAACTCTATGGTTGCTATTGGTGTCGGAGGGATGATCCTTGTTCAGGTCTTTGTTAATATCGGTGGGATTTCAGGGTTGATTCCTTCTACAGGGGTAACCTTCCCCTTCCTTTCACAAGGTGGGAACAGTCTATTGGTATTATCCGTAGCAATCGCGCTTGTACTGAACATTGATGCAAGTGAAAAACGTGCCAAACTTATCAGAGAATACGAGAATCAAACCGATGAAAGTCTGTAAGGATTGAATGGAAAGGAAAGTATATGTCTCTTCAAAAATTAGAAAACTATAGTAATAAAGCAGTAGTCCAAGAAGAAGTCTTGATTCTGACTGAGCTATTAGAAGATATCACAAAGAATATGCTGGCGCCAGAAACCTTTGAAAAGATTATCCAGTTGAAGGAATTATCAACTAGTGAGAATTATCAAGGGCTCAATGACCTAGTGACCAGTCTTTCGAATGAAGAAATGATTTACATTTCACGCTATTTCTCTATCCTTCCACTTTTGATTAATATCTCTGAGGATGTGGATTTGGCCTATGAAATCAATCACCAAAACAATGTGGACCAAGACTATCTAGGGAAACTATCTACAACGATTAAGATGGTAGCTGAAAAAGAAAATGCAGCCGAAATTTTAGAAAAGTTAAATGTCGTTCCTGTCTTAACCGCCCATCCAACGCAAGTACAACGTAAGAGTATGCTGGATTTGACCAACCATATCCATACGCTTTTGCGCAAGTACCGTGATGTCAAACTAGGCTTGATTAACAAAGAAAAATGGCACACGGATCTCCGTCGTTATATTGAGATTATCATGCAAACGGACATGATTCGCGAGAAGAAATTGAAAGTAACCAACGAAATTACCAACGTGATGGAGTACTATCAAAGTTCTTTCTTGAATGCTGTTCCCCGTTTGACGGCTGAGTATAAAAAATTAGCCAAAGAACAAGGTATTGAGCTCCAACATCCAAAACCAATTACCATGGGGATGTGGATAGGAGGAGACCGTGATGGAAATCCTTTCGTAACTGCGGAAACCCTCAACAAATCAGCCTTGACTCAGTGCGAAGTCATCATGAACTACTATGATGAAAAGATTTATAATCTTTACCGTGAATTTTCACTTTCAACCAGCATCGTGAATGTCAGCGACAAGGTCCGTGAGATGGCGCTGAAGTCACAAGACAACTCCATTTATCGTGAAAAAGAACTTTATCGTAGAGCACTCTTTGATATCCAAGCTAAGATGCAGGCAACCAAGGCTTATCTCATTGAAGACAAGGACCTTCAGCCTAGATATGCCACTGCAGATGAATTTTATCAAGATTTGTTGGCCATTCGCGACTCTCTCCTTGAGAACAAAGGAGAATACCTGATTTCAGGAGAATTTGTCGAGTTGATGCAAGCTGTCGAAATTTTTGGTTTCTACCTTGCTTCTATTGATATGCGCCAGGATTCTAGTGTTCACGAAGCCTGTGTGGCTGAATTGCTAGCATCAGCTGGTGTTAACGACCATTATAGTGACCTTTCTGAAGACGAAAAATGCGCTCTCCTCTTAAAAGAGTTGGAAGAAGATCCTCGTATCCTCTCAGCGACTCATGCTGAAAAGTCAGAACTGCTTGAAAAAGAACTCTCTATCTTTAAAGCTGCGCGTAAGTTGAAGGACAAACTAGGTGAAAACGTCATTCGTCAAACCATCATTTCTCACGCAACCAGTGTATCCGATATGTTAGAGCTAGCCATTATGCTTAAGGAAGTCGGCTTGGTGGATGCCCAAAAAGCCCGCGTTCAGATTGTTCCCCTCTTTGAAACAATCGAAGACTTGGATCACTCAGAAGAGACTATGAGAAGATATTTCTCTCTACCTTTGGCTAAAAAATGGATTGCTTCAAAAGACAACTACCAAGAAATCATGCTTGGCTACTCTGATAGTAACAAGGATGGTGGTTATCTATCATCATGTTGGACCCTCTATAAAGCGCAACAACAACTGACGGCTATTGGGGATGAATTTGGCGTTAAGGTTACTTTCTTCCATGGTCGTGGTGGTACTGTGGGTCGTGGTGGTGGACCAACTTATGAAGCCATCACATCTCAACCACTCAAGTCTATTAAGGACCGTATCCGTCTGACTGAGCAAGGAGAAGTCATTGGAAACAAATACGGTAACAAAGATGCAGCCTATTATAACCTTGAAATGCTGGTTTCTGCAGCCATTAACCGTATGATTACCAAGAAGAAGAGCGATACCAATACGTCAAATCGTTACGAAGCTATTATGGATCAAGTAGTGGACCGTAGCTACGATATCTATCGTGATTTGGTCTTTGGAAATGAACATTTCTATGACTATTTCTTTGAATCAAGTCCAATCAAGGCTATTTCAAGCTTCAATATCGGTTCGCGTCCAGCAGCTCGTAAGACCATCACTGAAATTGGCGGTTTGCGTGCCATTCCTTGGGTCTTCTCATGGTCACAAAGCCGTGTCATGTTCCCTGGATGGTATGGTGTAGGATCAAGCTTTAAAGAGTTTATTGATCAAGATCCAAAGAATATCGAATTCCTTCGTGATATGTACCAAAACTGGCCTTTCTTCCAATCTTTGCTTTCCAATGTAGACATGGTCTTGTCTAAGTCTAATATGAACATTGCTTTTGAATATGCCAAGCTTTGTGAAGACGAAGAAGTACAAGCTATCTACTACACTATTTTAGATGAATGGCAGTTGACTAAGGACGTTATTTTAGCTATCGAAGGTTATGACGAACTCTTGGCAGAAAACTCTTACCTAAAAGACAGTCTAAACTATCGTATGCCTTACTTTAATATCCTGAACTACATCCAGTTGGAGTTGATCAAACGTCAACGTCGCGGAGAATTATCGGCAGACGAAGAAAAACTGATCCATACAACTATCAACGGAATTGCAACTGGTTTACGTAATTCTGGCTGATATTCTACAAACTTCCTCTTTTTTCAAGGGGAAGTTTTTGAATTGTTTAAAAAATTCTAAAAATAAGCTTGACAAGTAGTTGAAAAATGATATAATTTAAACATTCAGAAAGTAATCTTGCTCATTTTTTAGAGAGTCTGTGGTTGGTGAAAGCAGATAGATGAAATTGATGAAATTGGGCTGAATGTACTTAAGAATTTGAAATCATAAAAATTCGGTGAGCACACCTTACAGTGCAACTCGTGAAGCGAGATTGAGAGATAGGGGGATTCCCTATAATTGAGGTGGCACCGCGCATCGACGTCCTCACACAAGTTTTTTGTGTGAGGACTTTTTCTATTAGGAGGATGATGATGGAATTTAAACGATGGCGTCGCTTGTTTTGTTGAAAAGAGCATTATACAAGTGATTTAAAAGGAGAAAGAATATGAAAAATAAACGTTTGATTGGAATTATTGCTGGATTAGCAGTATTGGTAGTGGCTAGCTTGATTTATTCATCTATGAACAAGCCAGCAGCGAAGGTGGAGCAAAAGGTTGCTAAGGTTGGTGTTCTTCAATTTGTTAGTCACCCATCTTTGGACTTGATTTATCAGGGGATTCAAGATGGACTAGCTGAAGAAGGCTATAAGGACGACCAAGTAAAAATCGACTTTATGAACTCTGAAGGTGATCAGAGCAAGGTTGCAACCATGAGTAAACAATTGGTGGCAAATGGAAACGACGTTGTTGTTGGGATTGCAACACCAGCTGCTCAAGGACTTGCTAGTGCTACAAAAGATCTACCTGTTATCATGGCTGCTATTACAGACCCAATCGGTGCTAACTTGGTCAAAGATTTGAAAAAACCAGGTGGCAACATCACAGGGGTGTCAGATCATAACCCAGCTGAACAGCAAGTGGAATTGATTAAAACTTTGACACCAAATGTCAAAACAATCGGAGCTCTTTATTCAAGCAGTGAAGATAACTCAAAAACACAGGTAGAAGAATTCAAGGCTTATGCTGAAAAAGCAGGCTTGACAGTCGAAACATTTGCCGTTCCATCGACTAACGAAATTGCTTCAACAGTTAATGTCATGACAAGCAAGGTCGATGCAATTTGGGTTCCAATTGACAACACCATCGCATCCGCATTTTCAACAGTTGTTTCAAGTAACCAAACAGCTAAAAAGCCAATCTACCCAAGTGCCACTGCCATGGTAGAAGCAGGTGGATTAGCATCTGTAGTAGTTGACCAACACGATCTTGGAGTGGCTACTGGTAAAATGATTGCCAAAGTTTTGAAAGGTGAAAAACCAGCTGATACGCCAGTTAATGTCTTTTCAACTGGTAAGTCAGTGATTAATAAAAAACTAGCGCAGGAACTTGGTATTACCATTCCTGAGTCCGTTCTAAAAGAAGCGGGACAAGTGATTGAATAAAGATAAAGGAGGAGCTGGACACATCTCCTCCCATTTTTACTAAAGAAAGAAATGAGTGAAAGATTATGATAGTATCCATTATTTCTCAGGGAATGGTCTGGGCGATTTTAGGTTTGGGAATCTTTATGACTTTTCGAATTTTGAATTTCCCTGATATGACTACTGAAGGTTCTTTTCCTCTTGGGGGAGCAGTCGCTGTAACCTTGATAACACAGGGAGTCAATCCGTTTTTGGCGACCTTAGCTGCAGTAGGAGCAGGTTGTCTAGCTGGAATGGCGACAGGTCTCTTATATACCAAAGGAAAAATTCCAACCCTCTTATCAGGGATTTTAGTCATGACTTCCTGCCATTCCATCATGCTGATGATTATGGGACGTGCCAACTTGGGGCTTCTTGGGACTAAGCAAATTCAGGATGTTTTGCCTTTTGATTCGGATCTCAATCAACTCCTGACTGGATTAATCTTTGTAGCTCTTGTAATTGGTCTCATGCTCTTTTTCCTTGATACCAAACTAGGTCAGGCCTACATCGCTACAGGTGACAATCCCGATATGGCTCGTAGCTTTGGTATCAATACGGGACGTATGGAACTCTTGGGTTTGGTTCTCTCAAATGGGATTATCGCGCTTGCAGGAGCCTTAATTGCTCAACAAGAAGGATACGCGGATGTTTCTCGAGGAATTGGCGTGATTGTCGTAGGGCTTGCTAGCTTGATTATTGGTGAGGTTTTGTTCAAGAGTTTGACCCTGGCAGAGCGACTCATGACCATTGTCGTGGGATCTATTGCTTATCAGTTTCTCGTCTGGGGAGTGATTGCTCTTGGGTTTAATACAAGTTATCTTCGTTTGTATAGCGCCTTGATTTTGGCAGTTTGCCTTATGATTCCAACCTTCAAAAGCAAATACCTGAAAGGAGTCAAGTTTAGCAAATGACAGCAATTGTAGAATTAAAAAATGCCACCAAAGTCATCACGAATGGCTTTGATGAGGAAAAAATCATTCTGAATGATGTTTCTCTTGAAATTTTTGAACATGATTTCATTACCATCCTAGGTGGAAATGGAGCTGGGAAGTCAACTCTTTTTAACACTATTGCAGGTACCCTACCTCTAACAAGTGGAAGTATCCGTATCATGGGCGAGGATGTAACGCATTTTTCACCTGAAAAGCGGGCTAAGTACTTGTCTCGTGTCTTTCAGGATCCTAAGATGAGTACGGCTCCACGTATGACGGTAGCGGAAAATCTCTTGATTGCCAAGTTTCGTGGTGAGAAGAGAGGACTTCTTCCTAGAAGACTATCAAGCCATAGAGAAGAGTTTCAGGCTACCATTGAAAAGGTTGGAAATGGTCTTGAAAAACATCTGGATACTCCTATTGAATTTCTATCAGGTGGTCAACGTCAGGCCCTAAGTCTTTTGATGGCAACATTAAAGCGACCAGAGTTGCTCTTGTTAGATGAACACACAGCAGCACTCGACCCCAAGACCAGCGTGGCTTTAATGGCACTAACGGATGAATTTGTCACAAAAGATAAGCTGACTGCCCTCATGATTACCCACCATATGGAGGATGCGTTGAAGTATGGAAACCGTCTCATCGTTATGAAAGAAGGACGTATCATTCAAGATTTGAACAAAGAAGAAAAAGCAAAAATGAAGATTTCAGACTACTATCAATTATTTGAGTAAAGTAGAGAGTTGTTCATAAAAAATAGTGAAGAAAAACTTAGAAACATGGAAGTGTTTCTGAGTTTTTTATCTCCTCTTTCTATCTAGAAAAATAAGGCAAAGAGAATTACGGAAAGCGTATGAAATGGTTTACTTTTTTTCAGAAATAAGCTATACTAGTTTACGTGAAACTATGATAAGATGGAGGTATTGTGTATGGTTGACAAGCAAGTCATTGAAGAAATCAAAAACAATGCCAACATTGTGGAAGTCATAGGTGACGTGATTTCTTTACAAAAAGCTGGACGGAACTATTTAGGGCTCTGTCCTTTTCATGGTGAAAAGACCCCCTCTTTCAACGTCGTTGAAGACAAGCAGTTTTATCACTGTTTCGGCTGTGGGCGCTCAGGAGATGTTTTTAAGTTCATCGAAGAATACCAAGGTGTGTCCTTTATGGAAGCCGTTCAGCTCATAGGTGAGCGCGTCGGTATTCAACTAGCCATGCCTATCCAGTCTCGTCCTCAACAGCTTTCTCCTCATCAAGCTCTATATGATATGCATGAAGAAGCTGCACGCTTTTACCATGCCATCCTCATGACGACCAAGATGGGAGAAGAAGCAAGGGCTTATCTCTACAAACGTGGATTGACGGATGATGTTCTGAAGCACTTCCAGATTGGACTAGCTCCAGCCGAGAGAAACTATCTTTACCAACGTTTATCTGGCAAGTTTGAGGAAAAGGATTTATTGGATTCGGGCTTGTTTTATCTGTCAGATGGCAATCAGTTTTATGATACTTTTTTCGGACGTATTGTCTTTCCTTTGACCAATGATAAGGGACAGGTCATTGCCTTTTCAGGTCGTATTTGGCAAGAAACAGATAATCAGACTGCCAAGTACAAAAATAGTCGTTCGACTGCAATTTTTAATAAGAGTTACGAATTGTATCATTTGGACAAGGCAAAAAAGGGAACAGGTAAGATCACAGAGCTCTATCTGATGGAAGGCTTCATGGATGTTATCGCGGCCTACCGCGCTGGTATAGAAAATGCTGTAGCTTCCATGGGAACAGCCTTAAGCAAGGAGCATGTTGACCACCTCAAACGCTTCACCAAAAAGATTGTTCTCAGCTATGATGGCGACAAGGCAGGGCAGGCAGCAACAGCCAAGGCACTAGAGGAGTTAAAAGACTTTTCAGTGGAAGTTGTCCGAGTACCTGATGCCATGGACCCAGATGAGTATTTACAAAAGAATTCTGCTGAAGACCTGGCTTACCTTTTAACCAAGACTCGGATTAGTCCCATAGAGTTCTATATTCACCAGCTCAAGCCGGAAAATAGTGATAACTTGCAGGCGCAAATTGAGTTCATTGAAAAGATTGCACCCCTAATCGCTAAAGAAAAGTCTATCACTGCCCAGAATTCTTATATCCACATTTTGGCGGACAATCTACCTTCTTTTGATTACCAACAGGTGGAGCAGATTGTAAATGAAAGTCGGATTGTTCAAAGGCAGGAAAGAGTCAAAGAGGAGCAACCTTCAGCAGCGATTAATTTACCTGTAACGCGACAACTGACGGCAGTCATGAGAGCAGAGGCTCATCTCCTCTATAGGATGGCTGAGAATCCAGTTGTTCTAAATGACTACCGATTAAGAGAAGATTTTTTCTTTGATACCCCAGAATTTCAGATTCTTTACGAATTATTAAGTGAGCAGGGAGAAATCGGCTCAGAGGAGCTTTCTCATCAGACGCCTGAGGTTGAAAATGCTTGGTACCACGTGCTTAGCTTGGATTTGCCAGCTGAGATGTCGCCTCAAGAGCTAATGGAAGTCGAAGCGACTCGAAACCGTGCTCTCCTCAGCAAGGACAACTTACGAATTAAAAAGAAAGTGCAGGAGGCTAGTCATGTAGGAGATACAGACACAGCCTTGGAAGAATTGCAACGATTGATTTCCCAAAAGAGAAGAATGGAGTAATAATGGCAAAAAAACAAAAAGAAGTAACCACATTTGATGTGCAAGTAGCAGACTTTATCCGTAACCACAAAAAAACAGGAACAGCAACAGACGACGAAATCAATTCAAGTCTGGTTATTCCTTTTACCCTGGATGCAGACGGCATTGAAGACCTTTTGCAACGGATTCAGGATGCTGGAATTTCTATCACAGATAACGAAGGAAATCCAAGTGCGCGTGTTCTTAGTGCAGAAGAAGAGCCTGAACTCAGTGATGAGGATTTGATTGGTTCAACTTCTGCTAAGGTTAATGACCCTGTCCGTATGTATTTGAAGGAAATTGGGGTTGTTCCTCTCTTGACCAACGAAGAAGAAAAAGAATTGGCTTTAGCTGTTGAAGCTGGTGATATTGAAGCCAAACAGCGTCTTGCAGAAGCCAACCTTCGTTTGGTAGTTTCGATTGCTAAGCGATACGTAGGTCGTGGTATGCAGTTTCTTGATTTGATTCAAGAAGGAAATATGGGCTTGATGAAGGCCGTGGACAAGTTTGACTATTCAAAAGGTTTTAAGTTTTCTACTTATGCAACTTGGTGGATTCGTCAGGCGATCACTCGTGCCATTGCTGATCAGGCTCGTACCATTCGTATTCCTGTTCACATGGTTGAAACGATTAACAAGCTTGTCCGTGAACAGCGGAATCTTCTTCAAGAATTGGGTCAAGATCCAACACCTGAACAAATCGCTGAGAAAATGGATATGACACCTGACAAGGTGCGTGAAATCTTGAAAATCGCCCAAGAGCCAGTATCACTTGAAACACCGATTGGAGAAGAGGACGATAGCCATCTTGGGGACTTTATCGAAGACGAAGTGATTGAAAATCCAGTAGACTACACAACTCGAATCGTTTTGCGTGAGCAGTTGGATGAGGTTTTGGATACTCTCACAGACCGTGAAGAAAACGTCTTGCGCTTGCGCTTCGGGCTCGATGATGGGAAAATGCGTACTCTTGAAGATGTTGGTAAAGTCTTTAACGTGACTCGTGAACGTATCCGTCAGATCGAGGCCAAGGCTTTGAGAAAACTACGTCAACCAAGTCGCAGCAAACCGCTTCGTGATTTTATTGAAGATTAGAGTGAGGATGAACATGGCTTATACAAAAGAGCAAATTGAAACGATCAAAACACGCATTTTAAACGCCTTGGAAGAAGTAATTGATCCTGAGTTGGGGATTGATATTGTCAACCTAGGTTTGATTTATGAAATTCGATTTGATGGTGAAACTGGTCACACTGAAATTGATATGACCTTGACAACTATGGGCTGCCCACTGGCTGATCTTTTGACAGACCAAATACACGATGCGATGACAGATGTGCCTGAGGTAACTAATACCGAAGTTAAATTGGTCTGGTATCCAGCTTGGACGGTTGAAAAAATGAGCCGATACGCGCGTATCGCCCTAGGAATTAAATAAAGACTAAAAAAATGAGAGAGACGATTGGAAAATAGGGTAAATTTATCCTTTTTCCTATGGTCTCTTCTTTCTTTTGCTGATTTTCTGGAAATAAAATGGTATAATGAAAGGTATGGAAAACGAAAAATTGCGTATTAATATGCTAAGTTCAAGTGAAAAAGTAGCTGGTCAAGGAGTGTCAGGAGCTTATCGAGAATTGGTTAGTCTCCTTCACCGCGATGCCAAAGACCTGTTGATTGTTACAGAGAATCTTCCTGTAGAAGCGGATGTAACTCACTTTCATACAATTGATTTCTCCTATTATTTATCTACTTTCCAAAAGAAACGCTCTGGGAGAAAAATTGGCTATGTGCATTTTTTGCCTGATACGCTTGAGGGGAGTTTGAAGATTCCATTTTTCCTAAAAGGAATTGTCAAACGCTATGTTTTTTCCTTTTATAACCGAATGGAACACTTGGTGGTGGTCAATCCCATGTTTATCGAGGATTTAGTGGCTGCTGGTATTCCGCGTGAAAAAGTAACTTATATTCCAAACTTTGTAAACAAAGAAAAATGGCATCCATTACCAGCTGAACAAGTTGTACAACTCCGGAAGGAAATGGATCTCGCGGAAGATCAGTTTGTCGTAATCGGTGCGGGTCAGGTTCAGAAACGTAAAGGAATTGATGATTTTATTCGTCTTGCTGAGCAATTGCCAGAAATTACCTTTATCTGGGCAGGTGGTTTTTCATTTGGTGGGATGACAGATGGTTATGAACGCTACAAGAAGATTATGGATGATCCACCAAAAAATCTTATTTTCCCTGGAATTGTGTCACCGGAACGGATGCGAGAACTTTACGCTATGGCGGATCTATTCTTGCTACCAAGTTACAATGAATTATTCCCTATGACCATCTTAGAGGCCGCTAGTTGCGAAGCTCCGATTATGTTGAGGGACTTGGATCTGTATAAGGTTATTCTTGATGGGAATTATCGTGCTACAAGTGATGTTTCAGAGATGAGAGAAGCTATTCTCGAATACAAAGATCATCCTGAAAAGTTGAAAGACTTGAAAGAAAAAGCTCGCGAAATTTCCAAAGAGTACTCTGAGGAGCATTTGTTGGAAATCTGGTTAAAATTTTATCGAGAACAGGCTGCGTTGGGCAAAAAGTGAGGTAATTTATGCGAATTGGTTTATTTACAGACACTTATTTTCCTCAGGTTTCCGGAGTTGCGACCAGTATTCGGACCTTGAAGACAGAGCTTGAAAAGCAAGGACATGCAGTTTTTATTTTTACAACAACAGATAAAGATGTGAATCGATATGAGGATTGGCAAATTATTCGCATTCCGAGTGTCCCTTTCTTTGCATTTAAGGATCGACGATTTGCCTACAGAGGTTTTACAAAGGCGCTTGAAATTGCCAAGCAGTATCAACTCGACATCATTCATACCCAGACAGAATTTTCACTTGGTTTGTTAGGGATTTGGATTGCTAGAGAATTGAAAATTCCAGTTATTCATACCTATCATACCCAGTATGAAGACTATGTGCATTACATTGCTAAGGGTATGCTAATTCGTCCGAGTATGGTAAAATATTTGGTACGAGGTTTCCTTCATGATGTAGATGGCGTTATTTGCCCTAGTGAGATTGTTCGTGACCTTTTATCTAAATACAAAGTCAAGGTTGAAAAGCGTGTCATCCCAACTGGTATTGAGTTGGCTAAGTTTGAACGACCTGAGATAAAAGAGGAAAACTTACAAGAGCTTCGTTCGAAGTTAGGTATTCAGGAAGGCGAGAAAATGCTGCTGAGCCTTTCGCGTATCTCCTTTGAGAAGAATATCCAAGCAGTACTAAATGCCTTTGCTGAGGTAGTGAAAGAAGAAGATAAGGTGAAGTTGGTTGTTGCTGGAGACGGACCTTATCTGGACAGTCTGAAAGAGCAAGCAGAGAATTTAAACATACAAAAATATGTAATTTTTACTGGTATGATTGCTCCAAGTGAGACAGCCTTGTACTATAAAGCAGCTGATTTCTTCATTTCTGCCTCTACGAGTGAAACTCAGGGCTTAACCTATCTAGAAAGTCTAGCCAGTGGAACTCCTGTTATCGCTCATGGTAATCCCTATCTTGAAAATCTGATCAATGATAAAATGTTTGGGACCCTCTACTATGGAGAACGAGAGCTTGCAGGAGCTATCCTTGAAGCCTTGATCGCTACTCCTGATATGTCAGAACAAAAGTTGGCGGATAAGTTGTACGAGATTTCGGCTGAAAATTTTGGGAAACGAGTTCATGAGTTTTACCTTGATGCCATTATCTCAAATAACTTTGAACATGAGTTACATGATGGTCAACCTGTCAGTCAACGCTTCTTAAAAACGATTCTCTATCTACCTCAACAGGCTGTTACAAGCCCGGTAAAAGAATCCAAGCGTATTTTAAGAGCGTCTCGAAAACAATTGTCTAGCATCAGAGATTATTGGATTGACGAATTCAAATAATAGAATAAGAGAAAGAAATAATGAAAAAATTAATGAGAAGCGGGAAAGATCAAAAGATTGGTGGAGTATGCGCAGGAGTTGCTCATTATTTTGATATTGATCCAACAATTGTTCGTGTCATTTGGGCTGTTCTTGCATTTTGTTATGGGACAGGAGTCCTTGCTTATATCATTTCATGGTTGATTGCACCAGTTTCAACAGAATATTAAATTAGAATTATATAGAAAAAGGAGAAGTTATGGCTTTTGGAGATAACGGAAAACGTAAAAAAACATTGTTTGAAAAGGTGACACTTGTTATCGTGCTCATCATGTTGTTTGTTACCCTTGCTGGTATCTTTGCAACTGCGCTTGGAGCTTTTAGTAGATTCTAAGCAAGCTACGAGGATAGAAAAAATAACTAATGACTGGGTTCTCCCCAGCCTTTTTAAAGCGAGAAGAAAATATGAGTATGTTTTTAGATACAGCCAAGATTAAGGTCAAGGCTGGTAATGGTGGCGATGGCATGGTTGCCTTTCGCCGTGAAAAATATGTCCCGAATGGCGGTCCTTGGGGGGGTGATGGTGGACGTGGAGGTAACGTTGTTTTTGTGGTAGACGAAGGCTTACGTACCTTGATGGATTTCCGCTATAACCGTCATTTCAAGGCTGATTCCGGTGAAAAAGGGATGACCAAAGGAATGCACGGACGTGGTGCAGAAGATCTTCGTGTTCGGGTACCCCAAGGGACTACTGTACGTGATGCGGAAACAGGAAAAGTCATTACAGACTTGATTGAACATGGTCAAGAATTTATCGTGGCTCATGGCGGTCGTGGCGGTCGTGGAAATATCCGTTTTGCAACGCCAAAAAATCCTGCACCTGAAATCTCTGAGAACGGAGAACCAGGTCAAGAACGTGAGTTGCAACTGGAATTGAAGATTCTAGCGGATGTCGGCTTGGTCGGTTTCCCATCTGTCGGCAAGTCAACTTTGCTTAGTGTCATCACTTCAGCTAAGCCAAAAATCGGTGCTTACCACTTTACGACCATTGTCCCTAATTTAGGTATGGTTCGTACGCAGTCAGGTGAGTCCTTTGCTGTTGCAGACCTTCCAGGTTTGATTGAAGGGGCTAGTCAAGGTGTTGGTCTTGGAACCCAGTTTCTCCGTCATATAGAACGTACTCGAGTTATCCTCCATGTCATTGATATGTCGGCTAGTGAAGGACGTGATCCTTATGAGGACTACCTTGCTATCAATAAGGAATTAGAATCTTATAACCTTCGTCTCATGGAACGTCCGCAGATCATCGTGGCTAACAAGATGGACATGCCTGAAAGTCAGGAAAATCTTAAAACTTTCAAGGAAAAGTTGGCAGCAAACTACGACGAGTTTGAGGAACTTCCAGCCATCTTCCCAATTTCTGGTCTGACCAAGCAAGGGTTGGCGACTCTTTTGGATGCCACAGCCGAGTTGTTAGACAAGACTCCAGAATTCCCGATTTATGATGAATCCGATATGGAAGAAGAGGCTTACTATGGCTTTGACGAGGAAGAAAAAGCCTTTGAGATTAGTCGTGATGATGATGCGACATGGGTACTTTCTGGTGAGAAACTCATGAAACTCTTTAACATGACCAACTTTGACCGTGACGAATCGGTCATGAAGTTTGCCCGTCAGCTTCGTGGTATGGGGGTTGACGAAGCCCTTCGTGCGCGTGGAGCTAAGGATGGAGACTTGGTAAGAATCGGCAAGTTTGAGTTTGAATTTGTAGACTAGGAGATTGATATGGGAGATAAACCGATATCATTCCGAGATGCAGATGGAAATTTTGTTTCTGCAGCAGATGTGTGGAATGAAAAGAAACTAGAAGAATTGTTTAATCGTCTCAATCCTAAACGCACTCTTCGATTGGCACGTACAAAGAAAGAAGAAACACAGTCAAAGAAATAAAAAATTCCCGTGATCTTTTGATCACGGGATTTATTTTATTCACTAAAGAAAAATGGTGGTGCATATTTTTTAAGACTTTCAAAACAAGCTTGAGCTTTTGTAGCATCTTCACAGATAATCATGCAGACATCGTCACCACAAAGGGTTGCAACGACATCTGGGAAGTCTAAGGAATCAATTACAGATCCAAACGATTGGGCTAAACCGGGTAAAGTTTTCAAAATAACTTGGTGTTGCACAGGACGCAACATAACAAGAGCGTCTTCCATATAGTTTTCAAGACGTTTTTCCCATTTGGAGATAGATCCTGTATTTAGCACATAGTAAGAATTATCATCTTCGCGAACTTTTGAAAGGTTCATGGTTTTGATATCGCGTGATAAGGTAGCCTGAGTAACTTGGATATCATTTTCCGCTAACAAGGCTTGTAATTCAGCTTGAGTATGGATTTTGTTTTTTGAAACGAGGGCGCGGATAAGTTGGTGTCTGTGTTCTGATTTGTTCATAAAGTAAATACTCCTTTTACAAGGTACAGTAGCGTGGACTGAACGATAACGTCAGTCGGGTGGTAGGCGGTATTGTCACGTATGATGATGTCAAAGTCAGTAGGATAAAGAACTAGATGGAGAGATTCTCCTTTTTTTAACTTGTCACTAGTTTCGTGCAGATAAACTGGGTAGCAATCCGTTCATCTACATTGATGTTCTTTAATGACAGTGAATCATTCAATTTGGGTAGCATTTTGTCACGACTTGTTGTGAATTCACTCTAAATGTTAATTCACAGAGATTTCCAACATGTGGTCTAGTAGCGTATATGATAAATGGTTACACATATTGGTTAGAGGGAGTATCTTTTGTCCAAATTCTGTCTAGAGGCTTCTAAAAAACTCTTATTTGAACTGAATTTGATACGAAGTTTATGTTTGATTCGACTGTTCAAGTGGAAAGCCTTGGTTATAGGAAGTTCAATGGTCAAATTCATTGACTTTTCCTTTGAATACTTCCATATTGAAAGTCTGGTACATTATACCTTTTGACAAGGTAGGATAAGACTAGACTGTGGTAAATCAACAGTCAACTGATAGTCTGTATTATCTCGAATTGTAATCTCAAAGTCTGTTGTGTAGAGAACCAAACGGAGAGTATCTCCTTCTTTAAGTTTGTAGATAGTTGGTTGAAGCTCTAGCTTGAAGTCCATCCATTCATTTGGTTGGATTTCTTCGATTGTCAAGAGATCATCTCGGTTTTGAAGATTAAGGTAGCCTTTGGTGAGGACACGTTGGGCACTTGGGTTGAATGGTAGTTCACAGAGATTTTCTAACATGTGGTAACGACCATTATCAATGGTTCTAGCACTTAAAACAGCTGGATAAGGCTGTAGATATTTCTTTTGTCCAATTTCTAACAGTTGGGCTGATAATAGGCCCTTGTTCGTACTCGATTTGACACGAAGTTTCAGCTCCACTCGCCCATTTAAGTGAATGTCTTGACTTACTGGAAGGTCAATGGTAATCTGATTAGCTTTTCCTTGGTAAAGTTCAGTATTAAAGGTCTGGTAAGTCTTGCCATAACGCTCAAGATCTTCTTGTTCATACTGGTTCTGAATCACTTTTTCTTCAGTTCCAAGAGAGAAGGTATGCAGTTCATCTTGCTTGCCAAAGTCATCAAGACCTTGCCATCTTTGCGGTTCGGTATTGTCCTGCCAGATAACAGTCGGAAGTTGATAGTCTGTTGCAAGTCCTAACAATTTCTTACTTAACAAGGCATTCATGGACTCTCGGAAGTCAATCGACTGCCAGTTGTTCATATAGACATGGGCACCATGATGGAAAAAGAGGTGCTTATTGATATGGCTAGGAAGGGCATGAAACATCTGGTAAACATGAAGAGGTTTGACGTTCCAATCCTGAGAACCATGTGTAAAGACGACCTCAGCTTGAACCTTGTGAGCATTGCGCAGATAGTTGCGGTCATGCCAAAACTGATTGTAGTCACCAGTCTTGCGATCGAGTTTCTCTTTAACCTTCTCTAAGTCAGCTTGATGAGCTTTATTGCCACGAATATAATCACCAGCTTGGAGGTTGCGGGAGTAGGTCAATTCAGCAAGTGAGTCAAAATCCTCACCTGGGTAACCACCTGGACTGGTCACTAGACCATTTTCCCGATAGTAGTTGTACCAAGAGGAAATACCTGCTTCTGCGATGATGACTTCTAAGCCATCAACACCAGTGGTGGCGAGACCATTGGACATGGTACCTAGATAAGAGATTCCTGTTGTTGCGACTTTGCCGTTTGACCAGTCAGCCTTGACTTGACGTTTGCGCGTGTGGTCCGTGAAAGCACGACAACGACCATTGAGCCAATCAATGACATTTTTATAAGCTTCAATCTGCTGGTAGTCCCCATTGGTCATGAGACCTTGCGAATCCCTGGTACCAATACCCGATGCATAGAGATTGGCAAATCCACGTGGGAGGAAGTAGTCGTTGAGGGTATATGAGCTATTGATATGAGCTAACTTTTCTTCAGCTTCTGCGACGACTTCTGATTGACCATGAGGTTCGACTAAATTCAGCTTAGGTTCCTCAAGTTCAATGGTGTGTGGCGGTTTGACTTTAAGCTCTCCCTCCATTTTGTAGAGAGCTTTGTCACTGGCTTTGTCGTTGGTCCCTTGGTGATAAGGGCTGGCAGTCATAAGAGCAGGTACTTGACCGTCGTAACGTGGGCGAATAACGCTGACTTTGACTAAATCAGGGAGACCGTCTTTATCAGTATCCACACGGCTCTCGACATAGACTACTTCACGAATGACATCATGAGTAGAGAAGGTTGCCAAGCTCTTACCGTTAAAGTAGTGATAGCGATTATCTTCTGAAATGAGTCCATCACTAACAAGCTGATCGATGAGCGTATTTCCTTTTTTCGTTCGCGTATTGAGTAACTGATGAAGATTTTCAATGAGATCTCCATAAACAATAGGAAAACCAGTTTCTTTACGGAACCGTTCGGCATCCTCAAAGTCAACAAGATAGCTAAATCCTAAAAGTTGAAAAACTACGGTGTAAAAAATATCAGCTGTCAGCTCTTTATCAGACTGAAAAAAGGTCAGTAGATCCGTTTCTCTATCTGCAGCTATGGTAGATAGAGCGTAATCGGTATTAGTATAATTGAAGAAACTCCAACGGATGAAGTCTTCAAATTGCTTTTTTAAGGGCAGTTGAGGTGACAATTCCAGACCAAGACTTGCTAGTTCATCTAATTGTTGAGAACTAGTGGTCGGAAGATAGCTAAATTGATTAAAACGCATGCTTCTCTCCTTTGAAAACAGACTGAATTTATTATATCAAAAAATAGGGAAAAATGGAATAAATAAACTTTAATGCAAGAAATTTCGTAAAGCGGAATACCTATTTAGTAAGTTATTATAAAATGATGAATAAATACTATAATAAAAAGCCCTTTCTTAGAATTTTTTATATGTGAAATTGCATATAGAATCCGACTTTATTATACTTTACTTAGTATAAAAATGTCTAAAATGATATTCAAATCTATCTTATAATATTAAAAACTAAAAGGAAGAAAGACGGAGAGGTTGTAAATGCTGATGTTGAAAAGAAAGCATCCGAGTTGCTTCAATATCCAACTTAAAATGGTATAATAGTAGTAAAACGAAAGCAAGGAGGAGAAGAAATGATTGCACAGCTCGACACCAAGACTGTTTACAGTTTTATGGAAAGTGTGGTTTCAATTGAAAAATATGTACAAACAGCTAAAGAGTATGGCTATTCTCACCTTGCTATTATGGATGTGGATAATCTCTATGGAGCCTATCATTTTCTAGAAGTGACTCGTAAGTATGGCATCCAACCTTTAATTGGTCTTGAAATGACCTTGATCAAAGATGAGGAGAATATTTCTCTTCGTTTTCTAGCCCTATCCACTAAAGGCTATCAAGAGTTGATGAAGTTATCCACTTTAAAAATGACTGGACGGAAAAATTGGTCTGACTTCACCTCCCACCTCGAAGATGTGGCCATTGTTGTTCCCTATTTTAATGGGGTCGAACAACTGGATTTGGGGCATGATTATTTTATCGGTGTCAGTCCAGATACTCCTCAAGAAGTCTTTACCAGATCGATTCTTCCACTCTATCAAGTCAACTCTTTTGAAAAAGAAGATATACAAGTTTTACAAATCTTGTCAGCAGTCAAGGACAACGTCAGCCTAAGAGAAGTAGATGTGCATTCACAACAAGGGATTTTTTTACCTGCCTCAGATTTAGAAGCTCGGTTTAAAAATCGCTTCCCTCAGGCGCTTGCCAATCTCCAGAATTTGATAGAGAATGTAAGCTATCAAATCGACCCAAGTTTAAAACTTCCTCGCTTTAATCCTGAAAGACCAGCGGTGGAAGAGCTTCGAGCAAGAGCTGAGAAAGGCTTGATTGACAAGGAGCTAACCTCAGCTATCTATCATGAGCGACTGAATGAGGAATTAGCTGTGATTCATGATATGGGATTTGATGACTATTTCCTTGTAGTTTGGGATTTGCTCCGTTTTGGACGTTCCCAAGGCTACTATATGGGAATGGGGCGTGGGTCTGCTGTTGGTAGTCTGGTGGCTTACTCACTTGATATCACAGGGATTGACCCGGTTGAAAAGAACCTGATTTTCGAACGCTTTTTAAATCGTGAGCGCTATACCATGCCCGATATCGATATCGACATTCCAGACCTTTATAGACCAGAGTTCATTCGCTATGTTCGTGATCGCTATGGCAGTCAACATGTGGCGCAGATTGTCACTTATTCGACCTTTGGAGCAAAACAGGCGATTCGTGATGTTTTCAAACGCTATGGCGTTCCAGAGTACGAATTAACAAATATTACGAAAAAAATCAGTTTCCGAGATACGCTAACGACGGCCTATGAAAAGAATTTGCAATTTAGGCAGGTCCTCAATAGCAAGATTGAATACCAAAAAGCTTTTGAGATTGCTCGAAAGATTGAAGGGTATCCTCGTCAGACCTCTATCCATGCAGCCGGAGTCGTTATGAGTGACCAAGACTTGACGGACTATATTCCTCTAAAATATGGTGAGGACATGCTGATCACTCAGTATGATGCTCATGGTGTTGAAGCCAATGGGCTTCTAAAAATGGATTTCCTAGGTCTGCGTAACTTAACTTTTGTCCAAAAAATGCAGGAATTACTGGCTGAGTCAGAAGGTGTTCATCTGAAAATCGAAGAGATTGATTTGGAAGATAAAGAAACCTTGGCCCTCTTTGCTGCTGGAAATACAAAGGGGATTTTCCAATTTGAACAACCTGGTGCCATTCGACTCTTGAAACGGGTCAAACCACAAGTCTTCGAAGAGGTAGTAGTCACAACCTCCCTCAATAGACCAGGCGCAAGTGATTATATCGATAATTTTGTGGCTCGTAAGCACGGTAAAGAAAAGGTGACGGTGTTGGACCCAGCCCTGGAGGATATTCTCTCATCAACTTATGGCATCATGCTCTATCAAGAACAGGTCATGCAGGTTGCTCAGCGATTTGGAGGCTTCAGTCTTGGTAAAGCTGACATTCTCAGACGAGCCATGGGTAAGAAAAATGCTAAAGAAATGCATTTAATGAAGGAAGATTTTATCACAGGAGCTATGAAACTTGGGCATACAGAAGAAAAAGCCAACCAAGTTTTTGCAGTGATGGAAAAGTTTGCGGGCTATGGATTTAACAGATCCCACGCCTATGCCTATTCAGCCCTGGCATTCCAACTTGCTTATTTTAAAACCCATTATCCTGCTATTTTCTTTCAAGTCATGTTGAATTATTCAAGCAGTGATTATATTGTAGATGCTCTGCAGATGGGATTTGATGTAGCGCCTTTAGCCATCAACAGCATTCCCTATCATGATAAAATCACCCAGAAGAAAATCTATCTTGGTTTAAAAGCCATTAAGGGCATGCCAAGAGATTTGTCTTACTGGATTATTGAAAATCGTCCCTTCTCAAGTATTGAAGATTTTGTCACACGTCTTCCCAAGAATTACAAGAAACTGTCGCTTTTGACTCCTTTGGTTGAAGTAGGGCTTTTTGATGAATTTGACAAGAATCGTCAGAAAATCTTAGTCAACCTACCAAACTTATTTGTCTTTGTTGAGGAGTTGGGAGGTCTCTTTGCGGATACAAACTATAGTTGGACTGAAGCTGAAGATTTTACTGAGGCAGAGAAATTTTACAAAGAGCAGGAACTGATTGGGGTAGGTGTCAGTGCCCATCCTCTCCAGACTCTTGCCAAACAGGCCCTATATCCGACAACGCCAATCGCTAATCTTACTGAGGGAGCTCAAGCCATTCTCCTAGTTGAAGTACAAAAAATAAAAGTGATTCGAACTAAGAAGGGCGAGAGTATGGCCTTTCTACAGGTTCATGATAGTAAGTCTCGGATGGATGTAACTGTATTTTCAGACCAATATAGAAAATTTGCTTCCATTTTATCCGAAGGGAAATTTTACTACATTAATGGCAAAGTTCAATCTCGAGATGGTCGTCTGCAAATGATTGCACAAGATTTGAAAGAAGCAGTAGCGGAACGATTCTGGATTCAAGTTAAAAATCATGAAAATGATAAAGAGATTTCAAATATTCTAGAACAATACAAAGGCCCAATCCCTGTCATTATCAGGTATGAAGAGGAACAAAAAACGGTTGTTTCTACTCAACATTTTGTAAAAAAAGATTCTGCTCTAGAGGAAAAATTAGAGGGAATTGCTATGAAAACGATTTATCGCTAAAAATACGGAAAATAGAAGAATTTTCCAAGTAAATGTGGTATAATCAGTAAGAATGTTAAAAGAAAAAGGAGCATAACCAAATGAAACGTATTGCTGTTTTAACCAGTGGTGGAGACGCCCCTGGTATGAATGCTGCCATCCGTGCGGTGGTTCGCCAAGCAATCTCAGAAGGAATGGAAGTTTTTGGTGTCTATGATGGATACGCAGGTATGGTTGCCGGTGAAATTTATCCACTTGATGCTGCTTCAGTAGGAGACATCATTTCACGTGGTGGTACTTTCCTTCACTCTGCTCGTTACCCTGAGTTTGCACAACTTGAAGGGCAACTTAAAGGGATTGAGCAATTGAAAAAACACGGTATCGAAGGAGTCGTAGTTATCGGTGGAGACGGTTCTTATCACGGAGCTATGCGCTTGACGGAACATGGATTCCCAGCTATCGGACTTCCAGGAACTATTGATAACGATATCGTAGGTACTGATTTCACAATTGGATTTGATACTGCAGTCACTACTGCAATGGATGCGATTGATAAGATTCGTGATACATCATCAAGTCATCGTCGTACTTTCGTTGTTGAAGTAATGGGACGTAACGCTGGTGATATTGCTCTTTGGGCAGGTATCGCAACTGGTGCTGACGAAATCATCATCCCTGAAGAAGACTTCAAGATGGAAGATATCGTTGCAAGCATCAAAGCTGGTTATGAATGTGGTAAGAAACACAACATCATCGTTTTGGCTGAGGGAGTTATGTCTGCCGATGAGTTTGGTAAAAAACTCAAGGAAGCTGGAGACACTAGTGACCTTCGTGTAACTGAACTTGGACACATCCAACGTGGTGGATCACCAACCGCTCGTGACCGTGTATTAGCATCACGCATGGGTGCACACGCTGTTAAACTCCTTAAACAAGGAATCGGTGGTGTCGCTGTTGGTATCCGTAACGAAAAAATGGTTGAAAATCCAATTCTTGGAACAGCAGAAGAAGGAGCTTTGTTTAGCTTAACAGCTGATGGTAAGATCGTTGTTAACAACCCTCATAAAGCTGATCTTGAACTCTCTAACTTAAACAAGAGCTTGTCTTAATCAACTTTCATTAATATGGTAACATGACCTTAAAAGGTCGAATTATATAAAGGAGTTACAAAAATCATGAACAAACGTGTAAAAATCGTTGCAACTTTAGGTCCTGCGGTTGAAATCCGTGGTGGTAAAAAATTCGGTGAAGACGGATACTGGGGTGAAAAACTTGATGTTGAAGCTTCAGCTAAAAACATTGCTAAACTGATTGAAGCAGGAGCAAACACTTTCCGTTTCAACTTCTCACACGGTGACCACCAAGAACAAGGTGAGCGTATGGCAACTGTTAAACTTGCTGAAAAACTTGCAGGTAAAAAAGTTGGTTTCCTTCTTGATACTAAAGGACCTGAAATCCGTACAGAATTGTTTGAAGGTGACGCAAAAGAGTACTCTTACAAAACTGGTGAAAATATCCGTGTTGCAACTAAACAAGGTATCAAATCAACTCGTGATGTGATTGCTTTGAACGTTGCTGGTGCCCTTGACATCTACGATGATGTTGAAGTTGGTCACCAAGTTTTGGTTGACGATGGTAAACTCGGTCTTCGTGTTTTCGCAAAAGACGATGCAACTCGTGAATTTGAAGTAGTCGTTGAAAATGACGGAATTATCGCTAAACAAAAAGGTGTAAACATCCCAAACACTAAAATTCCTTTCCCAGCACTTGCTGAACGCGATAACGATGATATCCGTTTCGGTTTGGAACAAGGTATCAACTTCATCGCGATCTCATTTGTACGTACTGCAAAAGACGTCGAAGAAGTTCGTGCAATCTGTGAAGAAACTGGTAACGGTCACGTTCAATTGTTTGCGAAAATCGAAAACCAACAAGGTATCGATAACTTGGATGAAATCCTTGAAGTTGCTGACGGTATCATGATTGCCCGTGGTGACATGGGTATCGAAGTACCATTCGAAATGGTTCCAGTTTACCAAAAAATGATCATCACTAAAGTGAACGCAGCAGGTAAAGTCGTTATCACAGCAACAAACATGCTTGAAACAATGACTGAAAAACCACGTGCAACGCGTTCAGAAGTATCAGACGTGTTTAACGCTGTTATTGACGGAACCGACGCTACAATGCTTTCAGGTGAGTCTGCAAATGGTAAATATCCACTTGAGTCAGTTACTACGATGGCAACTATTGACAAAAATGCTCAAACTCTTTTAAAAGAATACGGTCGCTTGTCGTCTGTTAGCTTGTCACGTAATTCTAAGACTGAGGTTATGGCTTCAGCTGTTAAGGATGCGACAAACTCTATGAATATCAAGTTGGTGGTTACTCTTACTAAGACAGGTCACACTGCTCGTTTGATTTCTAAATACCGTCCAGATGCTGATATCTTGGCAATCACTTTCGATGAATTGACTCAGCGTGGTTTGATGCTTAACTGGGGAGTTATCCCAGTAACAACTGATCGCCCATCAAACACTGATGATATGTTTGATCTCGCTGAAAGAATTGCAGTTGAGCAAGGTTTGGTAGAATCTGGTGATGATATTGTTATCGTTGCAGGTGTGCCACTTGGCGAAGCTGTTCGTACAAACACAATGCGTATCCGTACTGTACGTTAATCTAACACAAAGACCTATCATTTCAAGCTGAAAAGCTTGAGTGATAGGTCTTTTTTTATCAAAATGAGATTGTATTTTAGTAAATAGGGATGGGAAAAAACTGAAAATTATGGTATAATAGAATGGAAAGACCTTTTTAGTAAATTTTGAAAGAGTAAAACATGAGAAAAATTGTCATCGATGGTGGAC